>NZ_JBHSBQ010000103.1:0-12532 GCF_042650665.1 Microvirga sp. GCM10011540 | reverse complement strand
CGTCGACTTGCCGCAACTTGGCGACAATCTCCTCGGCCGTGTGTCTCTTCTTGCTCATTCTCTTTCGTCCTCCATTCGGCTCGAAAGCCATACATCAGGGAGGACCACTTTTGTGGAGGCAGGCCACGGGGTGTTGTGACGGCATACAAAACCGTGGCGGCCCCGCGTTACGTATGCTGATTGGCGGTATCCTGCCCGATTGGCTGTATGGCGATGCGGCTTCAATCCCGCGCCCTCGATTCCCCGAGCACGCGCTCAACAAGTGTGTCGAGCGGTTCCGGCACCCGGACGATCTGAAAGCCGAGCTTGACGAACGTTTCGTTTTGAAGCTGATCCGTATCGGACAAGGCGTTGATATGGCTGACCCTGACGAGGTGTCGGCGCCCCTCCTCATCATCAATCCGTACGAACGGCTCAGACCCTGTTCCAAAGCCCTTACGCATGCGAGCACCCTCCAATATTTCGAACAAAACATGAACATTTAACTGCCCAGCTTGTCAAATGTGCCCAGCGGTAGCGTGGCGTATTCTCCCCAAGTTTCAGGTTTCGGAGCATGGTCTTAGGTCTGGCGAAGCGCAGGCATGTTGCCAAACTTTTAGCGCAGGTATGAGGCCTGATCCGTGTTGCCTCTCGCCTCCAGCGGCTGATCACGCTTCTCCGGCTCAGCCCGTCGGCGGCGAAATCCTGACCTCTCTATGATTTCGATTTCCGGGGCGACCTCTCAAACAACTGCAATTGTTCCGCTAACCATTCTGGAATTAGACCAGCGGAAGGTCCCAAACTCTGAATTTGGGAATACTGCGGGTTCAGCGGCGGAGCATCGACGGAGTTGTTAACCCGTACCGGCTCGCAACCTTCTCGACGTGTGAAACAGGGCATGCGGGTCCGATGCTTTCTCTCTGAACGAGAGCATTGTGCGGAAAAGTGGATCCGGCTTCCGCACAATGCTCTGGGTTCCGAACGAAGCGAGCTCTCTTGGGACTCGCGACTTACCACTCTTAAGGGTAGTAGAGGTCAAAGGAATGGCCCCTTGTAAAGCCTGGCCCGACGTGACCACGACATCCTCTCTGCACTTCGAATCGCGCCCGCATGACAACCGGCTCTGGGAGGTCGTCGCCTGCGGCAAGGTGGGAGGCTCTCGCGGTACAGTGATCGTGGTTGGATGTGAAGTCCTGCTGGCGGATGCGGGCTGGCGCCGACGTGATCCGGCCGATGAGCCCGACACCCTTCTGGTCCGCGTTGGCGTGGGTTCGGCCCTTGGCCTGTTGCCCGGCACTTTGTGGTGCAATGGCCGTCAGATCCCCCGCGCCCGGGAGCGGGACCCGCTACGGGCCGAAATCGTCGCGCAATCCTATCATTCTCAGTTTACCATCGGCCGCCTGCTGCCGCGGCCAGTGGCCTCAAAGGCAGCGGGAATGAAGCCGGCCCATCCCATCAAGCGCCTCAGTGAAATGTATATCTTCTCGTTGCGGCTCACTGGTGGTCAGCAGGCAATTGTTCCCGTGTTTGAGGTGCTGCGGGCCACATTTGGGTCTTGGTCCCGCTGGATTCGTCATCTTATTGAAGGCCACTGGCAGGACGAGCGTGCCTACCGACGTCTCATCGAAATCGCCAACCCTACGCATGCAGTCGCCGATGGCAAGTTGTACGTACACGCGCATCGGTATCTCGATACTCGGGACTTGCCGTCGCCCGCACAGCAGCATGACGGATAGATCAAATTGCCTGCCCTTGAACATCTCAGGTCGCCCTCTCTCACCAGGGCGGGCCATAGCCAGCGATAGGAAAGAAAAATTGCGACAGTGGCCACCGCGCGGCCTGTAGGTCTACAATAGCACACGCACCTTCACTGCTCCCTCAAGTGCAAGTTGAGGGCAGCGTTTATGGGGCATGACCAGAGGCTTGCCGCAAGCCGGGGGGGTGCTACAAAACACTACTGGAGAGGGGTAATCTCTTTTTCATCCCCCGACATGTTGCGAACGAACGCTCTCCCGCCGGGCTACCGCTTCTGCTTAGCGGTGGACGCGCCGCGTGGAATAGGCCACCGCCAAGAACGCGAGGGTGAAAAGCAGATGGACAGCCAGAAATATCTTGGCGATGTCCCGCGCCTCGCCGCTTGCGACGCCCCAAATGTCGTTAGCTGCCACAGCTCCGAATCCCACGATATTTGCAAGCACAACCGGGCGGGACGCCGACGCCTCGACATCCCTCGACAGCCAGTTCAGAACGGCGATCCCAAGGAACGGTCCGCCTAGCAGACGTAGGAGCGCAAGCAATTCGGGCGCTGCATCTTTCGGCACCGCGCCCGTCCCAAATTGCAAGGGCAAGAACATCAGAGCCAAGCCAATGACGGCAAGGTACAGGGCAGAGAGGGTAAGCGTCACTTTCGCCATTGCGTCACCTTAAACGCTCGTCCGGACCAAGGATTGCAGTTCACCGTCGAACGGTCCCAGCATCTCTAGGCCGGCTGCAGCTGACAACGTGGTCTCCTGGCCTATAGCTCTGACAATTCATGCATCGCCAAGAATATCGCGGCAGGTCGCCATGTCGCCCTAGCGGCGAAGGGCTCTCCCAAAGAGCGCGAGCCTCCATCAGCAACGAACCCACGTCTTAGGTGTGGTTTTGTGGTGGCCTGCGCGCTCACACGATTGAGCAAACCGGCGACTTACCACGTGTTCCCGTGACCCTGCTCATACGCGATGAGGACCATCAGGTGCGCGGGGGCATTCGGGGAACCGTTGTCCTCTGTTGGCTTAAGGTGGACCCAGCTGAAGCCTATGCTTGCTTCCGCGACGGCCACTTCGTGGCAGCGAGCAGGAATAGGCCTCGGGCATGGGACGGGCCAGACGCCAAGGCGATTCCGGCCTGCCATCATTTCGTCAATTGGGCCCTGCAGCGTCCGGTCCATGAAGCGAGATTCTGTTACTGGCTATAGCGTCGCGATCGGCATTGCGCTCGGTGTGCTAGTCGGGACGGCCACGGACCACCTTCCGCTCTGGATTGCGGTAGGGGCCGCGCAAGGCAAGACAGGAGATAGCGGTGTATCGCAGCCCTTCCAGGTCCTTCATGAGCCGGACTAAAACTCCACACATCATCAAAAAGCAGCCGGCGCTGGAAGGCTGCGACAAGTAGAGGAGCCATAGCGTTATGCGACCGCCTCAAGAGAATGTACAGGCGTTCCCTGATGGAACACCATCTGCCATCGGCCCCCGATCAGCTGCCAGATTGAACTTCGACGAGTCTGGAACTCCTCACCATCCGGCATCCGGCGACTTACCCTGTAGGTGACAAGGGCAACCACTTCGCTGAGCCGACGTACAGAGAACTCGTACGTCATTCGCCCCGGCGCCGGATATGAGCTCTCCTGATTTAGCCCCTCAATGACCTGGTCCCTGTCATAAACCCGACCAGAGCTGCCGAACTCCACAAAGTCGTTAGCCAAAAGCTTTGACAGGGCGTCTCGCGAGGCGCGAACCTCCGGTCGTAGGAGGGATGTTTCAAGCTCGTAGAAGTGAGTAATGTCGTCCACATGCGTGTCCCTTACCGTCTCGCAGGGTCATCGGCATGTCTGCGCGATGCGCTGAGAGCTTTTCATCGGGGACTTAGACCACCCCCTGTAGACCCTTATCTCACGCTGACGGGCATAAAGCACTCTATGACGGCCAAGCGGCACCCGTTACGAGCCTTTTCCGTGACCTAACGGCAAACCTCAAAGGATTGGCACGTTCGGAGGTGCCAGGCGGTCGCGGAGCAGATCAACGACCGTCAAGGTGCCGCTCGGTTTGAAATCCGTGAACTGCCCCAAGGCAATACCGACCACACCACGCATGTGTCCGCCCTTGCGGAGCGTCGTCTGGCGGCTCGGAAGCTGTACTACGGCCTTGGCTTCCTGCCCTTTGGCCTTGAGGCTCAAGCGCTCAAAATTGGGGGACGCTACTGCAATGAAGAGCACCTTGCCCTGAGATTGCGGCCCGCATAGCCCTACTGGATGCTCACCGCGCAGCTCCGATAGGTTGCGCGGCGAGGCTGGCCTTGCGCGTGCGGGAAAAAGTCCGCGAATTTCACTGAAGACGCTTTATGGAATTAGGCCTTTTTGCTTGATTCAGGATCTGCATTCCCTGAGATCCCGTTGTGGTGAGTTATGTCATTGCCTCCTGAGCTTCGTGAGGTCCCAACAGAAATCAGAACGCCGCGCCTTATGTTGCGCTGTCCGCGCTATGTCGATGGTGCGCGTTTGCACGAGGCTATCCAAGCTTCCTTGCCTGAACTGCAACCATGGCTGACCTGGGTTCAAAAGCCTCTTGATGTGGAGGGATACGAAGCCAGCCTCCGGCAAGCAGCCAGTCGGTTCCTTATGCGCCAGGAACTGCGTTACCTGATCTTTGATGCCACCCAAGAGACACTGCTGGGCAGCACGGGTTTCCACGCCCTGGATTGACGCGTTCCCAAAGCCGAAATCGGCTACTAGGCCGACACCCGTCACGCAAGGCAGGGCTATATGACGGAAGCAGTTGAGGCTCTGACTGAGCTCGGGCTCAACACCTTAGGGTTCCGGCGAATTGAAATCCGATCTGACGCTTTGAACGAGCGGAGCCACGCGATTGCTCGCCGGTTGAACTATCAACTCGATGGACGACTTGTGCATAACACAGTTGCGGCTGATGATCCCTCGTGTTTGCGCGATACCCTCATTTTCTCACGGGTGAGTTGATCAGCTGGAATGCTGTCCACGAGCTTCAACACCCCATGAGGTTCGGCACAATTCCGATAACAGTCCGTATGGAATGGATCTAACCGACTGGAACCCTGTGCTCCGACCGAGGCACATCTATTGATCGGCTCCTGTCGACGCGATGAAGTCTTCAATCGACAACTGAGCCGGATTCCTAGGCTTCGGCTTTGGACGAGGCCGAGCCTCTTCCGCAGGAGCACCCGCTTTACGCCGGCTGACCGGAGCGCTCTCCGAATTGGCCTTCTCAATCCGAACCTTGGCCTTGTCGCGCGCAACGGCTTCTTCGGATGTCGGATTATCGTCGAGCCACTTCCCGCGCTTGAGCACTTCGTTTACTCGCCCCTGATTGACCCCCAGCTGGAACGCGATTTCCTGCTGGGTCATATCGGTGGTCTGGTTGAGCTCAATGATGCGTCGGGCGAGCTCAGGCGTCATCTTCTTGCCCGCAATCCGCCGCGCCGGCCGGATCGTCCGATTGGCCCGGTCCCGCTCCTTGAGTTTCTCCAGGATCGCCAGAGCCATGTGCATGCCCTGCTCGCGCAGCGCCAGCTCGAACTCCTTCAGGGTCGTCAATGAGGCACACTCCATCAAGATCAGTTCGGCCCGACAGGTAAGGGCCTGTCGTGACAGGCCCCCGACGCCATCCAAATCGGGCAAAAGTCAGTACCCCCGCCCCCATAATCCAAGGAAATCGTGATTTGCCAAGATCATGATGACTCAATGCACAGCGGATTTTACAGCAACCGCACTGTTACCGTGCGGCGGCTCTAAGTCCACTGACTTGCGCCTGCTGATGAGCCCTCAGGTAAGCATCACGATTTTTCTTAAAGGTTGAAGCGCGTTCGAGCGACTTGAGGACCCTCTTCTGAATCGGAACTGTCTGCTGCGCATAGCGGGCGCACAGTCGCGCGACGGGGAACTCAATCGCGACTTTTGGGTGATTACCGGCGATTGCCGTGCGGGCGGCATCCACATGAGCGCCATCGGCTGGCACTTGGCCATCCTCGCCCCGCAGGATCATGAGGTTCTTTACCACATCGGCCATGGCGCGGGTCAGCTCCCGACCGGGCCTGGCGCTTGCGATCTCAACATACTCGAGACGGGTAAGGGTAATCGCGATGGTATTCTGCCGGGAGATCCTTCCGGCGTCGCACAGATCCTCGAGAGCCAGTTTGAAGCTGCGCTCACGCATGCGGGCGGCATCATCATGGCGGATGAACCCGGCCTTCTGCCGGATCCATGCATCTGTCGGCCCCTTCGGGCCGACCGCCACGATGCTGGCATTCATCAGCCCCTCAGCCAAGCGGGGCTTCAGAGCCTCTTCCTTGTCCGGGTCCTCGATCACGAAGAACCCGAAGCCGGTGTTGGCGACTACACTGCGGATCTCAGGCAGGACACTTGGATCATAGGTCGTAATCGAGAACGGTGCCGCCTTACGGTCGAACCCATAGGGCGAGATCTCGGCGAGTCGGTGGCGCAGACGGCAATAGGCGCCAAGAAGGTCGCGTCGATGAGGGGTGATCTGGTTCGGCCGGTCGAGAATGATCGAACGCAGCTTTGGCGGTAGGCTGTGAGCTCCAGTGGCACGCTCGACCAGACGAGTGGCGCCCATGGCAAGCAACCTCACGAGCAAACTGGCCCTGTCCTTGAGCAGGTCGATCCCGCACGCGATTTGGGTCGTGCTCCTCGCCTCGGCAAAGGGCATGAGCCAGTCCTGAGCCTGCGGCTTCTCCTTCTGCAGATTGGCAAGAAAGCGCCGTTGCTTGTCACTCGGTAGGCTGTCTTCGTATTCGCCATCATAGCGGATCCCGACGAAGGCGGCGTACTTGCGGGCGACGTCGAGCGTGGAGCACAAGAACGCCTGCTGAGTACCGGTCTTCTCATCATGGGTCGCTACCAGATAGCGCGGGAGATTCTCCGCGGCCTCCGGTCCATAGATGCCCGACTGATAAAGGTCGCAGAACAGGGCAAGGCGGCTGGAGAACTTCCTGGTCTCGGAATCGTACCGGCGCATTCCGGCCGCCATTATGCCGGCGGCAAAGGGCTTCGGGACTGGTAGCGTATCATCCTCGCCCCAGGCCATGGTGGGGTCGAGCGGATCGTCATACTGTTCCCGCTCGGGTTCACCGAGCCGCAGCCGGATCTGACGCTGACGCTCCTCAATCTGGGTCCGGAGGGTCGGATCCTTGTCGAACCAGGACTCGAACTGCTCCCGGATGGGAGCGGCCAACCCACGCACTTGGCGGCGGCACCGCTCCGGGTCGTTGCGGCGCATGGCATCGATGTCGTTGAAGATCCGGAGGATCGAGTTGCCGACATCGACGAAGACCTGGTGCGTCTTTTGGGTCTCTTTGTGGGCCCGCTCGCCGCGGCCGCTGATCTGCTTGAGCGGACCGATGGAGCGCTCCTGACACGCCAGGATATTGAGGTCGGTCTGAGGAATGTCCGTTCCGACGCCGAGGGCATTCACGTTGACGAGGATTTCGAACTTCCCGGCTCGCGCTGCATCCAGGAGATCGTCGCGTTTGATCTTCTTGCCAGGTCGGTCGGCCAGACCCAGACCCGTTTCTTTCCCGTGGTGCCACACCCGGATCTCTCCGGCGACTACAAAGGCAACCCGCGGGTGCTCGCCAGCACGGGGATGCTCCTCCGACAGCCGCTCAGTTGCCAGAGCTTCGGAGAGGGCTTTTGCGAACTCCACGCAGTCGCAATGGATCATGGCCAGGCCTGCCTTCGCCGCGCGCCTGGACCAGATCCTCACCAGGGCCGACACGATGAGGTTGGCTATGGCGCTGTCGCCTTCGCTGGCATCCGGCTTAAAGAAGCGTGAGAAGGCCTGCTGAGAGGCCTGGTCGACAGACTTGTTCTCGGCGAGCAGCGCCAGGAACGCCGTCTCGATCAGCCGGACCGCGTCGGCGCCGAGATGGCGCTCGAACTCGCCCGTGGCGATGTCGAACTGGGTTCGTACTGTCCGGCCGGTCGCCAGGACCTCGTCATAGGTGGCGACGTCGATCAGGTCGTGCTCGATGCTTGCGCCGAAGGGATCCAGCGGATCCTGTCCGTCCGTTCTGAACGGGGTGGCCGTCAACACGATCCCTGAACCACCCGCCCGCGCGATCCGCTGGAGAATCTTCGAGAGTTGCTCGGCCGCGGCCTTGTGCCCTTCGTCGATCAGGGCGATGCCCCCTCGCCTGCCGAACTCGTCAAGTCCGCGCAGGAAGCTCTCGTCATCGAGCTTGTTCACCAGCGACATGTTCGTCGCCATGATCACGTCGGCATCGAGGCTGTTTCGCACCATCGGCTCGTCGCCGATTACCTCGGATTTGGCGACAAAGAAGGCCAGTCGCGCTTTCCTCAACGAGGGGATCGCTTGCAGCTGGGCATAGTTCTGCCGAAGCAGGCTGACGTCCGGATGCAGGATCAGAATGGGTTTGCCGAGATCAAAGGCATCCTCGGCCGCTGCCGCAGCTTTTAGGCTCTTGCCGCTGCCTGTCGGAGCCAACACCGCCCCGGAACGACCACGCCGGATCGCCTCGCGAAGCGACGACATGATCCGGGCCTGGTAAGGCTCGGCCTGCTTGTCACCGACTGTTCGGCACAGGCGGAGAACGGATGCCTCGCCCGAAGCATCGGCTGAATTGGGAACTGGCCGCATTGGTCAGGTATCGGAATGGATCAATGAAGACTCGAGTATGTGGAAAGGGTAGAGACTGCGGACGGGGAATCTGCCTGGAAGTGCGCTTCATGGAAGTCTAGAACATTTTAAGAACATACGCACGGTTAAGATTGGTTTACTGCCGCTGCATCGGATGGGTGATCAGGGGCCCAGGCTTCCCAAACCCGAAAAGTATCGCCAGGCTCCTATCCGAACGTTTTCCTCTTCTCTATGAGGGAGCGACATCGGACCTGGATCTCATGCACGCGGGGATTGATGTGGGCAATGCGATCAAGGTGAACCTGGACAACGTCGCGTGCCGTCGCACAGCCGTCAGCGATCATCTCCGCGAGCTCAACGGCGCTGTACGACCAAAGTGCTTTACACATGGTAGAAGATCCGAATGGTTTGATTTTCTTTTCTGGGCCGCAGCAAGGTTTGAGACAGAAGCCGCTCGCGCTTCAGATGGAGATTTCAAGACTTTGCGTTACAGCCTAAATCAGGTACCGAGTGCGCCGTTGGGGTCGAATGCATCGCGCGCCAAATGCAGAACGTGGCGCCGAACATCCGGCGGCCACGACTCGATCTGCTGTCTGAACGCAGATCTGTCCCCCGCATACAGGGCTCGAGCCGCTTCCTCATAGCCGGGTTGGTTTCCGGCTAATACGGCCATGAATTGGTCTGTCACTTCGCGGGCGCGTCGCGCCCGATCATGCGCTGCATTCACGCCGCGCGCAGCATCAACGAGCTTTCTTAGCGCCACGGACGCCCCGCCCGGTTGTGCACTGAGCCACTCCCAGTGCCGCGGCAGAAGGGTGACCTCGCGGGCCACGACCCCGAGCTTAGGGCGGCCTGGACCTCGCGATTGTGGTGGCTCGACCTCGGCCTCGGCATCGGAGTCCGGCAACCGGGACAGCATATCAGTGAGGCTGCCGCGCAAGTCGATATCGATCTGACGTCCGGTCGCATTGTCGAAGATTAGGATCGGACGTGAATCGTCTAAGTCACTCGCGAGCTTAACTGCAGCTGCGACCTCCCTTGGGCTTCCGGCCAAAAGACAGCGCTCACCCTGAAATGCAGCCCAGCTTTGCATTGCCCTAATCCTCTCATTCCTCATATTCACCGGTATGTTTATACCCGGATGAAAATCCAGGGTCAATTTATCCGGGTGAAAACATTTAAACCGGGCGCCGCCGAACAACGGATCACCGCAAGATCTGCTCCTGATTGAACGCTACCGGAGTACGTAGAAGTATCATGCTCTCCCGCGCAGGTGTGTCCAGCAGGCCGACTGCCTGATACACTTTGGTTCCGGCATCTGAGGAGCCATACAGCACCGCGGACGAGTCGACAGGAAGGATGCGTGATTGGTGTCACCCGCCATCGAGGATGAATTCGACGACATTTCGGTTCAGGCGCTCCCTGTGTGTGAAGTAGAGCCTGTGCGGGCCTCCCACATACACCACAAGGCGGGCTCCCCAGATTAGGGAAGCCGCCGGACGCCCGGTCAGTTCGAGCGGGGCAGAGGCATCACTGTCGCCATGGATGATGAGCACCGGCACATCCAACCGTGCGAGCTCAGGCCTGAGGTCGGTGGTCACCTGGATCCGGTTCAGTTCGCCAGCCGCCAACAGCGAGGTCTGGGTCATCATCCGACGGTCCAGTCGATCATGAACGGCGATGTGCCGGGGCCGAAGTACGGCTCGGCATTGGCCTCTATCCACCCGGCAAAATTACCCAGGATGACGCCTCGTGCCTGCTCGAACACCGATCCAGGTACCCCAGTTGGGTTGTCATCGGTCCTCAGCAGGAATGGGATCGCCGCCGGAGCGATCAGCAACACCCGGGCAATCCGGCCCGAACCATGCCGCGTCAGGTAGCGGACGATCCCGCCGCTGGCGAAGGAATGTCCCACGAGAGTGACGCTCTCCAGCTCCAGAGCCTCGATGACTTCCGCGAGATCGTCCGCAAGGTATCGTAGTCGTAGCCCCTGCCCGGATCGCTCGATCGGCCATGTGAGCGTCGGTCATAGGCGATGCAGCGGAAGCCTTGCCGCGACAGAGGGTTCATCTGATAGGCCCACATGTCCGAGGCGAGCGCCTAGCCCGCCGGGAACAGGATCGGGTCGCCCGTACTCCGGTCCCTGTAGAACAATGAGGCACCTTGTGCAGTCATAATGGTATTCGGGACCAGGATGTTAGCGTCTCTGATCGAGGCATTCATTGGCTCGGTCTCCGCCGTTATGAGGCAGTTACGCTTGGTTCAGGCCGTTGCGGGCACCTGGTCGAGGAAGCCGACCACAGTTTTGAGGCGACCGTTCTCGATCGTGGCAAAGTCCGTACCCTTGATCGGGCCATCGCTGGCCTCGGGGCCCAGTTGCCAGGAGAAGCGCACCTGGTCGCCGTAGCCGTCGGGTTGGATCTGGCGAAGAACGTGTTCCAGGTCCAAGGAGCCGATGCATCGGGAGCGGTCCTTTTCGGTAGAAAGTTGTGGCGGCACCTGGTTCTTACCTTCTTGGCAGTCTAGCCATTCTGCACGGTGGCCATGAAGGCCTGCGCCAGCTCGCATCGCTGGGCACGCGAGATCGGCCGGCTCGAGCATAGGGTCCGGCTGATCCCCAATAGATCCTGCGCCCCCTGGTTTGCGTGCAAACTCCATGCACCAGCGCCTCACGACAAGGCCCGGAGATGCTCTCTCAGACGATCACCCTCCCCGCCCGTCGAGGCTTCAACTGCATGATGCGTGCTCTCCCAGATCGGCACAGCCCTGGCCAGAAGGCTTAGTCCGTCAGGTGTGAGGGTGATTAGACGGCTGCGCCGGTCATTCGGGTGGGGCCTTACTTCCACAAGACCACGTCGCTCCAGTGGCTTGAGCGCGGCCGTGAGGGTCGTGCGATCCATCGCAAGCAGCAGCGCCACTGATCCCATGGTGGCAGGCTTAGGCCGGTTCAGGGACATCATTAGGGAGAACTGTCCGTTGGTGAGCCCGACAGGCCGCAGAGCCTCATCGAAGCGCCGGGCCAGAGCCCGCGCGGCACGTTGGGCATGTAGGCACAGGCAGGTGTCGCGGACCAGAAGGGTGGTCTCGAAGCGAACGGCGCGGCTGTTTGACATGAACCTATTATGTTGATATCAACGTTTTCGTCAAGTTCGGTCTGCCCTCACTGTGAAGGGCACACCAAGGGAGACATTCAATGACCTACGTGGAAGGCTGGCTCTGTCGCAACTTCTGACTGCGGACGGAAAGATCTGAGCGCGGTTAGTATTCGCTTATGCGGCGATCCGCTCGAACTGCTCGGCGAGCAAAGGTTGCTGAGCGCAGGCGTATTTCGCCTGTCCCTTTCGGATTATGTGCACCATTTCGATGCCGCCCAGGATCGCGCGAGCGCTACTCATGGACTTTAACCCCATCATCGAGCGAACCCGCCGCTTGATGGCCCGATGATCCTGCTCAATACGATTATTCAAGTAGGCACTTTGCCGGATGCGGATCGGCTTGAGCCGCCGTCGTGATCGGCCCTGCAGCCGGTTTGTCGTATCGCAGGATAGAATGGCTTCTCTGTTCGTCTGGCTCCCGTCGATAACAATCCGCTCAGGCCGACCATGACGCTTGAGGGCCCTGCGCAGGAACCGTTTGGCCGCTGCCAGGTTGCGCCGCTCGCTGAACCAGAACTCGACGGTGTCGCCGTTGCTGTCGATGGCGCGGTAGAGATACATCCACCGCCCGCGGACTTTGATGTATGTCTCATCCAAATGCCATTTCCGGCTGACGGGTCGCTTCCGGCGATTGAAGCGGTCGAGCAGTTCGGGAGAGTAGCGGACGACCCAGCGATGCACCGTCGCGTGGTCGACGGAGATGCCTCGCTCGGCCATCATCTCCTCCAAGTTCCGGAGGCTGAGATTGTAAGCCAGATACCACCGCACGCACAGCAGGATTACCGACCGATCAAAATGCCTGCCCTTGAACATCATTCACCTCCGGAGCCCCCGGAGGCGTATACCGAACTGAGTTACCAGTTGGTTTGCGGCATGTGTGGACGCCCCGTGTGACGCAAGAAGAATTTTCAGGTTTGATGCAGCGCGTGGTCAGGGTCTGACATGTGTGCGGCCTCTGATGCGGCCGTTCACATGCCGCGGGCCCGGATG
>NZ_JBHSBQ010000102.1:0-11920 GCF_042650665.1 Microvirga sp. GCM10011540 | reverse complement strand
GAGCGCGATCATGGACTACCTGGAGCACCACAATGCTGACCCGAAACCCTTTGTCTGGACAGCCCCGGCCTCAGCGATCCTGGAAAAGATCGCCCGTGCGAAACAAGCGTTAGAGTCACAACACTAGGGCATCCCGCTCCACACCGACCTCTCCCCGGAGATGGGGGAGCACAGCATTCTACACGTCGATCAGGCCGAGATAGATGGCCTTGGCGACCGCGTGCGTCTTGTACCGGAAAGAAAGACAGGGTGGTGTCCGTGCTTCGTTCCGAACTCATCAACCGCGTGCTGCGGCTGCCCGACGAGACCCGGGCGAAGCTGCTCGCGTTTCTCCATCTTGTGGACGATCTGCGCCTGGCGGATGCCGACCTGCAGGTCGACCCGGGCGGCGAGATCCAGATGATGATGTTCAGCCGGAAGAATCCGCGTGCAAAACCGCGACTCTCTCGTGGTAGCGCCGCTGAGCCACTTCAATAGGCCAGGGCTCCACCAGGGCGGCGACGGAGCGGGGCAGGGGCTCGGGCCGGCCGAAGATCCTGATCGCCTCCTCCCGCGCGAAACCCGCCAGGTGGGTCGCCTCAAGATAGGCGGCCTGCCTGTCCGCGCGCTTGATGAAGCGCTTCAGGAGAATGGCAGGCTCGGGGCTCAGGCCGAAATGGAGGTGGATCGCGGCGAGGAGCCGCTCTTCGATCACCTTGTAGGCATCGCCGATCACCGCCTTGAAGGGCGAGATGATGTCGCCGATCACGTATTCCGGCGCGTCGTGCAGCAGCACCGCGAGCCGCCAGGCGCGCGACATCTCCGGGTTCAGGTGTTCGGCGATCGCCTCCACCAGCAGGCTGTGCTGCGCCACGGAGAAGATGTGGTCGCCCACCGTCTGGCCGTTCCAGCGGGCGACGCGGGCGAGGCCGTGGGCGATGTCGTCGAGCTCCACGTCGAGGGGCGAGGGGTTCAGGAGATCGAGGCGTCTGCCCGAAAGCATCCGCTGCCAGACGCGGGGTTCCTTCGTCATCAGCGCGTCTCGGCCAGCGCCGCGCATTCCGCATGGCGGAAGCAGCCGGTGAGATGGTCGTTTACCATGCCGACCGCCTGCATGAAGGCATAGACGATTGTGGGGCCGACGAAATTGAAGCCCTCGGCCTTGAGCGCCTTCGAGATGCGCCGGGACACCTCGGTTTCGGTGGGGATGTCGGCGCGCGTGCGGGCATGGGTCTGAACCGGCCGCCCGTCCACGAAATCCCACAGGAAGCGCGAGAAGCCGCCCCGCTCCTGGATGGCGAGCCAGGCCCGCGCGCTCGCCACGGTGCTCTCGATCTTGGCGCGGTTGCGCACGATGCCGGGATCGAGCATCAGCGCCTCGACCTGGGCCTGATCGAACCGGGCGATGACCGCCGGATCGAAACCCGCGAAGGCCTGCCGGAAGTTGTCGCGCTTGCGCAGGATCGTGATCCAGGACAGCCCGGCCTGAAAGCCGTCGAGAATGAGCTTCTCGAACAGGGCCCGGTCGTCGAACTCCGGCACGCCCCATTCCGTGTCGTGATAGGCGACATAGAGCGGGTCGGTGCCGGGCCACCAGCAGCGGGCCTTGTGGTCGGGATGGAGGATCAGTCCGTCGGTCATGAGGCTGGTGTAGCGGGCTCTCGCGGAGTCGGGAAGTGGGATGTGGTCGGGTTCCTGTCGCCGCTGTTCGTCCGGCCTCTCCCGCAGCCCTCATCCTGAGGAGATCGCGCGCGACTGTCTCGAAGGGTGGGGCATGTCCGGAGCGGACTGGACCCTCCTTCGAGACGCGGCTTCGCCGCTCCTCAGGATGAGGTTGGGAGTTGGTGAGAGGCTATCGTGGATGAGGCTGTGGTGGCACACCGCCATTCCCTCCCCTTTGTGGGGAGGGCCAGGGTGGGGGTGTGAGCGATAGCCTATGAAGGTGTGGCGCCCACACCCCCACCTCCAACTCCTCCTCACAAGGGGGAGGAGAGTCCGGTTGCGCCACCGGTGCGAGATGTCGACTGGCAGGCCGAGGTCCGCGGGGAGGAGAGCAGCGCGGCGCCATCCGCGTGAGCCTTACCAAGCCCGGCATCCGTCGGGCGGGGAGCTCCGCTGCGGCCCGAATGCGCCGCTCACGTCCCAGGCGCGCCCTTCGCCTCCACCATCTCGGCCATCCGCCGAGGCTCGTCGTCCGACAGGGCGCGAAGGCCCTCGGCCACGCCCCGGCGGTCGGCGTCGGGGCGGTTCTGGCTCACCTTCCATTTGCCTTCGATCCGGGCGATCTCGACCTCGATGCCGACGATGCCCTTGAGCTGCGCTGCGACGAAGGCGGACGGGGCATCGCTCACGGCCCAGGGCTCGGGATGCGCCGCCTCCTGCTGCCCAGTCATCTCGCCGACCTGGCGCATCAGCCATGCGGGATCCTCGATCGCCTTCATCCGGCCCCGGGCCTGCACGACGGCGTAGTTCCAGGTCGGCACCACCTTTCCGGTCTCCCGCTTCGTCTCGTACCAGGAAGGCGTGACGTAGGCCTCGGTCCCCTGGAAGACGACCAGGGCCTCCTGGCCCGGATCGAAGTCCTGCCACTGGGGATTGGCCCGGGAGAGATGGGCCTTCAGCGTCCCCAGAGGAGACGCGGCTTCGTCGAGGACGAAGGGGATGGGGTTCGCGAGAAGGCCCGAGCGTCCCATCGTCACGAACATGCCGAGCGGATGGGCCCGGATGAGCGCGTGCTGAACCTCGAGGCGGTCTTCGCGGAAATGCGGCGGCTGATACATGGCTGGCCCGTCGAATGTCGCGGGCCAGCTAAGCGCAATCCCGGGCGCCTGACCAATCAATCTTCCAGCACGCCGCCATCACGCGCCGCCATGGATCACGAGACCCGCCGCAGGCTCCTGAGCTTGTCGGCCAGCTCCGTCCAGCGATACGGCTTGCTGATGAAGGAGGTCCCGTCCGGCATACCCTGGAAGGGCAAGGTCGACATGGGGTAGCCGGAGGCGAGCAGGATGCGGATGTCGGGCCGCAGGCGCCGGGACTCCTTGGCGAGATCGAGGCCGTTCATCCCGCGCGGCATCACCACGTCCGAGAACAGCACGTCGATGTCCACGTCGCGCCTGAGCACGTCCAGGGCGCTCGGGGCGTCCCCGGCGGTGAGCACGTCGTATCCCAGGCTTTCGAAGATCTCGACGGCGATGTCGAGCACCTCGGGCTCGTCCTCGACGATCAGCACGGTCCCGGCGCTCTGGCGGATCTGCCGCTCCTCCTCGGAATCCTCGCCCTTCTCCTCGTCGCCGTCCTGAGCCGGGAGCAGAAGCATGATCCGCGTGCCCTGGCCCGGGATGCTGTCGATGTCCACATGCCCGCCCGACTGGCTCACGAAGCCATAGACCTGGCTCAGGCCGAGCCCGGTTCCCTTGCCCACCTCCTTGGTGGTGAAGAAGGGCTCGAAGACCCGCGTGAGGATCTCGGGCGGCATCCCCTGTCCCGTATCCGCGACCGTGATGGCCACGTACTCGCCCGGCGTCGCCTCCACCCAGGCATTGCCGCTGCCGCCTGAGCTGACGTTGCGCGTCGAGATCGAGAGCCTGCCGCCGTCCGGCATCGCGTCGCGGGCGTTGACCACGAGGTTGAGGAGCGAAACCTCGAACTGGGGCCCGTCGATGTTCGCGGCCTTGAGATCGGGCGCAAGATCGAGCTGCAGGTCGATCGCCTCGCCGCAGGCCCGGCGGAAGACGGGCTCGAAGCCCCTGATGAGGGTGTTCGGGTTGTTGAGCTCGGGCTGCAGGGCTGCCGGCGCGAGAAGGCCAGCAATTGCTGCGTCAGCTTCGCCCCGCGCTCGGCGGCGCGATGGGCGCTCTCGATCAGCCGCTTGTCGCGCGGGTTGCTGGCGTTGCGGGTGAGCAGGTCGAGATTGTTGACGATGATCGTCAGCAGGTTGTTGAAATCGTGCGCGATGCCGCCGGTGAGCTGTCCGACCGCCTCCATCTTCTGCGACTGGAACAGCGCGGCCTGGGTCTGCTTGAGGGCTTCCTGGGCTTCCCGCCGCTCGGTGATGTCCCGGGTGACCTTCGCGAAGCCGGTCAGTCGGCCTTCGTCGTCGTAGATCGGGTCGATCACGACGTTCGCCCAGAAGCGCGATCCGTCCTTGCGCAGGCGCCAGCCTTCCGCCTCGAACTTGCCCTCCTCGAGGGCGGTCTTCAGGGCCTTGCGGGGAATCCCGGCGGCGAGGTCCTCCTCGGTGTAGAATCGGGAGAAGTGCTGGCCGACGATCTCGTCCACGCGGTAGCCCTTGATGCGCTCGGCGCCCGCGTTCCAGTTCGCCACGTAGCCGCCCGTGTCGAGCATGAAGATGGCGTAGTCCGTCACGCCCTGGACCAGCAGGCGGAAGCGCTGCTCGCTCTGCCTCAGGGCCTCCTGCGCCTCCCGCCGCTCGGTCACGTCGCGGGTGACCTTGGCGAAACCGGTCAGGCGGCCCGAGGGATCGATGATCGGGTCGATGATCACGTGGGCCCAGAACCGGGTTCCGTCCTTGCGGACGCGCCAGCCTTCGTCCTCGAACCTGCCCTCGGTTGCCGCTATGCGGAGCGCACGGAGCGGGCGTCCCGCAGCGCGCTCCTCGGGGGTGTAGAACCGGGAGAAGTGCTCTCCCAGGATCTCGCTCTCCGTGTAGCCCTTGAAGCGTTGCGCCCCCGGATTCCAGCTCGCGATGATCCCGGTGGGGTCGAGCATGTAGATGGCATAATCGGTGATGGAATCGATGAGGAGCTGGAAGGGATCCTTGTTCCTCAACGAGCCGTACTCTAGTCCCGTATCCATCTAGACATTCCCCGTTCAGGCGCTATTCGAGCTTTCGTTCGAGAATGAGCTCAACGGAGAGCAACGCAGGTGCTGCTGATCGGTTCCTCCGGGTCGGCCCCATTCCTCGTGCCGGCTCAGCTTCGGGGCGCCGTCTCTCCGGGAAAGGCAAAACCGGCCCATTCCGGCTTCCGGAGTTCCACCGGAATCCCGCCGGCGCGGATGGTCTCCCCGGCCGCAAGGGCGTCCGCGGCCCTGTCGAGGCGGATCATGAGCAGGCCGCGCCCTTCGGCGCCGGTGCCGGTCTTGCCCAGGCTCTTTTCGCCCGCCGTGACCTCGACCCCGAGATCCGCCGCGAAGCCGCCCTCGTAGATCGCGGGCACGATGCGGGTGCGTGCGGTGCCCCGATGCTGCATGCGGGAGACCACCTCCTGGCCCACATAGCAGCCCTTGTCGAAATCGACCCCGTGGAGCTGGTCCATCAGCGCCTCGTGGGGGAAGGCGTCCCCGAACAGGAAGTCCCTGCCGCCCTCGGGCACCCCCAGGGCGATGCGGTGGGCGTGGTAGCGCTCGGCCGGATCCTGCGCGAACTCCGCCGCATCTTCCGCCGCCACGATGGCGCGCCAGCCCAGCGCCGGCAGGCGCGGGTCCTCGGCCACGAGGCCGGCCTCGTCTTCGGGCCTCGGGGCGTCCCAGCCCGCCACCACGGCAAGGCTCCCGGAGAGATCCTGGATCGTCACCTTCGCCCTGAGCTTGTAGAAGCCGAGGCGCTTGGCGAGGCCGGGCGCATGGACCTTCAGCACGTCGAGGTAATAGCCGCCCTCGATGGCGTCGGGAGCCTGGAACACGATGAAATCGAACAGGATCTTGCCCTGCGGCGTCAGCAGGGCGCCGAGCCGCGCGGCCTCGGGCGAGACCCGGTCGAGGTCGCAGGTGACGAGCCCGTCCAGAAAAGTCTTGGCGTCCGCGCCGGAAACTCTTACCACGCCCCGGTCGGCCAAATGCGCTGACGGCATGTCCTGCTCCAGTTGCTCAGATCGTGAGCGTGACATATGCCCAACCGGCACCAGCCTCAAGGGACGAGTTCATCATGCCTGAGACCTACGACCTGATCCTCAAGGGCGGCACCGTCGTGAACCAGGACGGCCGCGTCGAGCGGGACGTGGGGGTTCGGGGCGGGACCATCGCGCATATCGGCGACCTCTCGAAGGCCTCGGCGGCCCGCGAGATCGACTGCCGCGGCCTGCACATCCTGCCCGGCGTCATCGACACGCAGGTCCATTTCCGCGAGCCCGGCCTCGACCACAAGGAGGACCTGGAATCGGGTTCCCGCGCCGCCGTCATGGGCGGGGTGACGGCCGTGTTCGAGATGCCCAATACAGACCCGCAGACCACGAGCGCCGAGGCCCTGGCCGACAAGGTGCGGCGCGGGCATCACCGCATGCATTGCGACTTCGCCTTCTGGGTCGGCGGCACGCACGAGAACATCGAGGACATTCCCGAACTGGAGCGCCTGCCGGGGGCTGCCGGCATCAAGGTCTTCATGGGCTCCTCCACCGGCTCGCTCCTGGTCGAGGACGACGAGGGCGTCGCCCGCATCCTGCGCAAGACCCGCCGCCGCGCCGCCTTCCATTCCGAGGACGAGGCGATGCTGCGTGAGCGCAAGAATCTCCGCGTCGAGGGCGATCCGCGCTCGCATCCGGTCTGGCGTTCGTCCGAGGTCGCTCTCGCCTGCACCAAGCGTCTCGTGCGCATCGCCCGGGAGACCGGCGCGCGCATCCACGTCCTCCACGTGACCACCGCCGAGGAAATGGTGCTTCTCAAGGAGTACAAGGATCTCGTCTCCGTCGAGGTCACGCCGCACCACCTCACCCTCGTGGCGCCCGACGCCTACGAGCGCCTCGGCACCTATGTGCAGATGAACCCGCCCGTGCGCGACGAATTCCACCGCCACGGCATCTGGCTCGGCCTCGACGAGGGCATCGCCGACGTCCTGGGCTCCGACCACGCGCCCCATACCCGCGAGGAGAAGGACAAGACCTATCCCAACACGCCGTCGGGCATGACCGGCGTGCAGACGCTGGTTCCGATCATGCTCGACCACGTGAATGCGAGCAGGCTCACTCTGGAGCGTTTCGTGGATCTCACGAGCGCGGGACCGAAGCGCCTGTTCGGCATCGCCCGCAAGGGCCGCATCGCCGTGGGCTACGACGCCGATTTCACGGTGGTCGATCTCAAGCGCGTGGAAACGATCACCAACGGCTGGATCGCCTCCAAATGCGGCTGGACCCCATACGACGGCAAACAGGTGACCGGCTGGCCCATCGGCACGGTGGTGCGCGGCAACGTGGTCATGTGGGACGGCGGCCTGGAAACGCCGTCGCAGGGTGAGGCGGTGACGTTCGAGGAGACGTTGCGCCCGTAGGCGTGTCATCCACCTCTCCCGTGGGGCCATCATGTCCGGGTGAGGGGGGCGAGCTGAAACCAGTTTAGCGAGCCTCTTTTCCCTCCCCCTTGGGGGGAGGGCCAGGGTGGGGGTGTGGGCGCTTCGCTGGTTCCAGTCTGGCGCCCACACCCCCACCTCCACCTCCTCCCCACAAGGGGGAGGAGAGCCGGTCGGCGCTCTCCGCGAGCTTCGATCAGACCCGAGATCCGTGAGGAGGAGAGCCGTGCCGAAGCCTTATCTCCCCCAGGCCGCGTTCTGCAGCACGACCCGGTAGCGGTCCGGGTCCTCGAAGGTCAGGCCCTGCCGGTCCCAGTAGGGATTGAGCGACACAACGGGCGTATGGCCGTGGGCGCGCATCCGTTCGACGGCTGCTTCCCAGGCATCGCGGTCGGGCAGGTAGAAGACGAGCAGGTTGTCCTGGGTGGGCGCGCGGCCGGCTTGATGGCCGCGCCGGTGGGTGAATTCCAGGTGCCACGCGGCGCCCGGATGTCCGAGCATGGCCCCGTCGAAGCCGTCGTGATCCTCGAACGAGCCGATGACCTCGAAGCCGAGGCCGTCACGGTAGAAGCGAACGACCTCATCGAGGCGATCGGTCGGCCGCGCGACGCGCAGCGTCACGTCTTTCATGCTGCAGAACTCTCCGGCTTTTGCGGCCGAGGGAACGATCAGTGCTTCAGCGACATCGCCATGGAGAATGCGCCGGTGCGGATCTTGTCCGGCAGGCCCGCGGCGTATTCCGCCACGGCTTCCTCGCCGTAAGTCGCGACAAGCTCCTGGAACGCCGCGAACAGGGCCGCCTGCGCCATGCAGTCGGCATCGAGACCGTCGAGCTCCGCCTCGGCGAACGCGTCGGTCACGTAGCTCAGGGCCGCCTGCTTGATGGCGCTCAGTTCCGGCAGATCGGAGAGAGGGACGTCGTTGTCGTTCATGATCCATGCCCCTTTTCGGGGCAGCGCGCGAGTTCGGTTGATTCGAACTTAGTTGGTGCGCTGCCCTACGGCCAGCATCACCTTGCAAAGAGGTTAACGCGAGAGGGAAACTTGCGAAGGGTGTGGATAAATCAGCCGCCGTAACGTCCGGTGATGTTGCGGGCGAGCTGCTCGCCCTCCCGCAGGTAGCGGGCCGAGGCCTCCTGCGCGGAGGGCGTGCAGACCCGGTAGGTGAGGGCGAAGGCCTGATAGCCCTTGTTGTAGGCTCCGGCCAGGCGCTCGCGCCGGCCGGGGGTCGTGCCTTCCGCTTCGAGAAGCGCCTGCATGCGCCTGCCCCATTCGGCGCCGTCGGGAGCGGTGCAGAGGGGGCGCAGGAGCGCGAGCGAGCCCATGATCTCGGCCAGGCGCAGGAGCTCCTTCTCGTAGGGCGCGGGCGGCGGCTCGGCCACCGGGGCGGGCTCCGCCTGCTGCTGGGGCTCCTCCGGCTTCGGCTGAGGGGCCGGTCGCGACGGCGTCTGGGACCGCTGCGGCTGCGGTTGCTGCCGGGGCTGGGGCGGGGGCCTGTACTGAGGCTGGGGCCGATATTGCGGCTGGGGCCGGTACTGGGGGGCCTGCTGCGGCGCCATGGGGTCGCGGGGCGGGCCGAAGAGCCGCTCGAAGAAGCCCTGGGCCGCCAGCGGCTGGGCCGAAGACGCCAGGACGGCGAACGCCAGGAACGGGGCCGCGGCGCGCCTCATCGGGCCGCATCCTCCCGCTCGAGCCGGAAGGCCTGCTCCAGGATCCCGGCGAGCCCCGGTGTGGTTTGCAGGGCGGCGATGTCCCGTTCCGTGACCCAACGGATTTCCTTTGCTTCCGGACCTGTCTGAGGCTCGCCCGAAACCCAGCGGGCAGCATGGGCGGCGATGACGAGATGATGCTTTACACGGCCATCCGCCTCCCGTTCAATCACTTCCACGGGAGCCACGAGGCCGATCAGCTTGGCCTTAACCCCGACTTCCTCCTGAAGTTCCCGCAAAGCGGCCTCGCCCATGGTCTCGCCGGTCTCCACCTGGCCGCCCGGCAGGGAAAACGCGCCCTCCCACGGAGGCTTTCCCCGCGCCGCGAGGAGAACCCGCCCGTCCCGGATGACGGCGACCGAGGCCGCGAGGATGGGTCGGGTCGGATAGAGGCGGTCGCTCGTCATGGGGTTGGGATCGCGGGTTCGGGAGCTTCTTCCGCTACATGATAACGGGCGCGCGGTCGAATCAACGAGCCCTGGCTGCGCTGTTCCATCGCATGGGCCAGCCACCCGGCGGTGCGGCCGATGGCGAAGAGCGCGAAGGCGGCCCCGCGGGGCAGGCCGAAGCCCCGCTCCGTCATCACCAGCGCCGCGTCGATGGTCGGCGTTCCGCCGGCCGCATCGGCTATCTCGTCGAGGATCGCCGCGTCCGAGGGCCTGAGCGGCACGCCCTGGAGCAGGGCGGTCCCGCGCGGGTCACCCTCCGGATAGAGCGGGTGATGAAAGCCGGGCAGGGGCCCGCGCTCCGGAGGGTCCCCGCCGGAGTTCTCGCGCTCCTCCAGGAAGGCGCGCACCTGCTCCGTCGCTCCGCCGTGGCGGGGGCCGCCGAGCGCTGCGAGCCCGGCCACCACCGCGTGGCGCAGGGACGCTCCGGTCGAGGCCGCAACCCGCACGGCGAAGGCCGAGGCGCTGAGTTCGTGATCGGCGCAGAGCACCAGGGCCCGGCGGATCGCCTCGCCGGCCTCGGGCGGGGCGTTCCAGGCGGAGGTCAGATGGGCGTGGATCGGAACCGAGCCGGGATCGGCCCCGCTTCCGGCCGCCGCCATCAGGCGCAGGATCGCGAGGCTCTCGGCGGCGAGGTCCGCCGCCTCGTCCGCCGGTTCGGAGAGGAGGCGGATCGCCCGGGCGACGAAGGCCTGCGGCCCGAGGGCGGAGGCTGCGCCTGCAGGGGGAGGGGCGGCCTTGGCGGCGCGGTCGGGCAGGTCGCCGATCAGCAGGCTGGCTGCGTCCTCCAGGGTTGCTGACCCGGCAACGGCGAGCGCGCCCCTGCCCCGGTAGAGCAACTGTCCGTCCTTGATCTGGGTGAGGCCGGTCTCCAGCACGGGCAGGCCCCAGTCGAGGGCTGTCGCCGCCGCCGCGGCCGGGCGGCGGAAGCGCGCCTTGCGCTCCACCAGCGCCTCCACGTCGTCGAGGGCGTAGAGCCGCTGGCGCGGATCGTGCGGCGATGTGAAGGAGCGGATCAGGCCCCGGCTCACATAGGCGTAGAGGCTCGCCCGGCTGATGCCGAGCCGGCCGGAGGCGGCTTCGGCCGTGGTGAGTTCGAGGGAATGGGCTCTCATAGGTTGATATGTTGATTCAAGATTGACGGTCAGGCAATCCCGGCGGGAAGCTGATCCCCGACAAAAAAGGAGAAGCCTCATGAAGCTCGGTCTCGACGACGTCATTGCCGCACAAACCATCCTCAGCCACGTGGACGGCGAGGCCGGACGCCTGATCGTCCGCGGCCACGACCTCGAGGAGCTGGCGGGCCGCATGTCCTTCGAGCGCGCCGTGGCAATTCTCTGGGAGGGGCTCGTGACCGAAGGGGCCGAGGATCTCGCCGGCAGGATCGGCGCGGCGCGGGCGCGGGCCTTCGGCCATCTGGCGCCGCTCGCTCCCCGCCTCGCGGGCCTGACCCCGGTGGAGGGCATGCGCGTCCTGCTCGCGACCCTGCCGGATGCGGACGAGGACCCGGCCTTCCTCGCGATCGGTGGGGCAGGGGTCGCGGCCGCCATGGCGGTGCGCGGCGCAGGGGGCAACGGTCCCATCGAGCCCGACCCGTCCGCGGCCCATGCCGCCGACCTCCTGCGCATGTTGCGCGGCACGCCCGCCGACGCGGGGGAGGCGGCCGGGCTCGACACCTACCTGGTCACCATCATGGACCACGGGCTCAACGCTTCGACCTTCACGGCCCGCGTGGTGGCCTCCACGGAGGCCGGCATCCTCTCGTCCGTCGTGGCGGGACTGTGCGCCCTCAAGGGGCCGCTCCATGGCGGCGCGCCGGGACCGGTGCTCGATATGCTCGACGCCATCGGAACCGTCGAGAATGCGGAAGGCTGGCTCGACGACGCCATCGGCCGCGGCGAGCGCCTCATGGGCTTCGGCCACCGCATCTACCGGGTCCGCGACCCGCGCGCCGACGTGCTGAAAGCCGCCGCCGGACGGCTGAAGGGCCGCGACAACCGCATCGCCTTCGCGGAGGCCGTGGAGGCGGCGGCGCTCGCGGTGCTGGAGCGCCGCAAGCCCGGGCGCCGGCTCGACACCAACGTGGAGTTCTACACCGCCCTGCTGCTGGAGGCGCTGGGCATCCCTCGCGCGGGCTTCACCCCGCTCTTCGGCGCGGGCCGCACGGCAGGCTGGGTCGCTCACGCGGTCGAGCAGGTGAAGACGGGAAGGATCATCCGGCCCCAGTCGGACTATGTGGGGGCGTGGCCGGCGCAGGCGGCGTAGACACTCCGCCGCTGTCGTCGGGCCGGGTTCGTCGCGGCTCCTCGGGAGGGAATAGCGAAAGACCGTCGTGGATCTGGCGGTGTTCAGCGCGACCTCCTTCCCTCCCCTTGTGGGGAGGGTTAGGGTGGGGGTGTGAGCGATAGCCTATGAGAGCTTGGCGCCCACACCCCCACCTCCACCTCCTCCCCACAAGGGGGATACTGCTGGCGAATGGTTGGAGCGATTGAGGCGGGGTCGGCGTTCAGGCTGTAGGGGCTTGGGTTTAGACCTGGAGGGTTCCAT
>NZ_JBHSBQ010000101.1:0-10996 GCF_042650665.1 Microvirga sp. GCM10011540 | reverse complement strand
ATTAAGGACAAAGGCGCGTTCCGCGGCGTAGGGATGGGGAAGCGTCAAAGTAGGACTGTCCACCTCAAGATCATCGTAGGCTAGAATATCGATATCGATGACCCGCGGCCCCCACTTAACCTCCCGGATCCGCCCAAGCTTCCGCTCCACACGAAGGCACAGGGCCAGAAGGTCATCAGGCGCGAGATCCGTCTCGGCCAGGGCACAGGCATTGACGAACCAGTCCTGAGCAACGGGACCCCAGGGCTCCGTGCGGTAGTCCGCAGAGCGCGCCACAATCCGTGCGCCACCCTCATCCAGAGCAGATAGCGCCTTGGCAATGTTGCCGCGCTTATCGCCCAGATTGCTGCCAAGGCTGAGTGCGACCTTAGCCATGGCGGGATCGCCGGATTTCAACCGCAACACCGTCGAGGATGAAGGGCACTGGAGCCTCGGGCTTCTCAACCCGGACGGTCACGGACGTGATCTGCGGGAACCCATCCAACACGGCTGCGGCAATCACCTCAGCCAACCCCTCGATGATATGAAAGCGGCGCGTGGTTCCGATCTCATGAACGAGCTTGGCCAAGCTCGCATAGCAGACGGTCTGCCGGTAATCGTCCGCCTGCCCGGCAGGCTTCAGATCGAGGGAGCAGGTCAGGCTAACATAGAAGCGCTGCCCCAGACGGGCCTCTTCGGCATGAACGCCATGGTGAGCATAGAGCGCCAGGCGGGAGAGCGTGATCGTGTCGCTCATAGCAGCGTCCTCAGCAGGATGTCAGCCACACGGCATGCCTCCACATGAGCCGTGACGTCGTGGACCCGAACGATGTCGGCGCCGCGGCTCACGGCCGCCACATGCGCGCCGAGGGTACCAAAGAGCCGATCCCGCGGTGATACCTGGGGATCATAGAAGCGGCTCAGGACAGACTTGCGGGATGCCCCTACGAGTACCGGAAAGCCCAGCGCCTTCAGTTCCGGCAGGCGGCGGAGAGCCTCAAGGTTCTGATCGGCCGTCTTGCCGAAGCCGATGCCGGGATCAAGGATCAGGCGTGCATCCGGGATGCCAGCCTGGCGAGCCAGAGCCAGGGAGCGCTCGAAGAAGCGCAGCATGTCAGCCATGATGTCGAGCGAAGCATCGACCTCGGCCCGGTTGTGCATGATAATTGCATGCGCATTGTGCTCCGCCACAACCGCAGCCATGTCGTGATCACGTTGAAGGCCCCAGATGTCGTTCACGATCCTGGCCCCTGCCGCAAGGGTGGCTCGGGCGGTGGACGCCCGATAGGTGTCGATTGAGATCGGCACCGTCAGGACGGGAGCAAGGTCGCGGATGACCGGCAGGACCCGCCGTTGCTCCTCCTCGGCTCCCACAGGTGTATGGCCCGGGCGCGTGGATTCCCCGCTGATGTCGATGATGTCGGCGCCTGCCTGCTCCATCGCGCAGGCATGCTTGACCGCAGTGGCATGATCGCTGAACAGGCCGCCATCCGAGAACGAGTCAGGCGTGACGTTCAGGACGCCCATGATCAGGGTGCGTGTGCCAAGGTCGTTCAGGATCGCAGTCATAGCTCACTTCAGATCAGGAAAGAGTCTCCTTCTGTCGCGGTTTGCACCAGAAGTCGATATCTCGTTCATAGGAGAGCTCGAGTTAAGGGTCGAAACCAACCAGCCATCACAACACATTCCGGGACATCCGCGGCCCCGAACAGGATGTTCATCAGCCGTCCTGCACGTAACCACTGTAACAGCCCTGATGAAGTTCTTTTGTGATGGAATGCATTCTCATTGACATGCGCACAGGAGTTGTCGTTTATGCCCCGCAGAAGCTGATGGGGTGAGCGCTTGGTGAGACCACGCGTTCATTTCTTCCATTTGCTTCACGTTCATCGGCACGTGAGCCGATCCGGTCGCAGCCTACCCGGTCAAAACAAGGAGCTCTGGTGAAAACTCTCGTCATCTGTTCCGGCGGACTGGCTTCCGTCGCGCTCGCGCACAAGGTCGTGGCTGAGCGAACTCCCACGCATCTCGTATCCTTCGACTGTCGCTCGCGCTACAGGAAGGAGCTGGACCCTATTCGAACCTACACCGCGCTCATTAGCGTGTCTCACGACATCATCGACAGCTCCACAGTCGGATGCCTTCCGGCCGGACCGGCGCAGACCAGCAGCCAAGTGGTGGGCGCAAGCTCTCAAACGAGGCCTGAATGAGCTACGCCGTCAAAGAGATCTTCCTGACGCTTCAGGGTGAAGGCGCCCAAGCCGGCCGGACAGCCGTCTTCTGCCGCTTTGCCGGGTGCAATCTCTGGTCCGGACGGGAGAGCGATCGCGCAGCGGCTGCTTGCCGGTTCTGTGACACGGATTTCGTGGGCACCGACGGGACCTTTGGCGGGCGATACGCCACCGCCGCCGACTTGTGCCACCGAATTGAGGAGCTTTGGGGACCCGGGACCGATCACCGGCTTGTGGTGCTGACAGGCGGAGAACCGCTGCTCCAGGTCGACACGGCTCTCATCGATGAGCTTCACCGCCGCTCCTTCACAATCGCAGTCGAAACAAACGGCACCATTGAGCCCCCGCCGGGGCTCGACTGGATCTGCGTCAGCCCGAAAGGCAGCACCGATCTCAAGATCCGAGCCGGCCATGAGCTGAAGCTGGTTTTCCCGCAGGAGGATGCCCCACCCGAGCGGTTTGCCTCCTTGTCCTTCGAACGGTTCTCGCTTCAGCCGATGGATGGACCGGATCAGGCCGCGAACACGGCCCGGGCTGTCGAGCACTGCTTGGCCCATCCGCAATGGCGGCTGAGCCTCCAAACACACAAGTATCTGGGAATCCGCTGATGTGGGAATTCACCAAGTCGTTCAACTTCGAAGCCGCCCATACGCTGACCGGCACCACCCTTGGGGCGGCCAGCGAGGAAATCCATGGCCACTCCTTCCGGGCCGAGGTCGCCGTGCGCGGCCTGCCCGATCCCGAAACGGGCATGCTGATCGACCTGGGCCTGCTCGAGGGCAAGCTCGCGGAGATGCGCCGGACGCTCGACCACAAGTTCCTCAACCGGATCGAGGGGCTGGAGCGGCCGACGCTGGAGAATATCACCCGCTTCATCTTCGAGCGCGTCCAGCATGTCGGGCCGGTCGCAAGGGTGACGATCTACCGCGATAGCTGCGGCGAGACCTGCACCTACCACGCGCCGGTAGACCATGAGCGCCGCTGATTCCTCCGCTCTCGTGGTCTTTTCAGGCGGACAAGACTCGACCACCTGTTTGGCCTGGGCGCTGTCGCGCTATGAGCGGGTGGAGACAATCGGGTTTTCATACGGTCAGCGGCATGTGGTTGAGATGGAGTGCCGGGAGCCGATCCGGCAGGCACTTGCCCGCCTGTCGCCGCTCTGGGCCAGCCGCCTCGGACCGGATCGGGTGATCCCGCTCGACGTGCTGGGCGCGGTGAGCGTGAGCGCTCTGACTGCGGATCTGCCGGTGGTCGGTAGCCGTGCAGACGGGCTTCCGTCGACTTTCGTGCCCGGGCGCAATCTGGTGTTTCTCACCTTTTCGGCGATCGTCGCCTTCCAACGTGGCCTGAAGCGCGTGGTGACGGGCGTCTGCGAGACGGACTTCAGCGGCTATCCTGACTGCCGCGACGACACGATCAAGGCGCTCCAGGCCGCGCTCAATCTCGGCATGAACTCACGGCTGGTGCTCGAGACGCCGCTGATGTGGATCGACAAGGCCGAAACCTGGGCACTCGCACGATCACTGGGCGGGGACGCGCTCGTGGAGCTGATCGTGCAGGAAACGCACACCTGTTACAACGGGGATCGTAGAACCGGGCACGACTGGGGCTTTGGTTGTGGCGAATGCGACGCCTGCCGCTTGCGGTCAGCCGGATGGCAGCGTTACTCCCGGCAGAAGGGCTGACCGGTCAAGGGCTCATCATGGGTGAGAATTTGGCGGAGGCAGGCTTGGTTGATGTCTGCGATCCTGGTGCGCCGCGCGAAGTCCCATCGTTCGACGATGGGTTCAGGGTAAGGCTCAAGGACCTGCTCGTCTGGCGACGGCACGTGCGGCGCTTCCGGCCCGACCCGTTGCCGGATAGCCTACTGGAGCGTCTGATCGATCTCGCGTGCCTTGCGCCTACCGTTGGGCTGAGCCAACCATGGCGGTTCGTTGTGGTGAACAGCGTTGCGCGTCGGGCGGCGATCAGGACGAACTTCGAAAGGTGCAATGCGGAGGCCCTGGCATCCCAGCCGATGGAGCGTGCGGCCCGGTATGCCCGACTGAAGCTTGCGGGACTCGACGAAGCACCCTGTCACGTCGCTGTGTTCGCGGACCGCTCGACGGTACGGGGGCATGGCTTGGGCCGACGCACCATGCCCGAGACGGTCGGGTACTCGGCGGTGATGGCGATCTATTCGCTCTGGCTTCTCGCCCGAGCTGAAGGCGTGGGCCTTGGGTGGGTGTCAATTCTCGATCCGAAGGAAGTCGTGGCGGCCCTGGACGTGCCGCAGGCTTGGACTTTTATCGGGTACTTGTGCCTTGGCTACCCGGATAGTGAGCAGGATGTGCCTGCTCTGGAGCGAGCAGGCTGGGAGCAGAGGGGCATGCCAAGCGTGTGCCGCTTGGAGCGCTAACTACAAGACCCGATAGGGTCTTCGACGCCTTCCACGGGAGGGGCGCCACATGCGCTTCATACGCAAGAGCGTTCAGGGTCACTTGCCTGAACAGGCGCACAATGTGGTCTGACACCCGCAGGCCATAAGGCGAGCCTTGTCCATCCTTTTCGGCTGGAGGAAGGTCGCTCCCGCCAGTGGCGCCCTGACGGAACAGACCACGCCCGTGGGCTCGAAGGTTAGATCAACCTCCCCGGACAATTCGTTGGCCAGCATGCGCTCGATCAGCCGAGTGCCAAATCCCCTGCGGGTCGGCGCCGGCACCTCAGGTCCATCCCGCTCCTGCCAGCGCAGCGCCAGGTGCGGAGGATCGCCTGGGGTGACCCTCCATGTAACCGCAACTCGGCCGGATGGAGCCGAGAGTGCGCCATACTTTCCGGCGTTGGTGGCCAGTTCATGTACAGCCATGGCTAGCGCAAGGGCCGTGCTTGGTGGCAGGGCAATGGCCGATCCGTTGATTTCGATGCGAGATCCTAACCGGCTGTAGGGTTCGATCACCTCTTCGATGATCTCGCCCAGCTCCGCTTTCTCCCAGTTCTCTCGGGTCAGCACGTCATGAGCACGAGCCAAGGCGAATAGGCGCTCTTCAAAGCTCTTGA
This sequence comes from Microvirga sp. GCM10011540, assembly GCF_042650665.1. Lineage (NCBI taxonomy): Bacteria > Pseudomonadati > Pseudomonadota > Alphaproteobacteria > Hyphomicrobiales > Methylobacteriaceae > Microvirga > Microvirga sp. GCM10011540. Next base: position 5,750 of record NZ_JBHSBQ010000101.1, on the reverse strand, counting down.
TGCTGGGTTGCTCGTCCTTGCTGATGCCGCGAAAGCTCTGGGCGGCAAGGGACTGCACAGTTGCGAGCGTGTTCTTGACCCGGTGGTTTAGCTCATTGATGAGAATGCGCTGATGCTCCTGCGCCTTCTTCTCGGCGCTGATCTCCCGCACCTCGATGATCGTGCCGATTGTGGTGGCCTCAGCGTCCCGGATCGGGCTGGCCGTAAAAGCCACGGGATAGAAGCTGCCGTCCTTGTGGACGAACACCTCCTCGCCTTGCATCTGGTTGTCTTCGGGAAAGGCGCGGTCGATTGCGCACTCCTCCAGAGGAAAATGGCTGCCGTCAGGCCGGGTGTGATGGATCACGTCGTGCAGGGGACGGCCTTGCACCTCCTCTAGGGTGTACCCGGTCGTCTTCTCAGCGGCCGCATTCATGTAGACGCACTGTTGCCTGTCATCCATAAGGAAGATCGACACCGAGGCATTGTTGAGCACCGCATTCAGGCGCCGCTGGGTTTCGACAAGCCGGGCGTCCGTTCGCCGGTGGGTCACATCGTTGCACAGCACCAGCACTCCGCCGACCCCGCTGGGGCGGGAGCCGTCATCAATGGGGCTGAAGCTGTAGGTCCACCACACGTCCTCCCTTCGGCCGTGCCGCGTCACTGGTACGAGTTGCTCCTCCTGCCAAGTCGCTCCCTTGTCAGCCATCACGTACTCGATCTGCGGGCCGATGAGGTCCCAGACTTCGGCCCAGCATTCCCTCCCGCGCTGGCCCAAGGCGCTGGGGTGGCGCTCCGGCCCCATGGTCTGCCGGTAAGCGTCATTGTAGAACTGGATGAGATCCTCGCCCCACCAGATAAAGACTGGATGATGGGTGCTGAGCATCAGGCGCACGCTGGTCTTCAGTGTCTGCGGCCATGAAGCCGGTGGTCCGAGCGGGGTCGATGTCCAGTCGTAGGCCCGGATGAGTTCGCCCATCTCGCCGCCGCCGCGCAGGAAACTCTCTTTGTTGCCACAGTCGGCGCTTGGGCGTGCAGCCGGGATCGGGTGGCGTAGTCCGTCGGTCATGTGAATCGGCTTTGGTGGGAGAATTGAGGGAACAGACAAACTAAGTGTCGGGTCCCGTCTTTTCAAATCTCATGGTGAATGCGCGGACTGCTGCCCCATAGAAGGTCTCAGGCGATATCTCGCTCATGTACTCGGAATGTCTGAAAATGGCACGAGGCGGAAGTAAACCGAGTGTCAGCTCTGGCAGCGAATACCGGACGTCCTGAAGGGCAAGGGAACTACCGTGCCTGACCCGCTGCGGACCTTTCGACGGACGTTACCGCCGGGTGATGAGCACGCGAGCTGCCTCAAATTTGCTACTGTGCAACGTGCCCTGACAGCCAGCGAGCGCCGCGCAGTGGCTTGATATAGATCATTGGTGTAGCTTCCCGCTATGGCTGAACTTACACCCTCCCTCGACCTCACCAATTGTGATCGAGAGCCGATCCACATTCCTGGTTCAATTCAGCCGCACGGCATCCTGCTCACCCTGGATCCTGCGACATTGTCCATCCTCCAAGCTGCCGGTGAGACCAAGAGGTTTGTCAGACGGGACATCGACCAGCTTTTGGGTGAGGGCATCGAAGTTGCCTTGGGCGCCGATGCAGCCTCCCTAATCCGCTCCTCCTCAAGCTTGGACCTGCCGGAGCCCCTCTATCTCGGGTCGTTTTCAGCCCCGGATGATCCAGATCAACGGCTCGATCTCATCGCCCACAGGCGCGACGGGGTCCTCATCCTGGAACTCGAACCCAGCACACCGAAGCCTCTGACTGCCGCTCAGATGCTGGCGGAGGTTCGCCGAATTAGCACTACGCTGGAGGCCGCGCCGGATCTCGGCAGCGTTCTTCAGGTCGCAAGCCGGGAGGTTCGCCGCTTGGTGGGGTTCGACCGGGTGATGATCTACCGCTTCCTGGACGAGGGAACCGGCTCGGTGGTCGCAGAAGACAAGAGTGACGAGCTCGACACCTTCCTCAACCACCACTACCCAGCCTCTGACATCCCAAAGCAGGCCCGGGCGCTTTATCTCCAGAACCTGATCCGGGCAATCCCAGACGCAGGCTACACGCCAGCCCCGCTCACGCCGGCTCTCAATCCCACAACCGGCAAACCCCTCGATATGAGTGACTGCGCGCTGCGAAGCGTCTCGCCCATCCACATCCAGTACCTCAGGAACATGAATGTTGCGGCATCCATGTCCGTCTCGATTGTTGTCGATGGCGCCTTGTGGGGACTGATCGCGTGTCACCACACCTCTCCAAGGCTCGTGCCCTACGAGCTTCGGGAAAGTTGTAAGCACGTCGGACAGATCCTGAGTCAGCAGGTGAAGGCCCGAGGGGAGGCCGAGCTTCACCGGCAGGAGCTGCGCCTGACAACCGCCCGTGATGAGCTGCTCGGCACTCTGGCAAGAGCACCATCCGTTGAGCGCGGTCTTCAGGAATATCTGGACGAGATCCGAAAGCTTGTTGCTGCGGATGGAGCCGCAATCCTGAGTGGGAACACGATCAGTCGGGTCGGCCACACGCCCACAGAGGCCCAAACCCGAGAACTCGCAGGATGGCTGATGAGCTCCTCGCCGTCAGGCCGGATTAGCACCAATAGCCTTGTCCAGCGTTACGAGCCGGCGCAAGCCTTTGCCGCCGAGGCGAGCGGGCTCCTGGCGGCTGTCGTGTCTCATGAGACGCCGGTCGTGCTGATGTGGTTTCGGATGGAGCACATCGAAACGATCAACTGGGCTGGCAATCCTCACAAGCCCGTTGAGGCTGGTGGGGAACCGGGTGCTCTGACCCCGCGCAAGTCGTTTGAGGTCTGGAAGGAGACGGTTCGGCACCAGTCTCGATCCTGGTCGACCGCGGAGATCGAGGGGGCAAGGCGATTTGTGCGAGCCATCGCGGACCTGCGCCAGCGGAGCGCGGTGGAAGAGCTGAATGTGCAGCTCCGGCGGACCCTCTCGGAGAAGGAGGCGCTTCTCGCCCAGAAGGACCTGCTGATGCAGGAGGTCAACCATCGGGTTCAGAACAGCCTTCAGCTCGTCAACTCGATGCTCAGTCTTCAGGCGCGGCAAACCTCAGACACTCAGGTCAAGGCCCAGTTTGAGGAGGCCTCCCGGCGGATCATGGCCATCAGCACCGTCCACCAGCGCCTGTGGCGGTCCGACCACATCCAGAGCGTCGACTTTGGCTCGTATGTTGAAGAGTTGCGCGATGGTCTGCTTGAGGCATGGGGAGGCTCCTGGACTGGGCAGATCAAGGTTCATGCAAGCCATGTTCTTGTCCCCACCAACCAAGCCATTGTTCTGGCGCTTATTCTGACAGAGCTTCTGACGAATGCCGTGAAGTATGCCTATGCCGGGCAACCGGGACCGATTGACGTGACGGTTCGGCGGGAAGGACAGAGAACTCTCCGTTTGATTGTCAGGGATCACGGGGTGGGGATGCAGGAGAACGCACCAACAAACGGCCTGGGATCACGGCTGATCCGCTCCTTGTCTGCCCAACTGGGCGGTGAGCTTGAGGTGAAGACCCTACTACCAGGCACTACCGTTACGCTCACGGTCCCTGTGGGTGCGGACTCGGAGATGCACTGAGAGGGCCGGATCAGTAGTAAATGGCAGCTCTTGGCACCGGACTGACCTTATCCGAATTTCCGCTTTATCGGCGTGAGCAGACTCTCGTTTGGCCCGCTCAACATTACGTGCTGACCCTGAGAAGACATTTGATGTCATACCAAGCCTCCGACCCGGGGGCGGCAAGATCCCTCGTTCGACCTCGTTGTCCCCGTCGTGCCGGACAGCGAGCCTCTCGGATGCGATGTCGAGAAACGCCCGGATCTTCAAGAACCTCCTTACCGTTTGTCGGAGAGGGAAGGCGATGGCCAGGAAGACTCACGGTCATACTCCACGTCCAGACACCCCGCTACTGCCCATGTGGTTTCCGATAAACATCACCAATGTCGGTGTCACACAGGCTGTTGCTCTCTCGTTCGGGCTTGTCAGGATCGAAACAGGTGAACCGTGTCTTTGTTCAAGAGCCCACTGGGAAACCTTCGGTGGTTTCTATCCGGTAGAGGTTAGACATGCGGCGGCTTATCGGCGCGGCTTGCCCGAGACGTCGATCGTGACCTGGTTGCCGGAGATCGGATCAAGAATGGTCATGGGCGGTCTTCTCCCGTTTCAGCACACGGAGAACGCCGCAGGCTGCGATAGGATCACGTTGGTTTGGGGGTGTGGTTACGAGACTCTTACCGCGCTACTTGCCTGCACCCCAAAGCGAAACGAGGCGGTACATCCGTGCCTCGTCTGCCTTGTGGGAGAGTGCTGAAGCCCTGAGCTGCACCAGCCCAAGCATGGTTGCTCCAGTGTGGTTAACAGGCGGTAAATTTAATCTAGCGCTGATAGGTCAGGGGCAAAACCTGCGCGTACTTTCGGCGAATGATCGCATAGCACTCACACGTCCTTTCTTCGAGACCAGCACGGCTTGCGATAGAGATGAGCCCCCGACGCTGACTGATGAGCCCTGCCTCCTGTAACGTATGCACGATAGTGCTGACGGTGGATCGCTGAACCCCCAGCATCTCGGATAGGAATTCGTGGGTGAGAGGCAGGTCATCCTGGTCCACTCGGTCATGCGTGCTCAGAATCCAGCGACAGCATCGAGCTTCGACAGTGTGAGCAGCATTGCAGGCCACGGACTGGAGGATCTGCGCCATCAGTGCCTCCGTGAACCGTAGAACCAGTTGCTGGATTCCAGGCCGGGATGCCATCGCCTCCTGCATCCGATCACGATTGATCCGGGAAGCTGTGCCAGGCACCTGCCCAACATAGCGCCCGAAGGCCTGTCGAGATACAACCGCACTGACTAGACCGAACAGACCTTCCCGACCAAACACCGCCATCTCGGCGGACGTACCATCCTCCATGAGCGTGACGAGTGACACCATAGCATCATGAGGGAAGAAGGTGTGTTGGATCGTTTCCCCCACGTCATAGATAACCTTGCCGCGCGGCAGGTCCACAATTTCGAGGTGAGGCTCCAGGTAGGCGAAATCCGCTGGTTCAAGCGCCGCCAAAATCCGATTGGCTTGATGACGGGTTGCGCCCGGAACCTGTGCCATAACAGGTGCTCGCGGTTTGTTGGCCGACTTTCCAACTTGCTCCAATTCATCAGGCGTCCGCTGCCCACCTTACCGGACTGTGGGCACCCTAAAGACGAAACCCCGGAACAGGGCCGCTGTTTCAGCGTAGCGCAAAAGAAAGGGCCCGACCTTCGCCGGGCCTTGGCCCACCAGCTGCCATGAGGCAAGCGAATAGAGGCACACCTACAGTGAACCTAACAACAAAGGAGCCCCACCCAGGGCAGACCGAGCGGGGCTCCTTTCGAGGAACAGGCCTACGCAACACTCCCGTTCCGGCATCAGAATGCACACAAGCGGTAAATGCATTCTTGCTGGCCGACAAAAGGAAAGCCCTGCCGGGGGGACAGGGCTCGCTGACAGAAACAGCAGTTTGGGAAAGCAATTCGGCTTCAGGGTGAGCCGTCCGCTTTCCGCTCACATAGGCAGCGGAGCTTACCCAAGCTTTACCGTATCCGGCGGCTCGGTTGGCCTGCCTCCACAAAAGTGGTCCTCCCTGATGTATGGCTTTCGAGCCGAATGGAGGACGAAAGAGAATGAGCAAGAAGAGACACACGGCCGAGGAGATTGTCGCCAAGTTGCGGCAAGTCGACGT
>NZ_JBHSBQ010000100.1:0-10536 GCF_042650665.1 Microvirga sp. GCM10011540 | reverse complement strand
TGACCTCGACCTCGGTGGCGCCGCCGACGCGGATGACGGCCACGCCGCCCGCCAGCTTGGCGAGACGCTCCTGGAGCTTCTCACGGTCGTAGTCCGAGGTGGTCTCCTCGATCTGCGCCTTGATCTGCTGAACCCGGGCTTCAATCGCGTCGGTCGCACCCGCCCCATCGATGATCGTGGTATTCTCCTTCTCGATCCGCACCCGTTTGGCGCGGCGGTGGCGACGGGCTTCAATGCGTGGGGCATCAGCAACGGCACCGCTGCGGGCCTGTCGATCGCCTCTGAAATCTCCACCGGCTCACGTCTGTGGGGCGATCTCTACGACCCGAGCCGGCCGACGCCCGAGGACTTCCACCAGAGTGGCGATACGCAGTCTCTCGTCGACGATGTGGCCCGGATTGCACCGGGCGCAGGCGGGGTGATCACCCGCGGGGACGAGAAGATCGCTGTATGGCGAGATGACAATGGCGATCTGCATGCCCTCTCGGCAAGCTGCACGCACAAGGGCTGCACCGTGACTTGGAACAATGCGGATCGCACTTGGGATTGTCCCTGCCATGGCTCGATGTTCGAGACCGATGGGACCGTGATCCACGGCCCCGCGCGTGAGCCATTGCCGCCGCGCTCAATCTAATGGCGGAATGGGGCGTACAGGCTGAATTCGGAACCATTGGTCCCTGGACCGATTGAGCGATGACAGATAGCGCAGGCTGTGCCAGAGCGCACCGTACCACTGACGCAACCAATCGGGAGAAAGCGATGATGACACCGTTGTTGGGCATTGTCTGTCTCTTGGCGCTGACAGGGCCAGGTCTCGCCCAGTCACCGCAGACGGCTCGGGCCACCTTTGTCGATGCTAAAGGCCAGCAGGTGGGCAGCGCCACCCTGACCCAGACGCCCAATGGTGTCCTGATCAACGTCGATGTCGCAGGGCTTCCGGCCGGTGAGCACGGTTTCCACATTCATGAAACTGGCAAGTGCGAGCCGAACACCCGCTTCGAGTCCGCTGGTGACCACTACAGCCTGCAGGGGCAAAAACACGGCCATCAGTCCGAGGGTGGTCCGCATGCCGGCGACATGCCCAACCAGTTCGTCGGCCAAGATGGTAAGCTGCGCGCCCACGTGATCAATCCCAACGTGACCCTGGGCACCGGTGAGGGCAGCCTGTTCGATCAGGACGGATCAGCCATTCTCATCCATGCCAAAGCGGATGACTACCGCTCGCAGCCCTCTGGCGAAGCCGGTGACCGTCTCGCCTGTGCCGTGGTGGCAAAGTAGCCCGAACTGTTGAGCACTGACGGGTGCCATGGAGATACATGCTTGAACCCGACAGCAGCACTCTCGGCGGGTATTCCTCAGTGAGCGTTCATAGTGCTTGTCACAGGTCCATGCAGAAACAGTGGAGCTTTACAAGATGCCGATTCCTCTGCCGAACCAACCCTATCCTGAACCAACTCCGGCAGATCCCAATCCGGCTCCTGTCAGCCCACCCACTCCTCCTGAGGCACCGCAGCCTGAGCTCATCGGACTGCCGCCGACCACACCACAGGAGATCCCCGTCACGCCAACGACGCCATAACCTACAGCGTGGCGAGCACTTTTTGCCCGTATCAGCTCATCTACTTAGCGACCATCGTGATCCTTGCTCGGGACGAATGCATCGCGGCAGTAACGCAAGACAGAGCAGCCCCACCCTACTCGCGTCGGGCGGGGCTTTCCATCAGAACCTTGGCAGTGGATTGCCGGGCTTGCCGGGCAGGTAATCCGGCTCCGAGCCTGGTCCTGCCGGATCTCCAATCCCGGGACCATTGACGGGGTATGGTGTTCTGGGGCCGGTCGGTCCCTGATCCGGCATCTCGTCAGGTTCGGAAGAGAATGGCATCTCACCCGGGATCTGCCCGCCGGGCGTGGGCTCATCACCCGGAGAGCGGGGCTGTCCGGGGCTGCTCAGGACAACTGGGTTCATCATCGATCCTTATAGCGAACATCAGGCTCAAGGCGGCTCCGGTGTGTTTCGTTCCATCCTTGAGCCGCAGGTCATGGCCACAGGCGAGATGCTGGGCCTAGTACGGCGACCGCGTGCTGGCGCCAGGTTAGCCTCTGATGTTCGGATCACGCTATTCGTGCTCGGCTGCCCACAAGTCTGTCAGCCATCGTTGCGAGCTATAAGCACGCCTTCATTGTAAACGCGCTCCTTGATGTGCTGATCAGGCTCGAAGTTTGAGCGATGCTCTTGATTCGATGGCACCTCAATCCTCTGCGGTTCTGGAGAATAGGAGGCACAGTACGCCTGTGCCTCCTTGAGCCGTAACTCAGGTGGTTACTCCAGACTTCCGCCGGCTGGTGCCACCAGTCGTAGCTGCCTGTGTGCTACCACCCTGGGCGCCGCTCAGGCCTGTGCCGGCTGCCCCCGTGGTGCTGCCGATGCCCATGCTGCCTGCGGTGCCGGCAGCCGTGCCCTGGCCTATGCCTTGTTGCTGGACCCGCAGGTTGTTCTGCACGTGGGTGACGCCCGAGACCCGCTCGGCACAGTCTTCGGCCCGGCGCTTGGCCTCGCGGCTGTCGACTGTTCCGGTCAGCGTTACCTCGCAGTTCGAGACACTTACCTCGACCTCGGAGGCATCCACATAGGGATCATCCGTGAGATGGTCGTTCACGTCCTCACGAATGCGATCATCCGAGCGGGTGTAGCCCTTCGGACCACGTCCGCGGTGATGCTGGGCACCTTGGTCACCCTGGCGGGCGTCCTGCTCGCGCCGACGAGCCGCATCATCGTTGCCAAACCAGGAGGCCATCTCGTCCGTGGCTCGGTCCCAGCCGCTGCGTTCGCCGCGGTAGCCCCAAGTGTCCTGGTGAGGGCCGCGCTCTTCGCCCCGATAGCCTTGATTGGCACCATAGAAGCCACGGTTGTAGTCATTGCCGCCATAGCCGCGCTCGTTGTTGCCGCGCCCATAGTCCTGATACGAACTGCCGTACCCTTCAGCGCCGTATCCGCCACCATAGTCGCGGCCGCCGCTCGAACCGGCCCTGTCATCTCCACGATTTCGATCACGGTCATAGCCGGCGCTCCGGTTGCCGAAGCCGCGCTGGGCGATAAAGCCCTCATCCGAACCTTGGTCACGGCCATAGCCGCCGCCACGATACTCGCCACCACGGCCGCCGCGCCGATCACCCTCGCTCCGCCAGCGATCACGATCGTCATCACGGTAGCCGTAGCGTCCTTGGTCATTCCTCCAGCGATCATTGTCTGCCATGAGTCGGCTCCTTCTTGATCAACATGAGAAGGCTGCCGCCGTGGACAGCCTAACCGAAGAACGGAAGGCATATCGATCTGTTCCGAGCGGATCCGGATGGGCTGCATAGTCACTCAGCCCTGAGGAACTTGGGCATGTACTGCCGCTACCCAGCTGAATGCGCCCACCTCGCTGTCTCCTGTGGGCAAACTGAGGCGTTGGGCGTGGCCTTATGAGCTTCAGCTTACCCTATAACTACGGAAGTTCGGCATTCTTCTGCGTGGTGCGTCGGGCGACGTTTGCTGATCAAGTGCTGAAGGCCAGCGGCTCCCTCTGATGGCGAACGCTTGGGGGAGACACAAAGAGGATCCCGTGCAACTCACGGATCATGCGATCGGAGCGTTCACCGTGCAGGTCACACCGGTTGCGGCGAACTCAATCCGAACCTCTCCATCAAGCTCCTGAGCCAGGCTGCGCTCGATCAACCGAGTCCCGAACCCTCTTCGGGTTGGCGCTTGGACAGGCGGCCCTCCACTCTCTTCCCACTGGAGGTGAAGCCGTGCAGGAGGCTTGCCATCACCCTTCCAGGTGATCCTGATCTCACCTGTCGAATTGGACAGGGCACCATACTTCACCGCATTCGTCGCAAGCTCCTGGAGCACCATGGCCAGTGCCAGCGCCATGCGGGGCGGCAGACGAACCTTGGGGCCTTTCAGATGCAGGCGATCCTCGCCGCGACTGCTGTAGGGCTCTAGTGCCTGGGCTGCGATCTCGCGCAGTTCCGCCCCCTCCCAGTTCTCCCGGGTCAGCACGTCGTGCGCACGGGAGAGCGCCAGGAGGCGTCCCTCAAGAGCATTCTTGGCCTCTTTTGTCGTTGGGGCATTCCGCAGGGTCTGCGTCGCAATGGATTGAACCGTGGCCAAGGTGTTCTTCACTCGATGGTTCAGCTCGTTGACCAGGAGCACTTGATGCTCCTCCCAGCGTTTGCGCTCGGTGACGTCCTGATGGATCCCGACCACCCGTTCGGGGGCACCGGACCTGTCACGATGCACGACCGCTTGGGAGCTAACCCAGCGCTCTCTCTCGTCCTTGGCCAGAACCCGGAACTCCGCCCGATAGAGCACCCTGCCTTCCAAAGCCTCCTGAAATGCTGAAGTGACCCGCCCCCTGTCATCGGGATGAATCACAGCCTGCCATGTCGAAAGGTCCAGAAGTTCGTCGGCTGGAACGCCGAAGATCTCTGCTGAGCGCGGTGACAGCAGGCGGCGTTTGGTGCCAAGGTCCAACTCCCAAGTGCCGAGCCTGCCGGCCTCCAGAGCCAGGCGCAGCCTCTCCTCGCTCTCTCGCAGCCCCTCTTCGGCTCGGTGTCGCTCCTCCAGCTCATGCTGAGCCTCCCGGCTCTTCTCGTCAGCGGCCGAGCGCGCCTTGATCTGGGCCCATAGCACACCGGAAACCAGGAAAGTGGCAATCAGGCCGCCGCCGAAGAAGAGGGGAACAAGCGACCGGGTTGACCTCTGTTCCAATTGCGGGCTGCTGAGGTACGCAATCGTCCATCGGCGCCCAGCGACGTCGAGTGTGCGGGTGTCCGTATAACGGGCAGCCCGTTCGCCTGAACCGTCAGGCAGCGGGCCGGATCGGTGCAGGAGGTTCTGGGAGGAAGGCGGGCCGTCATAGACCCTTAGTTCCAATCCTGGGTTGCGCCCGCCCTGGAAGACGGCGGTGAAGAGATCATCCGCGCGGAAGGGGCTGTAGACGAACCCGGCCAGCCCGTCCTGTCGCTCCGGCGTCGTCAGGGGTGTAGCCCCGCCGCGATACACCGGCACATAGATCAGGAACCCGGCCTGCTTCGTCTCGTCGATCTCCTGGACCAGCTCGACCTTTCCGCTCGCTGCCGGCTGACCCGTGTCCCTTGCCTGCTCCATGGCTGCCCTGCGGATCGGCTCCGAGAACATGTCGTAGCCGATGGCAGCTGCGTTACGACGCTCCTGTGGCTCAAGATAGATGATGGAATGGGACTCCGGGCGAGGATGATCGGGCCAAATCCTGAACGACGGACTGCCCTGCTGGCGCTGCGCCAAGACAAAGGGTTCTCGTTCGTCAGGCTTCACGCGAGCGGTGTACCCGATGCCCTGGATGCCCGGGTAATCCTTCTTCAGGCGCAGCCCGGCTGCGAAGGCCTGAAACGCCTCCCTGTCGATATCGAGATGGTTGGCGTTGAACAGGCCGACACCGGCACGCAGCAGGGTGACGTAAGTGTCGAGACGGTCCCGGATCGCATCCTGGGCCTGATCCACTCTGCGCTCGAAGCTGAGGCGGTCACGGGTGTCAACGAGGTTCAACAGGCTCACCGCCACAAGCACCGATGCCGTCAGCCCACCCAACAGGGTCGCAAGAGGAATGAGCATACGCCAGCGGCGTGGCTGTTTCAGCATTGACGGTCCGAATTGGTCGAAAGCGGTTCGTGAGCGGAAACCGGTCCGCTCCTGCATACAGCATAGGTAATAGGGGGTGGGAGAGACACCAGATATAGACGGACGTCAGAGCTGTGCAAGGTGCACATTCCCGCGGCGAAACTGACCATCGGCGTCAGTGACTACCCTTCATGTCCTCTAGCGGAGCAGTAAGGGTGCAGATCACACCTGAAGGGTCATAGTTGAGGTGCGCCTGGCTGCGCGTATCGCCTCCGAGCCCACGCGTGATCAGCCGCGTGCCGAATCCTTTGCAGGCTGGTGCACCAACTGGTGGTCCCCCGTGCTCGGACCAGCGCAGCGCCAAGCAGGGTTCCTCGTCCTCGGTGATCGTCCAGACCAGATCGACATAACCCTCTGGCACAGAGAGAGCACCGTATTTGATGGCATTCGTGGCGAGTTCATGCACCAACAACGCGAGCGACAAAGCCGAGCCCGAGCTGAGCCGAAGCTTGGGACCACGCAGACGGAAGCGGCCCGTCTCACCGTGGCCGTGCGGCTCGAGGGCCGAGGTCAGGACCGTAGCGATGTCGGCCTCGTCAGCGGTACCGTCGATGAGAACATCCTGTGCCTTGCCCATGGTGACCAGGCGCGCCGCCAGAGTTTCTCGGGCCTCATCCAGGGAGGCGGCGTTGCGCAGGGTCTGCGATGCAATAGCCTGTACCATCGTGAGCACGTTCTTGAGCCGGTGCCCAAGCTCGCGGTGCAGAAGTTGAAGCTGCCACTCCGCCTGTTTCCGCTCGGAGATGTCGAGCATGGCACCGATCATGCGGGTCGCCGTCCCCGTCTCATCCCGCAGCACATACCCGCGGTCGAAGATCGTCGCATAGGTTCCGTCCGCCCGCTGGAAGCGGTACTCCGCCGACCAGTGGGTGCGCTCGCCATCAATTACCGCATGTATGTCCTGCACCACTCGCTCACGGTCATGAGGATGAATGTGCTCCTTCCACCATTTCCCGCACGGGCCCACGTCCTCGGGCGGGTAGCCGAAAAGCGTCTGCACCGCCTCGTTCCACTGGATGTGGTCGGTGGCCAGGTCCCAGTCCCAGATCGCATCGTTGGTGGCACGGGACGCGAGGCGGTAGCGCTCGGCCGTCTCGGCAGCCTGATCTTCCGCCTGCTTGATCTCGGTAATGTCGCGCGAGATCGACAGCAGACGCTCCGGCCGGCCACCCGGCCTCTTGATGGCCGTGACCAGCACGTCCCACCACTTCGGCGTTCCCGCAGCCGTCGGGCAGAAGCCCTGGAAGCGCCCTGTGCCGCCGGCCCTGGCAGTCTCAACAGCCGCACGGGCGTGAGGGGCCGCAGGACCATCCCAGAAGCCGAGCCAGTCGGCACCCTCAAGCCGGCAGAAGTCGCTGACCTCCATCACGCGCTGTCCACCCTCGCTCATGAAGCGGAGAGAGCCGTCGAGGTCGAGCACCTTGACGCAGTCATCCGAGCTTGAGAGCAGGCGCCGGGTGAACTCCTCGCTCGCGGCTAGAGCCTGCTCCACCTGCTTGAGATCGTGAATGTCGGTGCAGGTGCCAAACCAGCGTTCGATCTCACCGCCCTCTGTGCGCATCGGCGCGGCGCGACCGAGCACCCAGCGATACTCGCCCGAGCGGTGGCGCAGGCGGTACTCAATCTCGTAGGGCTCGCCAGTGGCCAGCGAGTGCCGCCACCGGGCCCAGGCGCGCTCCTGGTCGTCCGGGTGGAACATGGCGTTCCATTCTACGCCGTCTGTCGAGCCCTCCGGCATTCCGGTGAAGGTGTACCAGCGCTGATTGTAGTAGTCGTGGTAGCCGTCAGGGCGGGTGGACCACACCATCTGCGGCATGGCGTCGGCGAGGACGCGGAAGCGCCGCTCCGAGGCGGCGAGTTCCGCCTCGCGCTGTTTCAGAGCAATCTCTGTCTCCTTCTGCTGGGTGACGTCGACCACAACGCCAGCCAGAGCGACAACCGTGCCGTCTTGATCCAAAAGGGCCTCACCACGCGCCAGAATCCAGCGGATTGCGCCAGAGGGAAGAACAACCCGATATTCCTGCCCGTAGGGTCCGCCGCTCTTGATGGCACTCTGATGCACCGCCCTGACCCGTAGGCGATCCTTGGGATGGATGCGGGCGGTCACGGCCTCGTAGGTCAGCGGCTCGTCGGCTGAGAGACCGTAGAGCTGTCCCAGCCCGGGATAGGCGATCAGCTTGTTTGTGGCGAGTTCCCACTCGTAAGGATGGGCGCCGCCAAGCTCTTGGGAGCGGCGCAGGCGCGCTTCTGTGGCGGCCAGAGCGGCCTCGGCCTGACGCAGACGGAGCATGCGACGCTCGTCGGCAGACGGCGCTTCCTTAGTCGATGGTGTCACGGTTCCCTGCTTCAGCCCTGAGGTGCTGATCTTACCCACACGATGAAAGAGCTGTCCGCCTTAGACCCTATTCTGTCGCAGCTTAGCGGAGCCGGCGCACCAAGATTTCGATCTTTGGAGGTAAGGAATGAGATCGCATCAGCGCAATGTGTTCTGGCCATGGGCGAAGCAATGACCCGTTCACATCCCTAGCGGCCGTATAGGCCAATCATTATGGCTTTTTGAGGCAAGCTGCGCTGTTGACAGCCTCTGGCGGGAGCGCTCGAGCTCGCCTGCTGCTCGATACTCTCCAGACAAAGCCTATGGTCCGAAATGGGTCAGAATTTCACATTCCAGATGCTCGGCGAGCGTCAACTCTTGAGAGCTGAAGCGGACCAAGCGGTTACCTCGCAGGAGTGCCAGGACCCGAACTTGCGGACGTCATGTTGTGCGGCAACAGGAGGTCTGAGCAGGACGGACCTGAACGGATGCCCAGGCGGTGTCCTCAACCCATTCACTTCGTCGGAGCTGACAATGGAAGCGTGGCAGCAAGGCTTGGCTTCATCCAAGCTGCCGGCAACAAGACGCCCCTTGTGCAGATAAACATCGCCAGCCGGTATCGAGGTCAAAGACTCCGAAGAGGTGCATGGGTTATCTCCTTCCAGTTGTCTGGATCTCCGTCCGCAAAGTCATAAGCGCGAGAACCTCGTTGGCGGTAGAGGCTTCCTCATAGAATTGTGAGGGCATTTCCATGTCTGATATCCCCTATCCTGACACACCGCAGCCAAATATTCCCGTGCCCTCACCAAGACCGGATATACCCAATCCGCCACAGCCTGATATCCCGGCGCCAGATCCAGAGCCAGGGCTGCGACCGTCCGAGCCTCGAGGAGATGATATTCCGAAGGCGGGTTAGCGTAACCTCATCTCCGCCCGTGTACTGAACGGGCCGGGTGTGGTGGAGCGGTTCCTGCAGGAGAAATGGCAAGAGGCGTTTTGCACCCGGACTACGTGGCGTCGCGTGGATCATTGGTCTGACCACCGACTTCTCCGTCGTCAAACCGAATGATGCTGATCCGACCATCTCCCTCAATGAATGCTTTCTTGACCTGGCTCTGATCCTTAACCCCCTGCTGACGCAATTGGCTCAGCAGTTCTTCAGTTGTAATCATCTCCTGCCGCATGTTGCGGCGCAGGAACTGTCCATCTTTGATGAGTTGGAGAGGCGGAGGACGGGTGAACCTCTGGATCAGCGGGAAGTGATAGCCCAGCCAATCGAGGGCGAAGTTCCAGAACACGATGGTGAGGACAAGAAGTGTCCCCTCCGTGATGGACTTGTACTCGTTTGCCATCGCGTTCTGAGCAGCATCGGCGATGAGAACGATGACGAGCAGATCCGCAATGCCAATCACACCTGATTGCCGCTTCATGAAGAAGCGCAGGATCGAGAACAGCACGATGTACATCAGCGTGCCACGGACAAATATCTCGATCAGGGAGTGTTCAGGGACGAGCATTTCCTGCCAATCAATTGACATGTCGCTACCTGCGTTTCTCGGATGGGAGCTGGAGGGAGAGACCCTTGAGCTATGGGAACGCAACCAACGCCAACGGTTTCCCTAAGGACAGCTTGATGATGGAGTGCAATATGCCCGATCCTCAACAGCCGGATACCCCTTCCCCGCCACAGCCGGACGTACCAGCACCTAGTCCTGAGCCTGTTCTGCCGCCTGCCGGGCCTCCTGGCCTTCCTGGGAACGAGGAACCTGGTGGCATCCCGCCATCCACGCCTCCTGAAGTGCCAAGCCCTAGAGAGCCTTTAGGGGTTCCTCCGAGCACACCTCGGGAGATCCCAAACAGAACGCCGTCGTTTCCTCAGCCACGGTCTGGAGCGTAACCTCATCCACGGCAGCGGAGGGTGGGGTGGGGTGAAGCAGCGTCGGGGGTAAATCTCCCCTTAACCCCTTCTCGACGGCTCGGGCTTATGCGCTGCCTTCCATGATTGCCAGAAAGTACGGGTGCGTTAGCAACACCAAGACACTTCCGGTAATCGCGGTCACACAGGTCACACCAATCATAAAATCCGTGTCACTGGCTAAATCATTGAAATATAAGACCGTCACACCAGTCACACCTCAAGAACAGCCGAGGCGAGGCAAGTGCAGAAAGCTGGCATCACAGATCGTGGGCCCCTGCCGACGCTTAACCTGCGCTATGGCTCTGTGCGCCTCGGGCGCTCGCTTGAGGGCCGTCAGATCCCATTCAGGTTCTCACCTTAGTCTCTACCTGTCGCAGCATGATCTGGGTTCAAACACCGGGAACGGATCAATCTACGGAGGAATGCATGCATCTCATCAGGATTGCAGCTATGGCCGGAGCAATCGGGGCCGCAGCCTTCTTGTCTCAAGGCAGCGCAACGGCCTCGCCCCTCGTGTCAGGCACAATGGCGTCTGCGAAAACCGGCGATAGTCTTGTCAGCAAAGCCTGGCACTATGGCCGCCCTCACTACCGCCCCCGC
>NZ_JBHSBQ010000099.1:0-10243 GCF_042650665.1 Microvirga sp. GCM10011540 | reverse complement strand
GCTCACGGTCGGGCGGAGCGACATGGAACCCTCCAGGTCTAAACCCAAGCCCCTACAGCCTGAACGCCGACCCCGCCTCAATCGCTCCAACCATTCGCCAGCAGTATCAAGGGGGAGGAGAGCAGGTCGGCGCCATCTGCATGAGCTTCGAACCGGCCGAAGCTTGTGGGGGAGGAGAGCAACGCGGCGCCACCCGCGTCATGGCCGGGCCAGTCCCGGCCATCCGCGCCTTCAAGCCGCGTTGGGGCCTCCACGCCGTCATTCCGGGGCGGCTCGCTAGAGCCGAGCCCGACCCGAAGGGCCGCGCGACGCCGGAAACCCATAGCCGCTGACGGCGCAGAACGAGGCGGGACGCCGATCATCCCTTCGGATGCGTTGGTGTTTATCGGTTCCGGGCTCCGCTCCGCGGCCCCGGAATGACGGCAGTGCACACCTTTGTCATTCCCGGCCGGAGCGCAGCGGAGGGGAAGGGAATCCACCGATGCGCACCAGCCGAAGAATGGATCTCTTTCCCGCACTTCGTGCGCCGGGGATGACAGCGGGACGTCTGGTGGATAGCGGATCATGTTCCCACTTTGTTCTTGAAACTCGTATCAAGCTAAGCTATATCGTTCGTGTCCGGTTCACCGAGGGGCGCGCTCGCGAGGCGTCGTGATTGTGGGACCGACACGGTCCTGCGCCGGAGGGGAACGCACCCTCCTGCGGCAGGAGGCCCAGGCACCCGCCCTGGGGCCGGAGCGGGTCGCAGGCCCGGCCGCACCAGGCGTGCGGCGTTCGCCTGAGGCCGTTCACGGACCAGCGCCGCCTGAACGCCTGAAAAGAACCGTACGCGAGGGGCCATCCGGCTCTTCCCTCTCCACCACCACCCTTCGAGCCGGTTCGCTCCTCGCGCCCCCCCGACTGCCTCAAGGCCGCGCGCATACGCCCGCAGCCCGAGAACCCATGCCTTCACCCTGCCCGTGTCATCCCCGGCGCGCCGCAGGCACGGGAAGGGGATCCGCCTCCAGCCCGGCGCCCGTGGACTCCCCTCCCCTCCGCTCCGGCCGGGACTGACACAGGAGCGCACCACCCTATATTCTCACCCATGGCGCTGCGTTCGACCGACATCCTGACCCAGACCCCGCAAGGGCTCTATTGCCCCCTCGGCGACTTCCATATCGATCCGGTCCGGCCCGTGGAGCGGGCGCTCGTCACCCACGGCCATTCGGACCATGCCCGCTCGGGGCACCGCTCCGTGATGGCGACGCGGGAGACCCTGCTCATCATGGCGGTCCGCTACGGCGCGGAGTTCGCGGGCTCGACCCAGGAAGCCCCGCTCGGCGAAAGCCTGCGCGTCGGCGACGTGACCGTGCGTTTCACGCCCGCCGGGCACGTGCTGGGCTCGGCGCAAATATCCATCGAGGCGGGCGGCACCCGGGTCGTGGTCTCGGGCGACTACAAGCGCGCCGAGGACCCGACCTGCCTTCCCTACGAGGTCGTGCCCTGCGACGTGTTCATCACCGAGGCGACCTTCGGCCTGCCGGTCTTCCGGCATCCGGACACCCGGGGCGAGGTGCGCAAGCTCCTGGCCTCCGTCGCGCTCTTTCCCGAACGCGCCCACATCGTCGGCGCCTATGCCCTCGGCAAGGCGCAGCGGGTCATGGCCCTGCTGCGGGAGGAAGGCTACGACCGGCCGATCTATCTGCACGGCGCCATGGAGCGCCTGACGGAGTTCTACAAGTCGGAAGGAATTTCCCTGGGCGAGACCCCTAAGGTCGTCGCCGCGGAGCGGACGAAGCTCGCCGGCGCGGTCGTGATCTGCCCGCCCTCCTCCATCCAGGATCTCTGGTCCCGCCGCTTCCCCGACCCGGTGACCTGCTTCGCGTCCGGCTGGATGCGGGTGCGCGCCCGCGCCCGGCAGAAGGGCGTGGAGCTGCCCCTCGTGATCTCCGACCATTCCGACTGGGACGACCTCTGCCGCACGATCCGCGAGACCGGCGCGGGCGAGGTCTGGGTCACGCACGGGCAGGAGGACGCCCTGGTCCATTGGTGCACGACCCACGGCATCAGGGCGCGGCCCCTGCACATGCTGGGCTATGGCGACGAGGGCGAGGCGGAGGAAGCCTCCTCCCCCAAGGAAGACGCGGGGGAAACCGCATGAACCGCTTCGCCGCCCTCCTCGACCGGCTCGGCTACGAGCCGCGCCGCAACGCCAAGCTGCGGCTGCTCATGGACTATTTCCGGCACACGCCGGACCCGGACCGCGGCTATGCGCTGGCCGCCATGACCGGCGCGCTGATGTTCAAGGAGGCGAAGCCCGGCCTGATCCGCGGCCTCGTGGAGGAGCGCACCGATCCGGTGCTGTTCCGCATGTCCTACCACTATGTGGGCGACCTGGCCGAGACGGCGGCGCTGATCTGGCCCGCGCCGGGGCATGAGAGCGTGGCTCCCGCCGGCGCCGAACCCGCCATCGGCCACAACAACCCGCCGCCCCACGTGCCGACCATCTCGGAGGTGGTCGAGACGCTCGCCACCACGAGCAAGAGCGACCTGCCGGTCCGCGTCGCCGGCTGGATGGACGCCCTCGACGAGACCGGGCGCTGGGCGCTGATCAAGCTCATCACCCGGGAGCTGCGCGTCGGCGTCTCGGCCCGGCTCGCCAAGACGGCGGTAGCCCAGCTCGGCGGGTTCGAGCCCGACGAGGTGGAGCTGATCTGGCACGGGCTGGAGCCCCCTTACGAGGATCTCTTCGCCTGGGTCGAGGGCCGAGGCGAGAAACCGGAATCCGGCAATCCCGCGCCCTTCCGCCCGCCGATGCTGTCGCATCCGCTGGAGGAGGAGGATTTCGAGAAGCTCGACGCCTCGGAATTCATGGCGGAGTGGAAGTGGGACGGCATCCGGCTCCAGGCGGTCTCCGGCCGGGCAAGCGACGGGCGGCCGGTGCGGCGCATCTATTCCCGCACGGGCGAGGACGTGTCCCGCGCCTTTCCGGACCTCGTGGACGCGCTCGATTTCGAGGGCGCCATCGACGGGGAGCTGCTCATCGTCCGTGAGGGCCGCGTGCAGAGCTTCAACGTGCTGCAGCAGCGCCTGAACCGGAAGGCAGTGACGCCCAAGCTCGTCGCCGAGTTTCCGGCTCACTTACGCGTCTACGACATCCTCACCGAAGGCGACGAGGACCTGCGCGACCTGCCCTTCCGCGAGCGCCGCCAGCGCCTGGAGGCGCTCGTCGCCCGCCTCGACGAGCCGCGCATCGACCTCTCGCCCATGGTGCCCTTCTCCTCCTGGGAGGACCTTGCCGCCGCGCGGTCCGATCCGGCCTCGGTCGGCGCGGGACCGGACGCGGACGCCATCGAGGGCTGCATGGTGAAACGGGCCGGCAGCCCTTATCTGCCGGGCCGTCCCAAGGGCCATTGGTACAAGTGGAAGCGCGATCCGTATCTTGTCGATGCGGTCATGATGTACGGCCAGCGCGGGCACGGAAAGCGCTCCTCCTTCTATTCCGACTACACCTTCGGCGTCTGGCGCGACGGACCCGGCGGCGAGGAGCTGGTGCCCGTCGGCAAGGCCTATCACGGCTTCACGGACGAGGAGCTGGTCAAGCTCGACCGCTATGTCCGCAACCACACGGTCAACCGGTTCGGGCCGGTGCGGGAGGTGGAATACGGCAGGGACCGGGGCCTCGTGCTGGAAGTGGCGTTCGAGGGGCTGCAGCGCTCGACCCGGCACAAATCCGGCGTCGCCATGCGCTTTCCCCGCATCAACCGGATCCGCTGGGACAAGCCGGCGGCGGAGGCGGACCGGCTCGAGACCCTGGAAAAGATCCTCGAACGGGGCGAAAAGGAGATCCACCCTCTGAAGGGTCGGGAAGCGGAACGGCGGGAGGGATGACGATGCTGACCGTGGACACCATCACCCAAGGCAGCGTGACCCAGCAGGCGAGCGGCAGGCTTCTGGTCGAGACCCGGGGACAGGGCTTCACCGAGATCACCGACGCGGCCGCGCGCTGGGTGTTCGGAACCGGCATCCTGCAAGGGCTCCTGACGGTCTTCTGCCGGCACACCTCGGCCTCCCTTACGATCCAGGAGAATGCGGACCCGGACGTCCGCGAGGACCTGCTCATGGCCTTCGACCGGCTGGCGCCGCGGGACGGGTCCTACGTCCACACGACGGAAGGGCCGGACGACATGCCGGCCCATATCCGGACCGTCCTGTCCGGCGTCAGCCTGAGCATTCCCGTCATGGAGGGGCAGATGGTTCTCGGGACCTGGCAGGGCCTCTATCTCGTCGAGCACCGGGACCGGCCCCACCGCCGCGACATCGTTTTCCACCTGATCGGCGCCTGATCCCTCCCCATTCGGGCAGTTTATATTTGAACAACCGGCTCCATACCCCCTACAGTTTCAGGTAGAATGGCTTTGCCGCTCCTCCTGCCTTGCCAGATCGGCGGGGATGCGGCTAAGGCCTTACAAAAAAGTGGCGTGGGAGGAACAGAGTGCAGGGCCAGGACACCACGATCGTCATTGCCGACGACCACCCGCTTTTCCGTGGGGCGCTGAGGCAGGCCATCGCCTCCGTCATGCCGAAGGCCCGGGTGATCGAGGCGAGCGGACTCGACGAGCTGAACGCCGCCCTCACCCAGGAACGCGACCTCGACCTCATCCTGCTCGATCTGACCATGCCGGGCGTGCAAGGCTTCTCGGCGCTGCTCTCGCTGCGGGCGCAGCATCCGGAATACCCGGTGGTCATCGTCTCGGCCACGGAGGAGCCCACGGTCATCCGCCGCGCCATGGAGTTCGGCGCCTCGGGCTTCATCCCCAAATCCATCGACGTGGACAGCATCGGCGGCGCCATCTCGGCCGTGCTGGCGGGCGACACCTGGACGCCGCCCGACGTGGACCTGTCCGCCGCCGAGGACAAGGAAACGGCCGATCTGGTGCGCCGCCTCGCCACCCTCACCCCGCAGCAGGTCCGCGTCCTGACCATGCTGTCCGAGGGCCTGCTCAACAAGCAGATCGCCTACGAGCTCAATGTCTCCGAAGCGACCGTGAAGGCCCACGTCTCGGCCATTCTCGATAAGCTCGGCGTCGACAGCCGGACCCAGGCGGTCATCGCCGCCTCGAAGATCGGCGTGACCCAGCGCCCCTCCCCGGCCGGGGCCGACTAGAGCGCCTCCACGAAGGCATCGATCCGCGACAGCGCCTTCTCGGCCATGGCGCTCTCGAAGCGGATGAATACGTGGCATCCCCCCGGCCAGACGGCGAGTTCGGTCCGGTTTCCGGCCGCCGCCCAGCGCGACGCCATGAACAGCGTGTCGTCCAGGAGCATGTCCCGCGTACCCACGGAGAAGAGCGCCGGCGGCAGGCCCTTCAGATCGGCGAAGAGCGGCGAGACATCGGGGTCGTACCGGTCGATGGAGCCGCAGAAATTGTCGGCGAAGACCCGCACGTCGTTGGTGTTGAGGATGAGCCTCTCGCTACCCCAAAGCCGCACGCTCGGCGTCAGGTTGAGGTCGTAGCAGCCCGCGAAGAGGTTCGCGCCCCGGAAGGGATCGAGGCCGTGCCTGTCCCGCAGGCGCAGGATGGTGACGGCCGAGAGATGAGCCCCGGCCGACTCGCCGCCGATGAACAGGCGCGACGTCCCGAAGCGGCTCTCGGCCTCGCGGATCACCCAGAGGGCCGCCGCCTCGCATTCGTCGGGCGCGGCCGGGTAGGGATTTTCCGGAGCCAGCCGGTATTCCACGGACACGACCGCAAGGCCGCACCTGTCGGCGAGGCGGTCGAGCCAGGGATCCTGCTCGTCCGCGGTGCCCCAGGTCCAGCCGCCGCCATGGATGTGGAAGTAGACGCCGCGCGGGTTGTCCGGCGCGATGATCCGCAGCGGAATGGGCCCCGCCGGGCCGTCGATGGCGATGGTCTGCGCCCGGGGGCTCGGAGCCATGAGCGGGAACGGACCGAGCCCCTGGCGGCGGCGCTCCCGCACCAGGGCCGGAGGCACCGACATCGGGTCCGGCAGGGTCGAGAGCTTTGCCACGATATCGGCGTTTTGAGCACGGATTTCGTCGCTGATGGCGGATGGGTCGAAAAGAGCGGGATCGATCATGCCATTCTCACGGAAGTGTTGCGTTCGTCGCCAGCCCTTGCGATGAAGCACACGCCGAAGCCCAGGTCCAGCCAAGCTCTTCGACGAGGATGAGGATATGTCCAACATGCACCGTTTCATCGGCGGCTCGCCCGGCTCGGTCCTGGCCAAGCTGATCTTTCTCTCCCTCCTCGTCGGGGCCTTCATGGCCTTCCTCGACATCACGCCGTTCGGGCTGGTCGAAGGGCTGTTCAACTGGATCCGCTCTGTTCTGGATCTCAGCCTGGACACGGTGAAGGAGGTCGGTCTCTGGATCCTCTACGGAGCGGTCATCGTCGTCCCGCTCTGGCTCATCTCCCGCCTCTTCGACCGGCGCTGACGGACCTGCGGGGACTATGATGGACGGCTCCACAGCGACGCGGAGGATCGAGGTCACCCATTGGCGCATGCTGGCGCTTGCGCTGCCCATGACCCTGTCCCACGTCACGACCCCGCTCCTCGGGCTCGTCGACGCGACGGTGATCGGCAGGCTCGGCGAGGCGCACCTCCTGGGTGCCGTCGCCCTCGGCGCCGTCATCTTCGATTTCGTGTTCTGGAGCTTCGGCTCCCTGCGCATGGCCACCGCCGGGCTGACCGCCCAGGCGACGGGCGCCGGCGACCGGCATCAGGTCGATTGCACCCTGGCGCGCGCTCTGCTCGTCGGCGCCGTCGTCGGCCTCCTGCTGATCCTGCTGCAATGGCCGATCGCGACCATCGCCTTCTCCGTGGCCGGCGCGAGCGCGGCGGTGACGGAGGCGCTGTCGACCTATTTCTTCGTCCGCATCTGGGCGGCTCCCTTCACGCTGGCCAACTACGTCATCCTGGGCTCCACCCTCGGGCGCGGCCGCACCGATCTCGGATTGCTGCTCCAGGTGGCGATCAACGTGATCAACATCCTGCTGACGGCAACGCTGGTGATCGTCTTCGATCTCGGCGTCGCGGGAGCGGCCCTCGGCACGGCGGCGGCGGAGGTGGCGGGCGTGGGCCTCGGCATCGCGGTTCTGCGCCGCCTCGGCTCCAACCCCTTCTCCGTCACCTGGAGCGAGGTTCTGGACAAGGCCGCGATGCTGCAGACCATGGCCGTGAACCGGGACATCATGATCCGCAACGTAGCGCTGATCCTGGCCTTCTCGATCTTCAGCGCCCTGGGCGCGCGAACCGGCGACGTGACGCTGGCGGCCAATGCCGTGCTCTACAACATGTTCCTGATCGGCGGCTATTTCCTCGACGGCTTCGCCACCGCCGCCGAGACCCTGTGCGGCCAGAGCATCGGCGCCCGCGACGAGCGCGGCTTTCGTCGCGCCGTCACCCTGAGCCTCGGATGGAGCATCGGGTTCGGCCTTGCCGTCTCCGCCCTGTTCCTGCTCGTCGGCGGCGCCTTCATCGACTTCGTGACCACGAGCGCCGATGTCCGCCTCTACGCGAGGGATTACCTGATCTTCGCCGCCCTGACGCCGCTCGTGGGCGCGGCCGCCTTCGCCTATGACGGCATCTACACCGGCGCGACCTGGACCCGGGCCATGCGCGACCTCATGGTCGTGGCCTTCGCGGTCTACGGGCTCGTGCTGCTTGCGGCCGGAAGCCTCGGCAACACGGCCTTGTGGATCGCGCTCCTGGTGTTTCTCGGCACGCGCGGCATCGGTCAGGCAGCTCTCTGCGCCAGATTGACGAAGCAGACCTTCGCCAGGTTCGCGTGAGGAGCGGAGCGCCGGTCAGAGCTCCGCAGCCAGCGCACGCGCATCCCTCCCGACGGATGCGGCGAGGGTCGTGCCTTCCCGGGCCAGCTTCTCCACCAGTCCGCGCTTGATGTCGCCGATGAGACCCGGCCCCTTGTAGACCATGGCCGAATAGAGCTGGACGAGGCTCGCCCCCGCCCTGATCTTCGCCCATGCCGCCTCGGCGGAATCGACGCCGCCGACGCCGATGAGGGGAAGCTTGCGCTCGACGCGCAGGAAGGTCTCGGCCAGCATCCTGGTCGACGGCGCGAAGAGCGGCTTGCCGGACAATCCGCCCGTCTCTCCCGCGAGCGCCCTGTCCTTCAGCGTTTCGGGCCGCGCAACCGTGGTGTTGGAAACGGTGAGCCCGTCGATGCCGCGCTTCAGGGCCGTCGCCACGATGGCGTCGAGAGTCTCGAGCGAAATGTCGGGGGCGATCTTCAGGAGAACGATGGTCCTCCGTCGTCCTTCGTCCGCCGCGTCCCTCGCATCGATGCAGCGGGCAAGGAGATCGTCCAGGAACGCCTCGCCCTGAAGGTCGCGCAGGCCCGGCGTGTTGGGCGAGGAGACGTTGATGGTGAGGAAATCGACGAGACCGGAAAGGCCGCGGATGCACTGGGCGTAATCGGCGATGCGATCCGTCGAGTCCTTGTTCGCGCCGATGTTCACGCCGACGATGCCCGGTCTTCCCCGACGCCGCGCGAGACGCTGGCGAGCCGCGTCGAGGCCGTCGCTGTTCAGTCCGAAACGGTTGATGATGGCTTCGTCCTGCGCCAGCCGGAACAGCCGCGGGCGCGGATTGCCCGTCTGCGGCCTCGGCACCACGCCACCGAGTTCGACGAAGCCGAAGCCGAGCGCGAGGAGTTGGTCAGGCACTTCGCACTGCTTGTCGAATCCGGCCGCGAGCCCGACGGGATTGGGGAAGCGCCGGCCCATCGCGTCGACGGCGAGACGATCGTCGTCCTTGCCCGCCGTCGTGGCGGGCATCAGGGACAGCGCCCGGATCGTCATTTGATGGGCGGTCTCCGGATCGAGCGCGTGCAGGACGGGTTTCGCGAAGGGAAAGAGGCTGCCGATCATGGTGCGAGATCCGGAAAGATGTGATGGCCGTCGCTGCCGAGGGGAAGCGGCTTGACCCACAGGACGGCGGAGAGGGGCAGAGTCGCGTAGAGATGCGGAAAGAGATCGCCGCCGCGAGACGGCTCGTAGCGCAGGGCCTCTCCGAGCCGGCTCTCGTCGATGGCGATCAGCAGCAGATCGCCCTGCCCTGCGAAGTGCCTGGCCGCCGTCTCACGAACCTGTTGTGCCGTCGAGAAATGGAGGTACCCATCAATAATGTCGATGGGGGCTCCTTCGAAGAAACCGGCCTTCTCGGCATTGCGCCACAACGGTTCCGGGCAGATCTTATAGATGGTTTTCATGAGGGTTTGAGTAGCTGCGGAACGCTTAAGGAGCAACCCGAACGTGGACGAGATGTCGCTGGAAGGTCTTCGTGGTTGTCCGGGCCACAGAACAACCTTAATTCCTAACAATAGGTTCGGTTTCAGTTAGTTTTTTCGCTGCTTGCGAAGGTATATCACATGTTGTCTCACGACCGCGTTTGGGCTGCTATCGATGCGCTGGCCGCACGCCACGGCATGACCGCATCAGGGCTGGCTCGCAAGGCCGGTCTCGATGCGACGAGCTTCAACAAATCGAAGCGTACCAGTCCCGAGGGCCGGGACCGCTGGCCCTCGACGGAGTCGATTGCGAAGATCCTGCGCGCCACGGGCGCGACGCTCGAGGACTTCCTGCGGCTGGTCGAACCGTCGGGTTCGCTCCGCCGCTCCATGATCCCCCTCATCAGCATGACGCAGGCAGCCGCGGGCGCCGGAAAGCTCTTCACCGACGAGGGCCTTCCCACCGGCGGCCCCGGCTGGGACGAGATCGACTTTCCCGACTTCGGCCAGGAAAAGGTCTTCGCCCTCGAGGTGACGGGCGACACCATGGCGCCGCTCTACAGGGATGGGGACGTGCTCATCATTTCGCCGACGGCCAGCGTCCGCAAGGGCGACCGGGTGGTCGTCCGCACGACGAACGGCGAGATCCTCGCCAGGGAGCTGAGGCGCCGCTCGGCCAAGACCCTGGAGCTCGCGTCCCTCATCGAAGGTCAGGAGGATCGCGTGATTCCGGCCGAAGAGGTGTCCTGGGTCGGCAGAGTCATGTGGGCGCGCCAATAGCCGCGGCGCATCGTGCGGAACCGATGCGCCGCTTAAGGGCCGGAGCATCGGATGGGCTCCAAAAGTGGCGTCCACTTTTGGGTCCGATGCTTGTCTTATGATTTTCCCGTCCTGATCGAGCAAGATGAGGATACCGCCAGCGAGTCGCGAGCTCGCTGGCGGTGGGAGGGGACGGGTCGTTCCGATGCAGACCGGTGCGGGTCGAGCTAG
>NZ_JBHSBQ010000098.1:0-9607 GCF_042650665.1 Microvirga sp. GCM10011540 | reverse complement strand
CTTGCACGAAAAGCCGCCGCGCGCGACCCAGTGGAGCGTGCGCTCCATGGCGGCTGTCACAGGCCTGTCCCACACCAGCGTGCAGCGGATCTGGCACGCGCACGGCCTCAAGCCGCACCTGGTCAAGGCGTTCAAGCTCTCCGCCGACAAGCGCTTTGTCGAGAAGGTCTAGGACGTGGTCGGTCTCTATCTCGACGCGACGGACAAAGCCCTGGTGCTCGCGGTCGACGAGAAAAGCCAGCTCCAGGCGCTCGACCGCACCCAGCTGCCGCGCCGGCATGGTGGCAAAGCCAAAGGAGCGATTGGGATGAGAGCTGGGTAGGTCAGATCTGAATCGGCGCCCTCGCTCAAAATGGGTCAGACTCCAGCCGGCGTTGACAATGAGTCTCTATACGCAATCCCTACAGTCAGAACGTACCTCTCGATCTCCCTCGATCGCATGGATTTTGGAGTCAACAAGGTCGGCTAAAGCACTGTCGGGCGATAGCGCGCGCAAGTCCTCAGACGCTTGCTTCAGTTCGAGTAAGGTCGCCCCGTCAATGAGGCCTCTCTCTGCAATAACTAGGTTGTCCCGGAAATTCACGGCAAAGCCCTTTCATGCTGCAATGGGGCATGAGATGGCCTCTTGATCGGGGCTTTCAACTACATCGATTCCAGTAATTATCGGGGCCAGGATCGGCGCGAAGTCTGGCCCTAAGCCCGCCTCTGTTTACCCACGTTGCGCAGAGTTTCGTGCCTTTGCCCAGGTTCGTGTTTCGCTGGGAGACGAGATCATGCGGATCGCTGGTGGTACCAGCAATCCAGCAACTGAACCGACAACAAGCCCGATCAATCCCACAGCCATTGGAGTGCCCCTGTCCCAAGGTGCAGGAGCAAGATCCTGCAGTGAAGGCAGAATAGGCCGATATGGTTGCCTCAGGCTTGCCACGCAGGCGATGGTGATACCACCCGATCGTCATACAGAGCGCGAGATGAGCGCCAAAAGAGAAAGGCCACCCTTGCGAGCGGCCCAAAGTTTAGGGGAAACGCACCCAAGGGGAGCATGCCACCGAAACACGGCGACGAGGCGCCTTTCTATTTACGACTTTGGTCACAGGCTACTCCTCGCCAATCACCCGAGCTATGTATCCGTCGCATACCGTGGGGCCTGTTGGGGCGCGCTTACAGCGACCAAAGGAAAAGGCCGCTGTCACCGGCCGAGGCGTATAGAGGACGTCCCTCTGTAAAGGGAAGCGGCCTCGACATGGCGACAGGCCGCGCAACCATAGTAGCTTCGGGCCCGCACGAATCGAAACTATGTTTCATGATCGAAGCCAGTCATTCTGTGGATGGACGCGCGCCGCCAATCTCCTTCGTTGCACCAAAAAAGAAGACCGCCGGGAGGCAGCGGTCGGAGGTGCAGAGGAGAGTCTCTGTGTCAGGGAGGCAATGCCGAGGTCCGGCCTTACCGACACCCCACTGTAGAGACGGGAGGAAAGAACTTGAAATTCCTTTGCTTGATGGGTTCCATTCAAGCCGCGCATGATCCGAACTGCCTGCCTCAACCCCGCTTCCAGTTCAGAATCGGCCCACCGCCACTCTGGTAGCAATTGATATCTCCAAATACCGCCACGAGGTGCTCTCATCGAGGCGCCCGGCCATTCGAGACGTCGGCGGCTCACAATCCTCAACACCAAGGCTGACCATGGCCGCCTTGTTGAGACCCTGACTAGTTATGATGCCCCCGTATAATCGGCTTCGAGGCTGCTAGGCGACTACCATCGTGGCTTCGCCTACTGCCTGCTCTCAGACGGCTTCGAGCTGCGGCTGGTCTCGTCAGTCGCGCTCGCCCTCACCCGGGAGACCCTTAACAACGGGTGGGACAAGAATGATCCAAGGACGCGCAAGCCATCCTGCTCATGCTCAGGATTGGAGCCACACAGCGCAAGACCCCCCAAAGAGCTGGAGGATGAGGGGGCTTTGACGGCCGAGATTATCGCCCTGGCTGCCCAGTACGGGCGCTACGGCTACCGGCGCGTCACAGCCCTGCTGCGGGAGGCGGGCTGGCTGGTGAACAAGAAGTGGTTGGAGCGGATCTGGCGACAGGAGGGCCTCAAAGTGCCACAGAAGCAGCCGGAGAAAGGTCGCCTCTGGCTCACCGATAGTTCGTGCATCCGGCTGCGACCAGACTACCCCAACCACGTCTAGAGTTACGACTTCGTCGAGGACCGCACCCACGACGAACGCAAGTTCCGCATGCTCAATATCATCGACGAGTTCACGCGCGAGTGCTTGGCCATCCGGGTAAGCCGGAAGCTGAAGCGGTCGATGTGATCGTTGTGCTCTCGGATCTGTTCATCCGGCGCGGTTTTCCTGGGCATATTCGTTCCAATAACAGATCCGAATTCGTGGCCAAAGCAGTGCGTGAGTGGATCGCGGCTGTGGGAGCCAAGACGGCCTACATCGAGCCGGGCAGTCCTTGGGAGAACGGCTGTTGCGAGAGTTTCAACTCGAAGCTGCGGGATGAACTGCTGAGAGATCTTCTATACCTTGGAAGAGGCGAAGGTGGTGATCGAAATTTGGCGCCGGCACTATAACACGGTGCGCCTGCACTCATCCTTGGGCCACCTGCGCCAAAGGTTGTGGTCCCTGCTTCCAAGCTGGCGCCTAGACCAACGCTGAATAACATCACACCCGGATCACCCGCTCGGGGCAGGCTATAGGCGCATTTATTTGCCGGATGAGACAATTATCTCGTTGGTTCCTTCGACCTGTTGTTGCTCGACCACAACCAGTCATGAAAATCCGGCTATTAGGATACTTCCTTAATTCGGCCTCCAGCATCTCTGAGGTATGCTCCTCCCCACAGACTTAAAACAATAATACATTGAGTAAGTTTCATGTCGGCGTGTGCTACGGAGTCCAACTTATCTCGCTGGGAAGAGGCAGACCGTCTGGCGGCTCTTCGCAATTTTGAGATTCTCGACACCGATCCCGAACCAGCGTTCGATGACCTCGCGACGCTGGCTACGCGGATATGCGATGCGCCGATTGGGGTATTAAACTTCATCGACGAGGGACGGCAGTGGTTCAAATCTGAGATTGGTCTGGGTGTCCGCGAGACACCGCTGGACATCTCGATCTGCGCCCGTGCGATCCTCCAGCCCGGCCTGTTTGTCGTCCCCGACACGACCAAAGACCCAAGACTCACCTGCAACCCTCTCATCACTGGTGAGCCGAACCTTCGTTTCTATGCCGGAGCGCTCCTCGAAACAGAGGATGGTCTTCCGCTCGGGACGCTGTGCGTCCTCGACTACAACCCTCGCCCCGAAGGGCTGACAAAAGAACAGGAGGAGGCACTCCAAGCTTTGGCCCGTGCGGTCATGAGCCAAGTCAAGCTCCGGCAGGCGAACAAATCCGCTGCCGAGGGTGAAACGAAGTTCAGGGCAATTGCCGAAGCCATGCCCCAGATGATCTGGTCCACGCGACCGGATGGCGAGACGGACTATTGTTACAGGCGCTGGTATGAATTCACGGGCCTGCGGCCAGGATCGATGGACAAGGTCTTATGGAGCCACCTGCTCCACCCTGATGATCAGGATGGAGCCAAGGCCAAGTGGCAACACTCGCTGGACACAGGCGAACCTTACGAGATCGAATACCGGCTGCGCCACCACTCTGGCGAGTACCATTGGACCCTCTGCCGTGCATTACCGGTCCGCAATGACGGAGGAGAGATCGAGCGTTGGTTCGGCACCTGCACAGACATTCACCACTGGAAACAAGCTATTACTGAGAGCGAGCATCGGTACCGGGCTCTGGTCGAGGTCAGCGCAACAATTGTTTGGCGGGCAAGGCCGGACGGCTCGATCATTGACGCCTCTCCAGAATGGGAGGCTGTCACGGGTCAGAGCCCCGAGGCGTTCAAAGGGTTCGGCTGGCTGAGCGCCGTCCATCCGGACGACTGCGAGCGCGTTATCTCGCATTGGCTAGAGGTTTTGGCATCCCGCCGCGTCGGCACCGATGAACTCCGGGTTCGTCATGTCAGCGGTGAATACAGGTGGTTTGGCACTAAAACTGTGCCGCTCCTGAATGCCGACGGGACAGTGAGAGAATGGGTTGGCACTATAACGGACATTCACGAGCAGAAGTCCGCCTCTGAGCGGCTGCGTATCAGTGAGGAGCGTCATCGTGCTCTGATCAATGCCAGCACCACAGTGGTGTGGCGAGCAGGTTCGGACGGAGCCGTTCTCGAAGGTTGGGGCTGGGAGACGTTCTGCGGTCATAGACAAGGAAGCTTCAAAGGCTACGGTTGGCTCGACAATGTCCACCCTGATGACCGAGAAAACGTCATTTCCTGCTGGCAGGGGGCCATCGCTGCGCAGCAAACCTGCGCCAGCGAGTATCGCATCCGCCACTTGGATGGTGAGTATCGCTGGTCTCTGACCAGGGCCGTGCCCCTCTTGGGCAGCGACGGCACAGTTCAGGAGTGGATCGGAACAATCACGGATATCCATGAGCAGAAACGCGTTGCCGAGCACATTCGCATCAGCAAGGAGCGCTACAGTGCTCTTATCCAGGCAAATTCGTCTGTGGTGTGGCTGGCCACCGCAGACGGCTTGATGAAGGACGATGTCGGCTGGACCGAGACATCCGGGCAGGAGGTTGAGGCGTACGCAGGCGACGGTTGGCTCGATGCGGTCCACGCAGATGATCGGGAACGCGTCAAAATCAGTTGGAAGCAAGCCATCTCCTCCACCACCGTTTGGGAAAGCGAATTCCGGGTCAAACACAAGGATGGCAATTATCGGTGGAGTCTTGCCAGGGGTGTACCGCTAAAAGATCATGGTGGCGCTGTGCAGGAGTGGGTTGGAAGCCAGACGGATATTCATGACCGTAAGGAAGCGGAGGAAAACCTGCGGGCCAGTGAAGAAAGGCTAAGGCTTGCGATTGAAGCGACATCCCTTGGAATCTGGGACATCAGCCTCGTGACAGGCGCGCGTCGATGGACGCCTGAGGTACGAAATATCCTCGGCATCCCAGCAGGCACCCCGATCACGCCAGAGGCGTTTCTGGCCTGTGTCCATCCAGAGGATCGGACCCGCGTTGGAAACAGGTTCGCTGGACAATTGGCCGATGAAGGAACGAGCGACAGCGTTATTTTCCGCATCACTCGAGCGGATACTGATGAGGAGCGGTGGATCACCTCAAGTAGCCGCAACATTTTGGACGGACAGGGACAGCCCATCCGCACCGTTGGGACGATCCAGGACATCACGCATCGTAGACAAGCGGAAGCTGAACTCGCGGAAAAGGCGGCACTTCTTGAGGTTACCTTCGAGAACATGGACCAGGGCCTCATCATGGTAGATGCCGCCGACCGGGTGACCGTGTTCAACAGACGCGCCCTGGACCTTCTCGACCTACCTTTCGACTTCATGGCGAGCAATCCTCTAGTTCATGAGGTCAAGGCCTATCAGGAGGATATGGGTGACATCCCTAGAGACCCGGAGCTTCTCAAGCTGGTCAGGACCAGGAGCTTTCTATCCGATCCAAGTACCTTTGAGCGGACTCGGCTCAACGGCACAATTCTGGAAATCCGAACCGTTCCCCTGCCGAAAGGTGGTGCGGTCCGCACCTACACCGACATAACGGCCCGGCGGCGGGCAGAAGGCGAACTTCGCGCCAGCGAGGAGCGCCTGCGGCTTGCACTCCAGGCGGGTCGGATCGCAGTGCTGGAAATGGACCTCCAGACGAACGTCATCACGCGACACCAGAACACGATTGACCTTCTCGGCATCGAGTCGAGCAGTTTGTCCGATTTCATGCAGCGGGTCCACCCGGATGACCAACTCAAGCAGAAGCATTTCTTCCAGGACATCGC
This sequence comes from Microvirga sp. GCM10011540, assembly GCF_042650665.1. Classification (NCBI taxonomy): domain Bacteria; kingdom Pseudomonadati; phylum Pseudomonadota; class Alphaproteobacteria; order Hyphomicrobiales; family Methylobacteriaceae; genus Microvirga; species Microvirga sp. GCM10011540. The sequence continues at coordinate 3,744 of NZ_JBHSBQ010000098.1, read as the reverse complement.
GACCAAAGGCGCAAGCAGCCTCGAGTTCCGCTACGTGCCACCAGACGGGCAGAGTCGGTGGTTTGCGCTGCACGCTGAGAGAACTGCGCCTGACCGAGTTGTTGGTCTGATCTCCGACATCAGTGATCGCAAAGTCGCCGAGAAGGAACTCTGGCGTCTAGCGAACCATGATCCGCTCACAGGACTACCTAATCGGGCCTACTTCCAGTATCGTCTGGAGAGAGCCCTTTCTGAGGCGAAACAGGTCGGGTTGGCTGTAAGCCTGCTGCTGATCGACTTGGACGATTTCAAGGATGTGAACGACTCCTTCGGCCACGACGCGGGCGATGTCCTGTTGAAGGAAACAGCGACCCGCCTGTCGAGGGCGATGCGAGACGGCGATAGTTTAGCCCGGCTCGGCGGTGATGAATTTGCAGTTCTGCTGACAGGCTCGTCCACGCTGGGGCACGCCTCGACCCTTGCCGAGGGCATCGTAAAAAAGCTGTGTCAGCCCATCTCGTATGCAGGCCAGATGCTGACCACCCGCGCAAGCATTGGAGTCGCGGCCTTTCCCGACCACCATGGTGAGCCTGCCGAGTTGATGAAGGATGCTGACATGGCCCTGTATCGGGCCAAGGCCGAGGGTCGCAATCGGGTTGTAACCTATTCCCCTGAAATGCGGGCGGCGATTGAGCAACGGATAGTTCTCAGAAGAGAAATGCGCGAGGCGATCTCACGCGACCAAATCAGCCCTTTCTATCAGCCGAAAGTCTGCCTATCGACGGGCGAAATCGTTGGCTTTGAGGCGCTCGCGCGCTGGCAGCACCCAACCCGTGGTCTTCTGACCCCTACCAGCTTTGGGGATGCCTTTGATGATCCGGAACTTGCAACTCTCATCGGCAAGCGTTTGATCGGCAAAGTGGCCTCGGATATGCGCCGATGGCTCAAGAGCGACCTTGGCTTCGGCAGGATTGCGATCAATCTCTCGCACGCAGAGTTCATCCAGCCCGGTTTGGCCGAGGATATCCTGCGTGTTCTTGATCTCGCTAAGGTTCCTGCAAAGCACTTTGAGATCGAGATCACAGAAAAGGTTCTGCTCGATGTCCAATCGGAAGCAGTCCTCTCCGCTCTGGCAAAGTTCCGGGAGCACGGTGTTCAAGTTGCTCTCGACGATTTTGGAACGGGTTACGCCTCGTTGACTCACCTGAAGCAGTTTCCGGTCGATCACATCAAGATTGATCAGAGATTTGTGCGAGGTATTGAGGAGGATCCGGACGACGAGGCTATCGTAACGGCGGTGGTCAGTCTCGGCAGGAGCTTAAATCTGAGAGTCACGGCTGAGGGGGTAGAAACGACAGGTCAGGCTCAGCGGCTGCGAGAGATGGGTTGTAGTGCAGTACAGGGTTACCTCTTTTCAAAGCCTATGGCTGGAGCAGATATTCCCGAGTTTCTATCGGGCTGGACGGCTCGGCATATCCCCGCCAGCAGGAGACTTCTTGTAATCGAGAGATAAGGGGCCAGCGATCTACTCGCCTGAGCGGATCCTCGGCGTACTTCACGGACGTCCCACAGGCCGACACCCATCTCTTGACACAAACTTTCTTGTGATCATTCGGACCCGGGAACGATCAATCGAGATAGCGATCAGGCTTGGGGAATCATCCAGAAATCGAGGATCGGAAGAAAGCCCAGCAGACCCGCCACCACAAGGGCAATGCCGATCCCGGTGGGCGCGATCGCGGTAATTTGACGTACCGGCCGCCGTAGACGATGCCGTTCCTGGCTGTCGTGGTGCCACGTGAGACGCCCCGATGCGCCGTGCCTGTCAGGCTGTCGGGATTGCTTTGTATGCGTCGACCCTGGCGCCATACTCGTCATTCACGCAGAGATCCTCGCCCGCGCCGTATCGCGGGGCCTCGGCCACCCGGTTCTTATCGATATCGACAGCGTAGCCGCCCAGCCTGGTGTCATAGGTCAGCGCCCGCAAGGGCAAGGGATGGCAGCTCTCGCCGATGCCAAGAAACCCGCCGAAGCTCATCACCACATAAGCGACCTGCCCCGTTGTCTTGTCGATCATGAAACTGGACTCGGTTCCGATGCACCCATGGCCAGGGAATCCGGCATGAAGATCGGGATTCAGGCGGTGAGGATCGCCTTGCCCGGGTTCATCGTGCCGTACATGGCCGTGTACGACCCAGCCCTGATGCTTCAGCCCGTGCCGGGGCTCGAGGTTGCCGGCTACTGGCTGGCGGTAGCGTACATTGCCAGTAAGACGATGCTTGCGCCGCTGCTGTGGGGCGCCGCGGCTGCCGGATACTTCCGTGGGCCGCTGGTGTGGTGGGAGCGGCTTCTGGCCACCGGCGCGGCGGCGCTGCTGGTTCTGGCCCTGCCAATCACGGATGAGCTGGGGTTTGCCCTGGCGGCGGTAGTCGGCGGCCTTCACCTGTGGAGGGTCAAAGCTCGTTCCGCAGCGGCATAGTGGCGATCAGCCGTGGCGCGGCTTTGTCTCGATGTCACATCGAAGCTGGTCGTGGCGCGGTTCGGGCTGAAGCTCGCCATGATCCTGTTTCTGATCGGGCTGGCGGGCCAGCGCCTCCCGTCAGTCCTCCTCGGGACATCGCTCATCCTTTGCTTCCATGCTGTCAGATCAGCCGTGATCGTCGGCGATCTGGTTCCTGGCTATTGTGACAGCGGCCAATCTCGTCTCGCAATAGCTTATTCAAGTTCTGTTCGCCTATACGAGCAAAATAGGTCAGGCCGTGGCGGCATCTTATGATCGTCAGCCTCGTGGCCGGCTGCAAAGATCAATTCCCGAACTGGTCCCGTGCGGCTCTCCCCAATCAGACAGTTTGTCGGCAACTCGGCCTGAGCAGGATGAATGAGAGGCGCGGGCAGTCTCGCAATCTCACGCACGCTTCGGAGAGGGCTTTGAGGTTTTCGCAGACTTCGCCACAGACTTGTCGTTGGCCCTGGTCGCGGCGGCCTTCCGGGCCGGTGCTTTCTTGGTCGAGGTCTTGGTGGCTGCTCGTGCCACTGATCGCTTCTTTCGCCGAACACTGTTGGGTGCGGACATCCTATAGGCACAAAAGTTTTTGCTTCAACAGGAATGTCAATAGATTTTCACCTTATAAGAGAGGTGCAAACGAACGGCTGTCTGAGTTGTCTCGCAGTCTTCGATTGCTCGTCCGGATAACAGGCACATGAAGATCTTTACATTGGTATGCCGGATGACTTTGATCCATTAGCTTCACCCGACACGACCTGGAGCTTGTTCTTGCTAATCTACTAAGTCCTGTTGCTTAACAGGGAGCTCTCCGCAGCCGGACGCGCCCTCTCCTGGAAAAGTGGACAAGAGGCATGGGAAGGGGGCGAGCGTCACTGGTGTAGGTAGTGCTGGGTTTTCCTCCTATGATAACGTCTCAATGGGAGAGGAAGCACGAGATGCAGGACCGGACGGTTTTCTTGATCAAACCAGATGGCAGTGTGGGTTACGAATTTCATGGTGGGTTGTTGCCGGAAGGTGAGCTTGAGGTAGAAGCCCGAAAGGCGGCCCTGAGGGATAACGCCGGCTCTCACGAGGAAATCGCCACCTGGACGTTTATGGCCCCTGCCGCGCCACAGGAGCAGGACAATAGCCACTAGCTGTGAGATCTGAGGAGGTTGTTCATCCCGTCTGAGGGCCTGAAGGTGGTCGTTGCGACACGATTACCGATGGACCTGAGAGATGAACAACCCGCATCAGAATGCCCGCACGACCCGCTTGGG
>NZ_JBHSBQ010000097.1:0-8498 GCF_042650665.1 Microvirga sp. GCM10011540 | reverse complement strand
GCACCTTCATCGGCAGCTACGTTCCTGCTCTTGGCGCCGATCGTACGGCGGTGTCCGTCCCGAACAACCGCGACGAGGAGAACGAGTTCTTCGTGGCGCGCGCCAAGCTGAACTTCAAGTTCGGCACCTACTGAGACCTGCCGCTTCGGCAAACGGAAAGGCCCGGGGAAACCCGGGCCTTTTTGCTGTGCCCACACCGGCGCCTTCACGCTCCGGACATACCGCGACGTGCAATGCAGACTTTGCACGCTTGCAAGCGGCCCGGATCCGGAACCATTCGCCCATACAACTCTACGTGTGACATTCCCTGTCGCAGGCGAATCCGCCCCTCGGACCGAGCCGTCGCACGGCGCCATCGGCTAACCTGCTGAAGAGTCAGATAAATAATAAGTTGTCTAGACAACTTCTAGCCGACTGAGCGAGCGTGGCGCATTCCCCACGGGGTTGAGCTCCCCCACGTAAGGCGAAGGATCGGTGCAAAGTTCCGGCCCTGCCTGCCCCGCATCGGAAAGCCTCGAGTCGTTCCTTGCCTTTTGCCTGAAACTTAGTTTTAGATATTGCAACGTTATAGCTGCGATAAAGAGTTCCCGCCTTCGCATGCACATGGCGTCGGCCGCTGAAATCGCTACACAGTATCAACAGCGAGACCGGCTGATCGCAGGCAGGACTTGAACAACATGGGAGACTTTCGATGGAAACCTCCATGCGAGTAGGCCTCGTCGCCGACGACGACGCATACTTCAGGATGGCTGTTGGGGCGATTCTCACCCGCCAGCTCGGCTTTTCGAGGGTCGTGGAAGCCGCCTCTCTCGACGAGGCGCTGGATTGCCTCGGCGACAATGTCGAAACCAGTGCCGCGCTTTTCGACCTGGCCATGCCGGGCATGAGAACCCCGACGAACCTGAGGGCCGTTCGGGAGTGCTTCCCGCAGACCCGGGTGGCGGTCATTTCCGGTTCGAGCTCCCGGCGAGACATCCTGCTCGCCCTGGAAGCTGGCGTTCACGGATACATGCTCAAGAGCCTGAGCATCGGCGACCTCACGAATGCGCTTCAAACCGTCTTCGCCGGAAGCATCTACGTGCCCCCCTCGCTCGCCGAGGTCGACCTGACCCAGGAAGAGGCCATGGGCGAGATCGCAGAGGAGCCGCCCGCCGCGCCGCACGAACCCGTCCATGCCCTGACGCCTCGGCAGCAGAATGTGCTGGACCTTCTGATCCAGGGCAAATCCAACAAGGAAATCGCCCTCGCGCTCGGTCTCGGCGAAGGGACGGTCAAAATCCACATGGCGGCCATCTTCCGCTACTTCGGCGTCAACAACCGCGCCGCAGCCGCTGTTGCGGGCGCCCGCCCCTATCCGAACCGCCGCCGCCTTCTTCTGAGCGCCTGAGCGGCGTCCCGGGCAATGGATCTCCGTCGCGTGCGGATCTTCGGGACCCGGAGGCATGCGATCAAAAGCAGGGTGGCGTTAGGTTGGCTGCATCACAGAAGCCTGTTCTGGCGCTTCCTGCTGATCGGCATCGCCGCCCTGGCGCCTCTCGTGGTCGCTCTTGTGCAATTCGCAGGCGACGAACGGGACATGGCCCTCAAGGTCACCCGCGAACGCGCGGAACTGCTCGCAGCCTATACGGTGGAGAGACAACGCGAGGTGATCGAGGAAGCGCGGGGGGTGCTGCGCTTCCTCACGGAGATGCCGGAAGTCGGCGCCGGAGGGCCGGTCTGCGACGCCTTCCTGGCGAACCACATGGCGCTCCACCGATGGATCCACTCGCTCAGGCTGTCCTCACCGGACGGAAGCGCCGTCTGCGCGGACCGGGCAGACACCAAACTCCCCGACCTGCATGACCGGGAGTACTTCAAGAAAGCGCTGAGCGGGGCGGATTTCGTCCTGAGCGAGTTGACCACGGACCGCCGGACCGGAGCCCTTGCCATGGTGGCGGCAGCCCCGATCGTGCGGAGCGGCGAGGTCGTGGGCGTCCTGTCCCTCGGCATGTTCCCGGGCGTCTTTCAGGAGCGTTCCCCCCTGCAGGTCGACCCCACCCTCGACGTCAGCATGTTCCTCGTCGACCAGAAGGGAACGCTCATCGCGCATCACCCCCAGATCCGAGAGCTGGTCGGGGCGAGCGTCCGCGACCGGCCCGCCGTTCAGAAGGCCCTCGACTCCCTCGAAGGGAGCTCGGAGGCGCTCGATCTGTTCGGGGTCCAGCGCCTGTTCGTCTTTCGGACCCTCCCGGGCACGGATGCCGTCCTTGCCATCGGTCTGGACCGGGCGGCCGTGATCGGCGCCATAGACGGCGTTCTTCGCTATCGCCTGAGCCTGATCACCATCATCATCGGCGGATCGGTCATGCTCGGCCTTCTTGGTGCGGAAATCCTCATCTTCCGGCCCCTGCGCGATCTGTCGTTCATGGCCAAGGCCTTCGAGAGCGGAGACTTCAGCATACGCGCCTCGACCACAGGGGCCGGCGAGGTCAGGCTCCTCGCCCGGATCCTGGGCCGGATGGCGGAAGCCATCACCGATCGCGAGGGCGAGCTCAAGGCGGCCAAGGACGTCGCCGAGAGCGCCCTGGCCGAAGCGCGGCTCGCCAACAATGCCAAGACCGACTTCCTGGCGACCATGAGCCATGAAATCCGCACGCCCCTCAACGGCATCATCGGCTATACCGAGCGCCTTCTCGACGAGGAGCTGAGCCGGGAGCAGCGGCGCTATGCGGAGCTGATCCAGGTGGCGGGCTCGGCTCTTTTGACGATCGCCAACGACGTCCTCGACCTGTCGAGCATCGAGGCCAATCAGATCCAGCTCCGGCAGGAGCCATTCTCCTTCCTGTCGCTCATCGATGATACCGTCTCCATCGTCAGCAGCGGGGCCGGCAGGAAGGGCGTCCCCATCCGGACGGAATGCGACCCGGACATTCCCGACGTCGTGCTCGGGGACGAAGCGCGGCTCCGCCAGATCCTGCTGAACCTGCTGAACAACGCCGTGAAGTTCACGCGTGTGGGGCACATCACGGCCCACGTCCAGCACAAGGGCCGTTCCGAGCGCGGAGAGCTGATCCGCATCTCCATCATCGACACGGGAATCGGAATTGCGCCGGAGAAGCGCGACCGCCTGTTCAAGCGCTTTTCCCAGGTCGACCGCTCCATCAGAAGGGAGTTCGGCGGCACCGGCCTCGGTCTCGCGATCTCCAAGCGTCTCATCGAACTGATGGGCGGCGAAATCGGAGTGGAAAGCGAAGAGGGCAAAGGTTCGACCTTCTGGATCGAAGTGGCGCTGCAGCGGGCGGAGCACCTCGTCCAGCAGCAGCGGCAGGCCAAGAAGATCCCGGCGACCGCACCGGCGCGCATTCTTCTGGCCGAGGACATCGAGGTCAACCAGGAGCTGGCGAAAGGGCTGCTCGTGGCCGCGGGGCACGAGGTCGATACGGTCACGAACGGATACGAGGCCGTCGCTGCGGTCCAGATCAAACCCTACGACCTCGTCCTGATGGATGTGCAGATGCCCGGGATGGACGGCATCACCGCGACACGGAAGATCCGCACTCTCGATCATCCGGCAGGACGAATCCCCATCCTCGCCATGACCGCCAATGTGCTGCCGCCCCAGATTCAGCAGTTCAAGGAGGCCGGCATGAACGGCCATGTAGGCAAGCCCGTCAGACGGGACGACCTGCTCAGGAAGCTGGCGGAATGGCTGCCTGCGGGAGATGAGACGGCTGGATCCCCGGACACGACGGCACAAGAACCGGAATCCTTCAACGAGAAGGACTTTCGCGATTTCGTCGACATGATGGGGGCGGATCGCGTCAACCAGTGGCTCGCAAGGTTCGACGAGCAGCTCGAGACGACGTTCGCATCCGCGCATCAGTACGAGCCTCACGAGCTGGCGCAGCGTGCCCATGCCCTGGTCTCGCAGGCCGCTCTCTTGGGATTCTCGGAGTTCTCGAAATTTTGCAGCTCCCTGGAGCAGGCGTGCCTCAGCGGAGGGGACATATCGGCATCCCTGCTGACCGCCAGGAGGGTGACCCAGGAGACCCGTTCGGCCATTGCCGGCCTGCTCCGCGACCGGCAATGCGAGCATGTCGCCTCGAAGGCATGAGACTCCGGCCGAGCCGGCGCGCCGGAATCGGATGGCGGAACGGCCTAGACCGTTTGGCCTAGGTGGAATCGGCCCTGTCTTAGATCATGGGGCTGAATGGACCAGTGCGTCGGCAACCGCATAAACCAATGAGGTTCGACGTGGAGCGAAGGCCGGCGTTGCAGGCAGGGACTGTCGAAGGAGCCCAGAGGCACCCGGCAGGCCATCGCCCTCAGGGCCCCGGTCTCGCGCGCACCCGAACAGCGAGATCAGCCGGGGGCGGTCGAGGGCGGCATTGCATGTGCCTTTCACCACGGCGCCCTGGTGGCAACTGCTTCAGCGAGGACGAGGCGTGAGTTTATCTTCGACAAGGTATCCGGACCGGCAGTTCAGGTCCCGGGTCGTCCTTCCCGTCACGGCCGTGACGGTGGCGAGCCTTGCTCTCGCGGCATTCGCCCTGTTCTGGGCCGTTCGCCAGAGCAACGACTTGTCGGTCGAGCGCCAGTTGCGGACGACGGAGCGCCACATCAGGGCCATCGTCGGCGAACTCGCGCAGCAGCAGGAGATGGTCGCCGTCTGGGACGATGCGCTGCAGGAGCTGGAAAAGCCCGCTCCCGACTGGCAGTGGATCGACGACAATATCGGGATCTGGCTGCACCTCACCTTCGGGCAGGATCAGGTCTATCTGCTCGACGCGGCCAATGCGCCGATCTACGCCACGATCGGCGGCAAGCGGGCCTCCCCGCGGGAATTCAACCTGCTCAGACCAAGCCTCGAAGGACTCCTCCACGGCCTGCGCGGGCATTCGGAATCGCCGCATCGCCCTCACGTCCTGCGGCCTCCGGATACGACTTACGTAACGACAGGCAGGGCGGAATACGACGCTCACCTTCTCGAGCTGCTCGGGCGCCCGGCGGCGGTCAGCGTCATGAAGATCGTGCCTCATTCGGACAACATGGCACGCAGGCCCGGAAGCGAGTTCATCCTCGTCAGCGTCCGTTTTCTGGACGGCGACTTCCTGAAGCGCCTGTCCGAACGCAACCTGATCGAGGGCCTGCGCTTTTCGCGCTCCGACACACCGAGGGCGGACGAGACATCGGTCGAGCTCAGGTCGGACGAGGGTTATCTGATCGGCTACTTCATCTGGCAGCCGGACCTGCCGGGAACGAGGATCCTGCACGTGATCGGGCCGAGCACGGCACTGGTCTGCGGCCTGATGATCGCCGTAATGGCGCTGCTCGTCCGCTCCCTGCGGCGCTCGATCCTGGAGGTGGACACGAGTGTGGAACGCGGCTTCCCGGGCGAACCGGCGGAAGTTTCACATCCGCAGCCATGACCGTGGAGAGGGATACGTTCGGGATTCTGCTGTCTGCGGAAAATTTGGTGGAGCCAGGCGGAATCGAACCGCCGACCTCTTGAATGCCATTCAAAGGGTATGGCTTTCCTCTCGTTTCCTCACGTCTCCTACATGCTACTTCCGCCTTGATTTGAAAGGCTTTTTGTAGTCTGACGTATCTTGGCGTTTCCGTCAGCTTCCCTCATCGGTGGTCACCACGTGGTCACCCGAGCCCCGAGTGACCACGCATGGCCAAAGATACCGGATCAGTGAAACTCACTAAACGAGCCGTCGATGCGGCCGATCCAAGATCGTCTCGGTATGAGATTTGGGATACCGAACTGAAAGGCTTCGGCCTCCGCATTGAGCCGACAGGGGCCAAGTCATTCATCGTCCGGTACAGGGCTGGCGCTGGCGGGCGCACAGCACCAAAGCGATTTTTGAGCATTGGTCGCTACGGAGCACTCACCCCGGACGAAGCTAGGAAGAAGGCCAAGGAAGTCCTGGGCGCTGCCGCGAGGGGCGATGATCCGGCGGCCGACCGGAACAAGCGCCGTAAGGCGATGACGGTATCTGAGATATCGGAGCGCTTCCTGACTGAACATGTTCAGCCAAAGCGGAAACCAACCACGGCAGAGCTGTATCGCCACGTCCTTGAAAAGCACATTCTTCCGGAGATCGGCCGACGCAAAGCCGAGGAAATCGCTAAAGCGGATGTAACGAGGCTCCATCACAAGCTTCGGGCTACCCCATTCATAGCCAACCGCGCGATTGCTGTGCTGGGCTCCATGTTTTCCTGGGCTTCCGAGGAGGGACTGGTACCGGAGGAGTTCAATCCGACTGCAAGGGTCGAAAAATACAAAGAGGATAAGCGCGAGCGATTCCTGTCCTCTGAGGAACTGGAACGCATTGGCGAGGCGCTACGCGAGGCTGAGACTGTAGGCATCCCTTGGGAGCCGGATTTGGACAAACCGCAGGCCAAGCATGCTCCAAAGGCCACTAATCGTCGGGTGAAGTTCGGCAAAGAGGTTGTAGCAGCAATTCGATTGCTGCTGCTGACAGGTGCCCGCCTCAGGGAAATCCTGCATCTCCGGTGGGAATATGTGGACTTTGAACGCGGTCTCCTCCTGCTCCCCGATTCAAAGACCGGCCGCAAGACCATCATTCTAAATGCACCTGCCCTTTCTATCCTGGAAGGCTTGGAAAAGGTCTCCCACCTCGTGATACCTGGAGAGATTCCAGGGAAGCCGCGCGCGGACCTGAAACGCCCGTGGGCTGCGGTGTCAGCAAGAGCAGGCCTCAAGGGTGTGCGACTTCATGATCTCCGGCATACCCATGCCAGTTTTGGGGCTGGATCCGGTATGGGGCTGCCGATCATCGGCAAGTTGCTGGGACACACGCAGGCTGCAACGACTGCTCGCTACGCTCACCTCGATGCCGACCCGCTACGCAAAGCCTCGGACAGAATTGGGGGAGCCATTGCAGCAGCTTTGGACGGGAAGCCCAAGGCCTCTATTGTCCCGATTGAGAGGTCTCGGAAGGATTGATGAAGAGGTCTTCCGCAACGTCAGCAGCTATCGCCCAATAAAATGGCAAACCACCTGCATTCCGTCACATTGCGGCGAAGCGGTAGGGTTTCAAAAGTTCTGCGGCTGCGCAATCTCACGTGAGGAAATGAGTTCCGGCGTCGATCACCGACGGATGCTGGTATCGGACTGACGGGCCTCATGGGAGGTTTGTGGCAGCATAGGGAGCGTCTCAGTCGATTGGATCTTAGCTGAGAACAAGGATCTACAGCCAGGGGTGGAGAATGACACGCAAGGGCGCCTGCGTCCCAGAACCCCTGTTCGCCCCACTGTCTTAAAGCCGATGCGTCGAAGGGCCTTCAGAGATGGCTGATTGTGCGACTGGATACAGCTGATCAGCCCCTCAAAGCGTCTTTCCTGGGCCAAAGCATGCATGGCGCGCGCGACGCCAATGCCGTAGAGCCGCCTGCCCCGGAAAGCCGGCGAGGTGAATGCTTTGTGCATATAAATGTAGTTTGGATCGAAGGCAGCCACCAGGAAGTCTTGGATAGGCGTCGGACCGACTGAGTACCATGCATATGCACCCAAGATCCCATCTTCGACAAAGCCAAAGCATCGGTCTCCGCGAGCAAAGGCCTGAGACAGGAATTTGTCTTCCAGTTCGAGCGAAGGATCCAATCGGGAGAGGCGGATCAGCTCGTCTTCGCTCAGGAACCCCCACCGGTCATCGGAGCCTACAACCAAGCTCCAGTCCACGTCCCCTCTTGTCAGTGTGACGATCCGGAAAATCAGGACCATGACAGAGCTATTCGTCAGGCGGTAAATGAGGTGGAAGAACGTGTTGAAGAGGCCATGGTGCAGCACATAACGACGGAGACGTTCGCTTCCACTCCTCTTCTGTGCTTGCATGGTACTCTCGCTCGTTAGGCGAACTCATTAGTATTTGACAGACAACTTGAGCATAGAGTCCTAATTTGGCTGGCGATGTGGCAAATTCGGGTTACTGTTCATTGGCAGGACGCAATCAGGAACCCTGACCTCAAGCTTGTTGTTTGTCAGCAAGGTGAAGGGGTGTAGCTCAATGGCAGAGCATCGGGCTCCAATTCCGAGAGTGCAGTGTTCAAATCCTGCCGCCCCTGCCAATCCACTTTGATTTCCATGAATTGACTGTGTACGGAATCTTAACCTTGGCCGTTGGAGAAGGGCACGCGGGCCGTGTCTCGCGTACGCCCTCCAGAGACCTCGTTCACCTCCCCCGGCTGAACGGGGTTTTCTTTTTCGGAGCGGCAGATGGCAGGGTCAGGAAAAGAGACGCCGACCGGCCTTCTCGCCCACGCCCCACACAGGCGACGTGAACGAAACCAGGGGCCAGTCGGCGCCGCGGCCACAAAAGATATCCTAGTGTTGTGACTCTAACGCTTGTTTCGCACGGGCGACCTTTTCCAGGATCGCTGAGGCCGGGGCTGTCCAGACAAAGGGTTTCGGGTCAGCATTGTGGTGCTCCAGGTAGTCCATGATCGCGCTCTCCAGATCGGGCACGCTCATGAAGGCCCCCCGCCGGATG
>NZ_JBHSBQ010000096.1:0-6757 GCF_042650665.1 Microvirga sp. GCM10011540 | reverse complement strand
GGGCCTTCGAGCGCTGAGCTTCGGGCAGCTTGTTGGTCAGGATCGAGATGAAGATGAGGTTGTCGATACCGAGCACCACCTCCATGACGATCAGGGTCGCCAGTGCCGCCAGTGCCGTCGGGTCGGATAGCCATTCGAAATTCATGGGTCGTTCCTTCTAGCCGCCGTGCCCGACAGGGCATCCAGGGGCGCTTTCTTTAGGAATGTTGTGCCGTGGGGCAGGAGAGGGTGCAAGACGGGACCTGTCGGATGCAAAGAGCGGCATGAGCGATAGCATGTCGGGACACTGTCTCCCAATAACGGTCAAGCTGGCTCTTTGTTCTGGCCCGACGCGCCATCGCGTCCGTCTTCCTGGCGAAAGGCTGATTCCCTTACGGCATGAAGCCGGGCCTGTCGGCCCGGCATCGCGGCCCCGGCGTCTGCGAGGGCCGGGGCGAATGGAAATCGGCCGCCCGCGGTCGGGCAGCCGAATGGCACAGGCTTCGGGGCGGTTACTCCTCCCGCTGACCGGTCAGGCTGAGCAGAAGCTGGAACAGGTTGACGAAGTTCAGGTAGAGCGAGAGGGCGCCGAAAACGGCCATCTTGCTGTTCGCCTCGTGGCCATGGCTCTCGGCGTATTGTTCCTTGATGGATTGGGTGTCGTAGGCGGTCAGGCCCGTGAACACCAGGACGCCGATGATCGAGATCGCGAACTGCAGCGCGCTCGACGCGAGGAAGATGTTGACCAGCGAGGCGATGATCACGCCGATCAGGCCCATGACCAGGAACGAGCCGAACTTCGAGAGATCGCGGCGGGTCGTATAGCCGTAGAGGCTCGTCGCTCCGAACATCGCCGCCGTGATGAAGAACGTGCGGGCAATGCTGGTGCCGGTGAAGACGAGAAAGACCGAGGCGAGCGACAGGCCCATGACGGCGCAGAAGGCCCAGAAGGCCATTTGGGCCGTCGCCGCGGACATGGCGTTGATGCGGAAGGAAAAGAAGAACACGAACGCCAGCGGCGCCAGCATCACGACCCACTTCAGCGGGCTCTGGAAGATCGGCACGTACAGGGCCGGGGTCGAGGCGACGAAGAATGCCACCAGCCCCGTCAGCACCAGGCCGATGCCCATGTAGTTGTAGACGCGCAGCATGTGCCGGCGCAGGCCTTCGTCGAAGATGGCAGTGGTCGTATGCGCGTTTCCGGTCTGCCACGCATAGGGTGTGTTCATCGGTTCTTCCTTCTTGTCAGGGAGTTAGTGCACAGTTCGGGCCAGTTTCGACGCCATGCGCTGCATGGCGCCCTCGTTGGCCGTTCCAGTCAGCGCGTAGGCCAGCTGGCCCACCTGCCAATAAGCGGCCTTCGTGGAATCGAAGCGGGCGATGGTAGGCGCGATCACATGAAACGAGGAGACATGCGCCGCGAAGAGGGACAGGTGCCCGAGATCCTTCGTCTCGATGACCATCTCGATGCTGTGGCCGTCCCGCGAGGGGAAGACCTGGACGTCGGCAACGCGCCAGTCGTCCGGCAGCGGCGGGAGTGCAATTCCGGTCTCCGCTGCAATTTCGGACGGATTGTACTCGGCAACCGGCGGCTGTGATGCCATGCGGGCGCGCAGGAAAGCCGTCTGGTGGGAATGGAGCGCGTCCTCGACGAAGGCAGGGGGCTTCGGCGAAGCCTCGCTGTCGGTGATTTCGAACAATCCGACCTGGGAATGTGCGAACCACCCGATCCCGATCAGGGCGACGACGGCCGCGATCCGGCGGAGTTTCAGGCTGAACTCGCGCCAGACGAGGCCTCTTCCGAGACGGCGGGCCGCCTCGATCATCGCCTCGGGGGGGCGCTGCAATTCTTCCGTCATCGCCAGACGCAGAAGGTCCCGCGTCCGCAGATCGGCCATGACCTGCGCCGCGGCCTCGGGATTTCGGGCGAGGTAGTCCTCGATCTCGATCCGCCGGGCGACGTCGATCTGATCGTCCACATAGGCCAGGAGATCCGTTTCGGTGATGGGATTAATCACGGGCGCCTCCCACCAGGCGAAGATTGGGACGTGGCCGGCTTGAAGCGTTCTGCTGCTGATCCGGATCCGCCTCGAAGGCCCGCAGGGCGGCGCGGGCGCGACCAAGCCGCGACATCAGGGTCCCGATGGGAATGTCGAGCGTCGCCGCAGCCTCCTGGTACGACAGCCCCTCGATCGCGACGAGGTGGAGGACGGCGCGCTGATCATCCGGGAGGCTCATGAATGCCTGCTGGATCTGTTGGAGCCGGACCCGGCTCTCCTGTTCCGCAGGGGACGAATGCACCATGGCTTCGGCGATCTGCTGCACCCGGCGCGCCTCGGCAGCCTGGCGACGGCGATCGTCGATGAAGGTGTTGTGCAGGATCGAGAGAAGCCAGCCCCGCAGATTGCCGCCGGAATGGAACGAGCCACGCCGCTCGTAGGCGCGAACAAGGGTGTCCTGCACCAGATCCTCGGCCTGGTGGTCGTCCCTGGTCAACGACCGGGCATAGCGCCGCAGCGGGCCCAGCAGACCGATGACGTCTATGCGCTTGCTGTCTCTCATGCACGGTATACGAAGCTGCCGGCTGCTTTAATCCGGCAGCTGCCGTTTGTCAGGACGATAGAGACTTTATAGAGACGTTACGGCAGGGATATGGCCCCGACCGGCATAGCGCGCGGCGGGCGTATTCCACCGAGGGATGTCCGCACGGGAACTCGCTTGGGCCTATCGACGGTCGACGACCGTGTACTCCACCTCGATTACCCCATCCTGGCCGCGGCGCTGCGCCTTGCGCAGTCGGTGGCGGAGATAGAAGTGGAGGGCGATGCCGCCGATGACGGCGATCGGCAGCAGAACGGCGAGCGTGAAGAACGCAAATGCCAGGAGAGCAAGTCCCAGGAGGACCAGGACGATCATCCTGATCGGGGAAGTCCAGAAGGGATAGATTTTGGTCATGGCTGCCAGAATAGCCGTTTTCATGCCTGTTGTCGCCGTGCTCCCAATGTGTTGATGGGGAGGCCGATCTACAAGCCGGGTCTCGACACGAGCGCTCGATTGACCATCTTGGTCACTTGAATTCAGGCTCCGCCCGCGGCCGCAGCCGTGATCAGGGAAACGATATGCTGAATCTTGCAAGAACTCTGGCGATGCTCGTTGCGGTGGTGCTGTCGACCGCTGGCCCGGGACAGGCCGCACCCATGGGCGAGGTCTGCCGGACGGTGCGGAGTGCCGGAAACGAGTTCGCGGTCTGCACGGTCGATCTCCGCAGACATCAGGTCAGGCTCTTCTGGCGCGACCCTGACGGACAGGCCTATGGTTCGTTCAGCCGGTTGCTGAGTGGGCCGAAGGGCTCGGAACTGCTCTTTGCCATGAATGGCGGCATGTATGACGAGCAGCTGGCGCCCGTCGGCCTCTATGTCGAGAACGGGCGGGAGTTCAAGCGGGCCAACACGGCCGGCGGGCCCGGCAATTTCCACATGAAGCCCAACGGGATCTTCTTCGTCAAAGGCAACAGGGCCGGGGTTCTCGAAACCTCGCGCTACCTGCGCCAGAAGATCAAGCCGGATTTCGCGACGCAGTCCGGGCCGATGCTGGTCATCAACGGTCGGATCCATCCGAAATTCTCGGAAAACGGAACCTCGCGGAAGATCCGCAATGGGGTAGGCGTGCGTGGGCAGCACACGGTGGTCTTCGCCATTTCGAACCAGCCCGTGACGTTCCATGAGTTCGCCTCGTTCTTCCGCGACGAGCTCGATTGTCCCAACGCGCTGTTCCTCGACGGAAGCATTTCCAGCCTCTACTCCCCCGAGTTGAACCGCAAGGACGGGCTACTTCCTATGGGGCCGATCATCGGCGCCCTGCCGCGCGGCTGAACCCGACAGGGACGATCCGGGCGGTCCGGCCTTGACGAACGGCCCGGGAAGCATTCTAAGATTTGCGCCATGCGGGCGTAGTTCAGAGGTAGAACGTCAGCTTCCCAAGCTGAATGTCGTGGGTTCGATTCCCATCGCCCGCTCCAGTTTCTCGAAAACGACGGCGGTCCGTCGGTCAGGGCCGACACGGCAACCTTCCAGATCATCGCGGGTCCGTCCGCTCTCGTCTGGTCCGGCTGAGCCACACGGCGGCCCGGTTACCCTTCGAGCATGACGGGGCGGTGGAGAGTATGAAGGTTGTGACCCATAGCGGTCGGTTCCATGCCGACGATGTTTTCGCCTCCGTGGTTCTGCAGGCGGCTTTGGGACCTATCGACCTCGTCCGGACCCGCGACGCCCGGATCATCGGGGAGGCGGATCTGGTTTTCGACGTCGGGGGCGTCTACGACCCGGAGGCACGCCGCTACGACCATCATATGAGAGACCTGCCCCGCAGAGCCGATGGCACGCCCTACAGCTCCGTCGGCCTCGTCTGGCGGGACTACGGCCGCGATGCCCTGCCGCAGCTCGTGCCGGATATCGAGGCTGAGACGCTCGAGACGGTGTGGCAGGAGATCGATAATGACCTGATCCTGTCCATCGATCAGGCGGATAATGGGATCGGCCCCGTCAGCCCGGGGCATCTTGCGCTTCTGGTGGAAGCCTTCAATCCGACCTGGGACAGCACGAAGCCCTACGACACCGCTTTTGGGGAGGCCGCCGAAACGGCGCGAGGCGTCCTCGTTCGGGCATGCCGGCAGGCCCATGCGTCGGCCCGGGCGGCTGTCCTTGTTCTCGCCGCGGCCAGACAGGCGCGCGATCCGCGCATCGTCGTCCTCGATCGCAAGCTGCCCTGGGAAAAGGCCGTGTACGAGGGAGGCCTGGACGAGGTGCTCTTCGTCATCTACCCGGGAGAGGAGGGGGGAGCATGGTACTGCCGGGCCGTCCCTCCGGAGCCGAACTCCTTCGGCCAGCGGCTGTCCCTTCCCGAAACCTGGCGCGGATTGCAGGACGAGGCCTTCTCCAAGGCTGCCGGAATTGAGGATGGCGTATTCTGCCATCCGAGCGGCTTCATATGCGGAGCACGATCCCGTGCCTCGACCGTCGAGCTGGCGGAGCGGGCGATCGCCCTAGGAGCGGGCCGGGCCGGGTAGGAGCCGTCTTCGCCTGCTGCCGGAGCCGCGACTTGGCGGAACGATTGCTCGCCTGTCCCTTCCGCTTCGCGCTCGGGGGAAGGCTCCCGTTTGCTCTGGATCAATGTTCCAAGGTCTGTCCTGAGGCAACCTCGTCGCAAGCAGGAGGAGCCTTTCATGAGTTTGGCAACAGCGATCAGGCAATGGCAGGCGGGATGGATGCAGGCTCGTGAGCTCGCGAATCTCGGCTTAGAGGAGCGCCAGGCGTTGGCGCGCGATATCGGGATTTCGGAAGAGGTGCTCGCGGCTCTGGTCGCCCGAGGCCCGCAGGCGGGCGCGGAGCTGCCTCGCCTCATGACGGCTCTCGGCCTCGACCCGGAAGGAGCAGGACGCAGCCATGCGGCGCTGATGCGGGATATGAGCGTCGTCTGCACCGAATGCTCCGAGTCAGGGCGCTGCCGCCGAGACCTGGATCGTGGGGAGGCGGAAGTCGCGTTCGTGGACTATTGTCCCAATGCCGCGGAATTGCAGGAGCTGCGGGACGAGCACGGGTCCCGCGTCTGACGATGCTGGCGCCCTTGCAGACGGAGCAAGGCGAACCCTCCCGCTCCTGGGCAGTTGTTGCCGAGATGCCGTCTTCCTGTTTTCCGGCCGCTGCCGTAACCGCGGCGGTTCGGGAAGCGGAGTTGAGACGGCAATTCCTACCGGCGCCTGGCGGAAGAGGGATCATGCGAAGGCTTCACCTTTGCCTCGGCTATTTGAGCGTCTCGCTCGGAGCGCTTGGGGTGGTGCTGCCCCTTCTGCCCACGACGCCCTTTCTGCTCCTCGCAGTCTGGTGCTTTGCGCGCTCCAATCCGGCCCTTGCCGATCGCCTCTACGGCCATCCGCGCTTTGGACCGGCGCTCTCGCAGTGGCGGGACCAGGGCGCGATTTCTGTCCGGGCCAAGAGCTATGCCGTCGCGGCTCTCGGGCTGTCCTATGCCTTCTGCTTATGGCTGACGCGGAGCGGGATTCTCGCTGTCGCGTTGGCCTTCGTCATGGGCGGCGTCGCTCTCTATCTGCTCACCCGGCCCAGCCCCAGGGAGTGACGGGCCCGGCCGGAGTGCCGTCCGACGAAAGTCGCAAGAAAGGCGTTGACAAACGGGCCGCCAATCGACATATCCGCAGCCCCGCCGGATGTTCATCCAGGCGAGCTTCAATCTCACATGACGCCGACGCTGCTGCCGGGCTCCACGGAATCCTGCTGCGCGCTCCGGGTCGGAGCGGACCTCTCGTCCGTTCACCGGCATGAGCCATAGTCTCCTCTTCCCGAGGCAGACGAAAGCGGCTCCTCTGACGACATCGCCAAGTAGTCGGGTGGTTTTTGCTGCTCGAGAACGTGAAACCGCAAGAGCAGATGTGCTTTTGCGGGCGATGAAACGCGTCTTGTTCTTTGACGGTTCGAATGATTGCTCGGTTTGGTCGAAAAATTTTCAAATCGAGTGTTGACCTTCCGAAAGGCCTACTGTAGATAACTGTTCATCGGCGGCGGGCCACTGAGTGGTTCCGGTGCCGGTCCTGAGAGAATGGGGCTTGTAGCCTCCTTCTGTCGGGTCCCTTTCGAGGGAGTTTCCGTTGGCATCTTCTTCTTTTGGTTTTGAGGAGGGGGGTTGACGGGGAGGTTTGGTGAACTTATATCGGGTTCATCGCGGTGCTGCCGATGCGGCGCCGAGGCTTCCACGGACAAGCGGATGA
>NZ_JBHSBQ010000095.1:0-5967 GCF_042650665.1 Microvirga sp. GCM10011540 | reverse complement strand
GCGCCGCCGGCGCTCTGTGCCGAGAACTTCGATCTTCATTGATCTACTGACCTTAAAGCTAGCCTTAAGGTCAGAACGTCACGTGCAAACAGCACTCTCACAAGAGGGCCCACGCCGAGTGCTTACGTTGATGGTGCGGCTCGAATCTGATCTGCTCTTTCGCAGGTTCGCCGGGCTCGGGATCGACGATGCCGCCTGGGTACACCCGACTTTTTCCAGAACCGCGACCGGCTTGTCGACGGCCACATCGCCGCTCGGTTTCTCGCCGGCAAGACCAAACCCACCTCCCCCGCCGCGGAGCGGGTGGAACCAGCCTTCCCCTTGCAGCGGCGGCCTGCAAGCTGGAGCGCCTGCGCAAGCCGCCGAGGGAGACAACCTTATGGCCAAAGCTCCTGCCTTTGCCAAGGCGTTTGCCGGCCACTGGCGCATCGTCGAGATGGATATCTGGAGCAACGACTTCCTCGATCTCGTCGAGGAGGCACATCTCACCTTGTCGGGCGCGACGGACGGGGAGATCGCCTTCGGAGCGCTCAAGGGTTTCCTCGATGTCCGCTATGGCTCACGTGATGGTGCGGCCTGCGCCGAGTTCTCGTGGGAAGGCTATGACGATAACGATCCGGCCTGTGGGCGCGGATGGGCCGTGCTCGGCACGGCCGGTCGCCTCGTCGGCCACTTCTACATCCACAATGGCGACGATTCAGGCTTCGTCTGCGAACGCCGCTGACTTCTTCAACGGTCCACGAAATCCATGGCGGCGCCCTCAACGCAACGTTCACCTGCCGCACGAGCGAGACATGCGCCGAGATCCGTCGCCCATTCGGCTCAGGGTGCGACGACTGGGGCTGAGTTGGCGCCTCACGAACCAAGTGTTCTTCGTTTGCCTCAGCCCCGATGCGGACGGAGCCATAATCGGGGTTCATGCCCGTCGTCCGTTCAGGTGGACATGAACCGGCTCTGCTACCGATGCGCTTTTTCTCTCCCCAGCATGAAGCAAGCCATCTTCAACCCCAGCCGTGATTATCTACAGCAGATCGATGGATACGGCTGGGGCGGATGAAACGAGCGGTTCATATCGGCGATAAAAGGATCAAGGACTGCAATTGCCACCTGCTCATTGATACGCGAGGCCCTCTGCTGATGGTCACGATCCATTAGGCCGACTTTCTGACCAGCCGAGGGTCGAACTCTTGCTCTCCAAGCTGCAACCTGTGTCTCCCGCATTTGAACCGACCTGGGCCGATACGGCACATTTCGGTTTGAAGGACTGCCTCCAGAGGGCTTTTGCCGGACGATTGTCAATCCTGCGGCATTGAGCGACCGGTAATGCGGTCGGATGAAGGCTGGATCCAAGCCCCCGACCCGAGCGGCGCCTACGTGCTCGCGCACAGGTCGGTGGTTGAGCGAACATTCGTCACCAATTCAAGCCAAGGAGAACGGGCCACCTGTCGAGACCGTCGAGACGCGACGCCACCTCCACCATGAACCGCATCCTGCCCCGCGTCTCGCCGGAAAGGTTGGATAGCTGCTCAGCGGCCTCTCAATTGGAAAATTCACATATCCGCCAAGGCTTCGATATCACCTTGTTCTTTCTCAAACTCGGTACGCCACTGCTGCACCCTGGCAATGTTGACCGCCCTCTCCAGGTGAGTCCGCGACGGTTGCGACAGCGGGAATGTACATGCGGCGATTGCATCTACCGCAGCTACGGCGTCGCCAAACAGCATCTGATGATCACTGGAAGATGCTGATCGCGTTAGCAACTCGCTCGCTTCGCCCAGTTTCACATGCGCGGCGAGAAGGTCACTTGGGAGATCACCAAACCGTACAGGCTGGAGGATATGGTCGACTTGCTGGTATGTCTGCACGAAACTGAAGGCGTGATCGTCCGGAAGGGTGACCGCGTCATGGTAGGTGATCTCGACCTCCTGCGCTTGCGTGGGCCATAACTGTCTCTGCCTGACGGTGTCATCCAAGGGCAGTCGATGGGCCATCTGCGCTGCGAATGCGAGCGCCTCGTCGCGGCGGTTCAGGGAGAAAAAGTAGCCTTGCCTATGAGAGTGTTCGGGCATGACAAGTTTCAGCTGTGATTCTTGATCATAGCGATACAAGCCGCCGAAGGCCCACATGGGCGGCCGTGAGCGACGATAGATAGTGCCGTTCACTGAAATCAAATCATGCTCTGCGATCGCTTGCGCCCGCGCGATTGCGTCAGCCCGCTCTTCCGCTCTGACCCGCCACATCGGCGGCGGTTCCTCAGGCAGGTCGAAGGGCGCTGCCGGCACACCGTAGAGGCGCACGCTGTTGAGAAACGGGTAGTCGCCCCATCCAGCATCTCCCTCGCGGAGCAGTCTCTCGAAGGTGCCCGGCTCTAGAATTGCTTCGCCCTCGGGCGACAGAAGCGGACGCCAGAATGCCTTTTCGAAGAAGCGCCAGTGCATGTATGCAGGTCCAACGTCGGCGGGCCAACGTACCGTGATGCTGATTTCAGCCTCATCGCGATCCACACATCGGATCGTTACAGGCTGCCGCATCTGGACGCCGATCATTTCAGCGTTACGACAGCGCGGGGGCACAGCATGCACGACGTAAGGCACCCGCACCCAAAGAATTCTCGACTCGGGCACTTTCCAGACTTCGCTCTCTCAGTTCAATATCGGTCTGGCGTCCAATTGCGGCGCAAGACCCTGACGGCGCCCGATAATATTCAGGATTCGCTCTTTCGCTAGTCGAGCAGGGGGCTTTCGTTAACTGCCTGCCAATTTGAACCGATCATTTTGTGGCGCGGCTACCCTTCAGATCGAATTGTCATGCTCCGGCTGTTCCATTGCCGCGCCGCATTGTCGCATATTCGAACGCGGTGCCAGGATCCGACGTATGAGCAACAAGCAATTGCCGCGAACGGCACCCGACGGATTTTTCAACGACGCGAGCCCTCGCGGTATGCTCCGGCACCCGAACCTGCCAGGAGTGCTGGTCACAACAATGACCGTCAAAGCTAACGTTTGTCCGAACCTAATTGAGCTGGCTCGTAAGCGTCATCAAGGAACTTTGGTCGATAGGTGTGGCCGTTCCGGACGATGCCAAAGTCCGTTAAGTTCGCCACCCGAGCATTGCCGAAAGTTCCTTACGCGCCCGCCGCTCGGGTGGATACTCCTTCTGGTGCCGATCACCTTCTGACGATTGGTCTTGCTCGTGCCGCGTTTCAGAGGTCTGCAATGGTCCGGATCGCGGCACCAACTCGCTGCCAGCCTCGGCGTTCCGACGTCGTGACAGGATCGCGATCCGTCAATGGAATTCATCCTGCGGAGCCTACAGGAACTGGTTTTTGGTAGCCAGATCTAACGGGTAGTTCCCGGCCCGGAATCAGCTCGGAGAGAGTTTCGATGGCAAAGCCGGATCCGCAAAGCATTACTACGTCTATGCGCCTGACCACGGAGGTCGCAAAGCTCTGCCTGAGATCCTAAGGATGATAATGAATCTGGACCTCGTCACCGACAGTGACCTTCATGACGGCTCTGTCAGGCATTGATGGAGGCTGCGCCTCCCGCCCTTAGTCGCCCCGTCGCCCACATAGCTGCCTGCGTGCGGTTGGCCGCCCCAATTTTGCGAAGCACTGCCTTGACGTGGACCTTGACGGTTGCCTCGGCAAGATCGAGTTTCCGAGCAATGATCTTGTTCGGCGCACCTTCCATGAGGCAATTCAAAACCTCTGCCTCTCGGACAGAAAGATTGTGTCGTGTCGAGGCAAGAGACTTGGGCGCTTCCAAGTTATTGCATTCGGGCGTCCGTGAAACGGTCCGAGAGAGCTTTGTGAAGAGGGAGCGAACTGTTGCCGAGGGCAGCGTGGCCTCGCCGAGCATGATCAACTCAAGACACTTGACCAACGCATTCCGGCGACTGGCCGTATGACAGAAACCATCAACTCCTGCCTCCAGTCCGAGGCGCACCAGCCTGAGATCAAGCTGATCAGCCAGAGCAACGATCTTCGTGGCTGGTGCGTGTTCCCTCACGGACCTGACGAGTTCAAGCACGCGCCCGACATCTTGGTTTGCGTCAATGACCACAAGGGCAGTGTTGCAGGCCAACAGCTTCCCACCGCTAGAGTCTCTCGAAGGAAACGCCTCAACAGAATCGAACTGGGTTCCATGCAGGAGATGCTGAAGCCCCCTCAGCAATATCCCGCTATCACTGATCAGGGCGACGGGCAGTTTCGGCGGCAAGGGATTGGTGATGGTGTGGTCCTCCAACAGGCGCTCGGCCGCGAAATCAATCTTCGAATGTGCCATTCCTGCCCCTCTGGGCTATCGTTAACATTTAGGAGACCCTAGATCAGGCTTCGAGACCCGGTCTGTCGGAAACCCGACAGAAAAGGTAAGCCGTTAGTCCTACAGCCATCCAAGCTCGGCCGCGAAATAACCCCCGCCACTCACCTCCGACTCCCGGTAGCGCAAACGGTATCTTCTTCTTCTTCTGCGACTCGAATTTTCTTGGAATGTATTCACTGCCGGGCCCGGCATTATCCTGACAGATCTGCGAAATGATGATGGCAGATCTTCGTAATGTCGTGAGCCGTGGCGATTTCTACCGCTGGGATATTCCAACCGAAGGTCGGACATGCGCACCTGAGTGGCTTGGAAGCACGGGCTCCAGCCATGGCCTGACCCGTTCACCACCGTCTCCGTGATTCGGCGCGGGAAGGCATGTGCCCGCTCGATCTGGCAAGGGTGAATGGCCCCGGAGAGCGCAGCGGCCTACAACCCGGCTCGCTCCTGGTGATTCGGACAATCGCATCGCTGTCAGCCTCTGGGAGAGGGCTGATCGAAAGCCGGCCTCCTGATACAGGTCAACCGACTCTTGGCGGGTGGTTCCCCGTTGGTCGATGACGCTTCACCGCTCGAGAAGCGCTGGATTCGGTTTATGCCAGCCCACCAAATGCCGTAGCACCAGGCCAGTGGGCAGACCGCAAGACCTCGCTCTCGAACACTCGTCAGGATCCTGACCGTCTGCAGCGCTTCCGGGTGCACGGTCGTCGGCGAACACCGCCCTCGAAGCCAGAGATCGCGCTGAAGGAACTCAAATGCCAACTGCTGAGGGGACGTGGATTCTTTTGGGATAGTGACGGTTACCCGCGACGGCATCAGCGAGCCCTTCGCACATCGACAAGGTCCGAACCGGACCTTGTCGATGCCAGCGTACGGCGAGCCGATTTGCCTTCCTCCACATTGACGCGAGCGCAGAGACAAGGAGGCAATCCACTCCTTCCGTCGAGCCGCAAGCGGGGTTGCCTCAACAGCTCGGCGCGCAAGGTCCGCCGCGCGCGTTTCTCCTACTGCGGGCCCTCGGCTGACAGAGCAGGACGAGCAGAGCGTTGCCGGCAGCGCTCCATGGGCCGGGTGATTGGATGCCCCAGCGCCATGATTTGAGTGAACTAGCCGATGACGGAATCCCCGAAACTGGAGCGGCCTTCATGAATCCCGAACTGGAGAAAGTGCTGGAGCGGATTCATCTCAGCTGCGGCCACATCGCTGTAGCTTGCAAGATAGCTGGAGGTATCAAAAGAACCTGATGGATCGCGGCCCTCCTTCCACCCACAGCTATTGTAGTGCTCCAGTGGGTTCAACCCAGCGGCTGCCACGTCTGAGTAGGCGCGAAGATAGGCACTCGTATCAAACAGGCCGTTTGGATCACGCCCTTCCTTCCAGCCCCACTTTTCGAAATGGAGAGCTGCATCAACTCCGGCCGCAGCGACATCTGGATTTGCGGACAGATAATACTCTGCATCAAACCCTTCATGAACCGATCTGCCGACCGGGAACGGCGTTGCAGTAGGGGTCGGCGTGGGTGCCGGGGTTGCGGTGTCGGTGGGGGCGCCGTGCTTGGCGGCGGAGGCGGAGGAGCCGTAGGACAGATCCGGCGATTTCACGTTGTAGGCGATGGTCTCGCCGCCGGACGGCGAGGAGCGGTACA
>NZ_JBHSBQ010000094.1:0-5893 GCF_042650665.1 Microvirga sp. GCM10011540 | reverse complement strand
GCGGCGCCAGCGCCGCACCGTCAGAGTGCTCGTGCCCACGCGGGCGGCCACCTCGGTGGCGCGCAGGCCCTCGCCAGCCAGCAGAACAATCCGAGCCCGCCAGACAACCTTCTGGGGCGTGTTGCGGCCACGGACCAGGGTCTCCAGGCGCTCCCGATCAGTGGCGGAAACCTCAATGCGTTCGATCTTGCCCATCCGAGCAGCATCGCACGTCAGACCAGATTTCGGAAACACCCGTCAGTGACACAACACTAGGGGATCGTCATGGGAGAGGGCCGCAGATGCAAGCTGGGCCGCGATTGTGGCGGTGAATCGGTCGGAAGGCTGGTTTTCCAAAGCGTGGACCGGCTCATCCGCTTGAGCCAATCGACAACGACTGGAAAGAAGCGCAGCCTTATATACGGCTATGCTCTCCCAAGACATCGGCCGGAGGAGGGCCTGCGGGTTTCCTGAAGCCACGCCTGCAGGCCCTCCTCCGGCATTCGGTAGCAAACGCCACCAGATTTCGTGACCTGATCCGGCAGTGCCCGTAGCCAGTTGTTCAGCAAGCAGTCGCACAATGCGAGGCGAGCGGAGCGTTGGGGATAATATGTGCCAAAAGTGTAAGGGCGCGTTGACTCCGAAACGTACCCTCGCTTGTCATTGGGCATACCAAGGCAACTTCTTAGTCCGTGTGCGTTTGCACCTACTCATGCCGCCCGCATCCAGGCACAACTCTTTATGCTCGCTCATACGACCTATTGTATGTTGTGGCTGATCTGAATGGGAGTCTTGATTGAAGCAGAGTATCGCTCATATCGCACTCGTTGTTCGTGACTACGATGAAGCAATCGATTTCTATGTGAATAAGCTACGGTTCGAACTCGTTGAGGATACATATCAACCGGAGCAGAACAAGCGTTGGGTCGTTGTCCGTCCCTCTGGCGAGGCAGGTGCCTCGTTGCTTCTGGCGCGAGCCTCAACACCGCATCAGGAAACCTTCATCGGCAATCAGGCTGGCGGCCGCGTTTTCCTGTTCCTCCGGACCGATGACTTCCAGCGGGATTATGCTGCTTTAATCGAGGAGGGGATCAAGTTTGTCCGTGAGCCGAAGCAGGCTCCCTACGGCACCGTTGCTGTGTTCGAGGACCTGTACGGCAATCTTTGGGATCTCGTTCAATTTACAGACGGTCGAGACTGAACGCATAAGGTCCGGAACGCGCAAGCCAAGAGAGGACCTCACCGAGCCGCCATTGGCTCGGACAGGAAGCATATCGTTCCGGCATTCGGTAGCAAATGCCACCAGACTTGGCCGGAGTCGATCGGAATCTGTGAGGATTTGGCCCGCATCTATCACGGAGTGTCCCTGTCCCCTTGGAAACGGCTGGACTGCCATGAAATCCCTTTGCCGAGAGACAATTCACTTCGACAACATGATGAACTGCGGCACATCCGCGGCAGGCATTGGGCGCCCGAAGTGATACCCCTGCACCAGGTTACAGCCGTGTTCCTGAACGAATGACGCCTGCACGGCGGTCTCGACCCCTTCGGCAACCACCTCGATGCCGAGGCTCCGGGCCAAGCCCAGAACGCCCCTGACGATGGCCGCATCGCCTGCACCCTTCGCCACGTTGCTTACGAACGATCGGTCGATCTTGATCACGTCCACGGGAAATCGCTTCAGGTGGGACAGCGAGGCATAGCCGGTTCCAAAATCGTCAAGCGCGATCGTCACGCCGGCCGCGCTCAGGGTGCGCAGCGCCCGCTCCACGACCTCGCCCCCAGAGCCAAGGAACACGCTTTCGGTCACCTCCACCTCGATGCAGCTTGTCGGCAGCCCCGCCCAGCCCAGCTCCTCCAGCACCCGCTCGGCATAGTCGTCGTGCCGGAACTCGACGGCGGAGGCGTTGATCGCGACCCGGCCAATGTCGAGCCCGGCATCGAGCCAGCCGCGCACGTCCCGGAGGATGCAAAAGCGCATGCGCTCGCCAATGACCCTGCCAAGATCCGGATCATCGAACGCGGGAGCGATTGTCGCGGGGGATTGGATCCCCTTGCGCGGGTGACGCCAGCGCAGGAGAGCCTCGAAGCCGCCGAGCCTGCCCGAGGCAGGCGCCATCTTGGGCTGGTAGAATGGTTCGATCCAGCCGAACGTGACTGCCTTGCGGGCGAGCCCGAATGCCGATTGCGTTCTCCGTGCCTCCTCCCGCATGGCAGGGGTGAACAGCTTGAACCCACCACGTCCAGCCGCCTTGGAATGGTACAGTGCCAGATCCGCCTGTTTCAGGATCTCCCTCGGCGCCATGTTGGACCCGGCGCAGATGGCCCCGCCGATGCTGGCGCGGCAGTCGAGGGACTTGCCGCCGTGGCTGAGCGGCTCCTGCATCCGGCTGAGGATAGCCTTGGCCATTCCGGCAACCTCGGCCTGGTCTGCGACCCCGGCCAGGACGACGGCGAACTCGTCGCCGCCGACGCGGGCCACCGTATCCGTTGGACGAACGGTGCGGCACAGTCGCCTGGCGACCTCCCGCAAGAGGGCGTCGCCGGCATCATGGCCGAACCTGTCGTTGACGTATTTGAGGTGATCGACATCGATGAACAACAAGCCGACCGTCGCTTGGGAGCGTTCGGCCTCCCTGACGGCTTTGCCAAGGCGCTCGCTGAGCAGCCGACGGTTTGGCAGGCCTGTCAGGTCGTCATGATGGGCAGCCCAGTGCAGGCGCTCCTCCGCAAGTTTCCTGTCGTGGATGTCCTCCAATGTCCCGTACCACCGGAGGATCGCACCGTTGGCGTGCCGCCTCGCCCCGGCACGGGCACGGAACCAGCGGTAGCTCCCATCGATCGTGCGCACCCGATAATCTGCGTCGAAGGCCTCACCCGAGGACAGCGAGTGCGCCCACCGCTGCTGCGTCAGGGGCACGTCATCGGGATGGATTGCCTGGATCCAGCCGCTGCCGAGTGCCTCTTTGATGGGCACTCCCGTCACGCCATACCACCGCGGAGAGGCCTCGACGATATTTCCCTGTGGATCGGCCGCCCAAGGGATCTGCGGGTTCAATTCGACGGAATGGCGATAGTGCTCCTCGCTTTCACGCAGTTCCGCTTCCTTTCGCTGGCGTTCGATGACCACGGTCGCCAAGTGCAGCACGGTATCCATGCGCTCCATCTCGGTCGGCGTGGGGGCGCGCGGCTCGTTGTAGTAGAAGGCGAGGGTGCCCAGGACGTCACCGGACTGGCCCTGCACCGGCTTCGACCAGCAAGCCCGCAAGCCGTGCGACAGGGCAAGATCCCGCCAGTTCTCCCATGAAGGGTCGGACGCGATGTCGCTCGCGATGATCTCCCGCCGCTCGTAGGCGGCGGTCCCGCATGAACCCACTGCCGGTCCGATGGTCAAGCCATCGAGGGCGGCATTGTAGGCGGCCGGGAGGCTGGGGGCGGCACCATGCCGGAGCGTACGCAGCTCCGGGTCGAGCAGCAGAACGGAGCAGCGCGCGCCGGACAACTGCTCCTCCGCGAGCCGGCAGAGGGCTTCCAGGACCTCCCCGAGGGGTCGGCCGGCGGCGGCCAGTTCCAACACCCGCGCGTGGCCCCGGTGGGCCAGTTCGGTCTGCTTCCGGTCATGGATGTCCTCGATCGTGCCGTACCAGCGCACGATTGCGCCGGGCCGGTCGCGCTGGGCCCCCGCACGGGTGCGGTACCAGCGATACCCGCCATCGGCACCCCTGATCCGGTACTCGCATTGGAAAGTCTCGCCGGTCGCTAGGGTCGGGCGTCGGGTCTCGAGGTAGCGCGGCACGTCATCGGGGTGGACAAGCCTCATCCAGCCGCTGCCAAGCAACTCCTCATACGACATATCCGTCAACTGCGACCAGCCGGGGCCGATGAGGAGGATCTTGCCCTCCGGGTCTGAGACCCACGGGATCTGCTGGCTCAGTTCGACGGCATAGCGGTAGAGCGCTTCCCTTTCCTGCAAGGTCGCGTCGGGCGCCTCCGCTCGATCCTTGCCAGGGCAACCACCTGCTTGTGCGGGAGCGAAGTGATAACTTATTTGGAGTTCCATAGGTGGGGCACCTAATAAGGTGAGGAAATAATCTCCTTGACCGACTTTGCCCCACCTGTCGATTAGGGCAAATGGCCTACCTGGGGCCGCCGACGTTGAGCTGCGAATGGCCTGAACAAAACAGTTCCGCCACTCCCGTCGTAAGCTTGGCTATTCCGCCTGGGGGCCTTTTCGGCTAAGCAATTCGAGTGTCACTTGCGCTATGGACCAAGAGGGCCAGCAATGACTGATGATGAGGTAGAGGCAGTCGCCCAAGCTATTGCGAAGGCGAGGCGCTCGTCCTCAGCGGAGGGTCGGGAGCCGGCTCCTGGGGACGTCTCCGAGCAGCATCGGATGCTCGCCCGGCTGGCCATCGCCACGCTTGAACGGCTCCGCGCCCCGCCGCAAGCAGCCGCAACGGTGGCATCGTGCGACGAGGTCGCGACAGAATGTCCTGACGAAGATTGAGGGCAAGTGACGGGCTCAAGCTTCTGTCAAGATCCTATTCACATCTCAGGCCATCTACCTATTTTGGTTAGACTTGAACGATCCGCAGGAGGCCGGATGCTACTTGCCTGGTCGGAGGTTACCCATGGCGAAGGATGAGGTCGAAGCGGTGGCCAGGGCATTCTACAATGCACAGGATGCCGTACGCGGCTGGAACCGTGAACCCGAAGTGTTGAAGGAAGGATTTCGCCGCGATGCCCGTGCCGCCATTGAGGCTCTTGATGAGCACAGGGAGGTCACAGCCTCCCGCAAGATCAAGCCTCTCGTGGTGGCAGAGGAGCTTGGCGGCGTACGCGACGTTCTCCTGAACTCCCAGGAGGTCAGCGTCATGTCGATCCCTCTCTTCAGGGCGTTCAGGTCGGTTTTGCAAGGCCCGGACTTTACTTTCATCGCCGCCAATGACCCCTACTTCAGGCTCGTCGGAAGCCGAGAGCTTGTTGGGCTGCCGGTCAGGGAAGCGCTCCCGGAGCTGAGGGGGCAGGGTTACTACGAACTCCTGTCGCATGTGTACCAGACCAGGAAGCCGTTTGTCGGTCGCATGATGCCAATCATGTTCCAGCCCAAGCCGGGCGCCGCGCTCGAGGAGCACATCATCGATTTCGTCTACCGGCCGATCGAGGATGCTACGGGCCAGGTTGCCGGCCTTTTCGTTGAAGGCTACGACAGAACCGAGTGGGCGCGGACGTAAATGCAGGACCGTCGGCGAGCCAGGCGCATCCCCTCCATTCTTGAGGGACGTGTCACGCTTGAGAGTCAGCCATCTCCTATATCTTGCACGATCCGCGATCTCTCCACGACTGGGGCCCGTATTTGGCTGCCTGAGTCCGTCGATCTCCCAACCGAATTTGTACTGGCAATTCCGAAGCTTAAGCAATCGCTTAAGGTTCGCCTGATGTGGTCGAAGGCTCAAACCCATGGCGTCATGTTCCTCGAGCAACTTCACGACCATGGGGGCGATGATGCAACCAGTCTGCTTGAGGCTCTCCAAACTTCAGATCATCTGATCCATCTGGGGACTGTTTCGGAACAGCCCGCGGCCCCATCGCCGAAATCACGGCAGGAATCGGGGGCTCCCTGGCAGAGGTTCTTAGGGCGCCTGCTACGAAAGCCTCGGTGATCTGCATGGTTTGCCATCTCGGCCCAGTGGGGTCTCAACCAGCTTTCTTGGACCTCCCGTGTGGAATTTCCTTATCCCCCTAGGCACTTACCTGTTTCTTGGTGGTCGTTGCTACCGAATGCCGCTCTTTTCTTGCATTGCGCTTGGAAGGTCTCACTTGGTGATGAACCGTTCGCGTCAGTAGCGACGGCGGCAAACCTCAACAGGACGGCGGACAAGGCGACCGTAGGCGGTTCGCACAGTCCGATATT
>NZ_JBHSBQ010000093.1:0-4674 GCF_042650665.1 Microvirga sp. GCM10011540 | reverse complement strand
CGGACCAGCCGCAGGTGTCGTACGAGCGCACGGGCGAGCCGCGGGTGATCTTCAACGAGGCCCAGGGCCAGCCCACCATCCGCTACGAGCAGATGCAGGGCCAGCAGCAGGCCCAGCAGCAGCAGCGCCAGCAGACCGGGACGCGCCTGAACGTGGCGATGTTCGACCGCGACCGCAACAACGTGCTTGTACGTGACGAGTTCAACCCGTTCGTCGACCGCGTTTACACCGGCTGGGACGCCAATCGGAACCAGCGCCTCGAGCGCAACGAGTTCTACGGTGGCCTGTACAACGTGTGGGACATCGACCGTGACGCCCGCCTGACCGAGGACGAGTACAACCAGGCCTGGGGCACCTGGGGCGCGGGCCTGGACACCGTCGAATTCGGTGAGTTCGATCGCAACGGCGACGGCATCCTGGGCCGGAACGAGTTTGCGGGCGGCTGGGGTGACAACGGCCTGTACGAGCGCTGGGACGCCGACCGCACCGGCTGGTTGGCCGAGAACGAGTTCGGTAACGGCCTGTTCGGCCTTTGGGGCGATCGCGACCGGATTGCCGTAAATGAGTTCCAGCCCTGGCTCGGCTACAACTGGGGCATCGGCGGCACCCAGGTGGCAGGTGCGGACATGAACACGTTCGAGCCGCGCTATGACCCGGTCGACACCGGCGTGGAAGGCGCGACGGGCGCCATCGGTGCCGCGGCCGTGCGTCCGTTCCGGGTGTCGGATCTGGAAGACATGGACGTCTATAGCCTGCGCGGCCAGCAGGTCGGCGAGGTGAAGCGTGTGGTGCGGCGCATCGGCGACAACCAGGGCTACATCGTGCTTGAGCATGGCGGGTTCCTGGGCCTTGGTGAGAAGGAGGTGCCGCTGCCGATGAGCCGAATCTCCGTTGTGGGCAATCGGCTTGTGGTCGCTGGAATGACCGAGGAAGAGATCGAGGCCATTCGGGACTGGGACTTCAATGCCCGGGAATACCGTGAATTCGCCGACAACGAGACCGTAGAGATCGGTCTTCGGGAATAGCACTTGGCGAGACGATGACTAGGGCAACGGGGGCCTTGCGCCCCCGTTGCTCAACGACTGCCCCACAGACGTGGCGGAAATCCGATCAGTTCATCTGCCCAGCAGGAGCTTTCGATGCAAGCGGCTTACGCTAACCCATCCTCATCGTCCGTGAACAGCGGCACCTGGCGCGCCCTGGCCTGGTTCGGGGTTGCACTGCAGGTCGTCGCATTTGTCGCCGTCTGGTGGCTTCAGCGCTGGAACGGCCTATGGACCATCGGCGGCTTCTTTGTCCTGTCGCTCGGCTTCATGCTCATGAAAGACCGGATCCCGAGCCTGATGAGCTTTCTGATCGTGTGCGCGGCCCTTTTGAATGCGGGAGGCTGGGCCTGGGATTGGTTCAATCAGTTCGTCTGGTACGATGAGTTTGTCCACGCCTTCACACCCTTCGCCGTCGTCTCCGCGATCGTGTATCGCCTCTGGACCGGCGGTTCGCTACACGGCGAACCCGGGAGCGGTGGGTTCGTGTTCAAGGCCGCCCTGATCGGCCTTGGCCTGGGAGTTGCCTGGGAGATTGTGGAAGCCACTTTTCTCAACCTCGCTTGGGTCGACACCCTGGTCAATCTTGTCATGGATACGGTCGGCGCCACACTCGGCGGTTGGTTTGCCGGTTGGGCGATCAGGCAGCAGGGGGCCACTCAGATGCATTGACAGGAAAGGCTCTCAACCTGCTCGCCGGTGTGCCGAAACGTGTGAATTTTTGGGATCAGCTGCGGACAGACGACGAGCCTCTGCGTACCAAGCGTGGAAGCCCGGCCATGATACCGAGAGCTTCTCGGGGACATCTCACTAAAAGGAAAATCGCCAATGGCAATAAACCCGGAGCCTCGGAATAGCCCATCTGCGGATGGCCATCCCAACACGTCAGACCGCCGCGGGCGGTCCAGCTTGCTCTGGGGAATTGGGGTACTGTTTGCCTTCGTTGCTGGAATGGTAGGGCTGATCCTCCTGTTCTCCGGAAGCTGGGACCCCACGAAAGGCCCCATATGTCCAATGCAACTGAACAGTACCACGGACGGATGGCGGTGGTGTTCGACTTCGATCTTACGCTCGCGCCGGGCTGTCTTGATGCCCTCCTGATCCGCTGCGGCGAGGATCCTGACCATTGGCGGGCCCGGCACGTCGCGCCGCTGCAGGAGAACGGGTGGGAGGAAGTCCTAGCCTCGATCTACGCTCTCGTGAACATGTCGAATTCCGGCTCCGGCGGCCGGATCACCAAGGAACTCGTCCATGATGTTGGCCGGAACCTGCAGCCTTATCCCGGAGTGCCCGATATCTTTGCATCCTTACGGGAGGTCGCCAGAAACGTTGTCCCAGATCTCGAGGTCGAATACTTCCTCGTAAGCTCAGGTTATCGCGACATCATGTGCGCCACCTCCATCGCTCACGAGTTTAAGATGATCTGGGGAACGGAACTTCACTTCTCCTCAGACGGAGACATTGCATTTCCTAAGCTTATCGTCACACATCCCGAGAAAGTTCGTTACATCCTGGCGCTCTCGAAAGGGCTTGATCCCAAGGGGGCCAATGCGCCGGCTCATGTCTATCGGGACGTGCCGGCGAAGGACGTCTATGTTCCGCTGGACCAGATCGTGTACGTGGGAGACGGGCGCAGCGATATGTCGGTTTTTCAGCTTCTGAAGGACCAGGGAGGCATCGCGATCGGGCTTTTCAAGGATAAAAGCCAGAATTGGAATGCCAATGACCGGACCGATCCGCGCCGGCGCGTGCAGAATCTTGCGCCTGCAGACTTTTCGGACGGATCTGAACTCATAGCGTCGCTCAACCTCGCTGTCGGCAGCATCGCGCGGAAGATTGCGCTGAGACGGCTGAGCCGAGGCGAGTAACACCGTTTTCGCACCATCTACCTTTCGGCTGTGCGGTACGGGCGGTTCGATTATCCCTTCAAGGAACCAGATGCCCTGTGGCTTGGTTAGGAGCGGCAATGTGAGCCGGAGCAAATGGAGCACGAAATCCTTCTTGTCATGGCCGGGGTCGCCGTCGTCGGCGTCTTGGCCCAGTGGCTCTCCTGGTATGTCGGCGTTCCTGCCATCGTCGTGCTCCTAGCAGCCGGTGCATTCGCCGGCCCCGTGATCGGATTCATCAATCCGGGCGAATTGCTCGGCGACGTGATGCGGCCTGCCATTGGGCTCGCGGTCGCGATTATCGTGTTCGAAGGCGGCCTTAATCTCGACTTCCGCGAACTGCGCTTGGCCGGAAGCGGCGTGGCGCGCCTCATCATCTTCGCCCTGCCCCTCAACTGGCTTCTCGGTGCCGTTGCGGGCCATTACATCGCGGGCCTTTCCTGGCCGGTCGCGGTCCTGCTCGGAGCGATCCTAACCGTCACCGGCCCGACCGTGATCATGCCTCTTCTCCGGCAGGCGAAACTCAATCCGCGGACTGCGGCGTACTTGAAGTGGGAAGGCATCGTCAACGACCCAATCGGAGCGACCCTGACACTGCTCGTTCTCAGCTACCTGCTGACCTCGACGCGCGTCGCCGATGAGGGAGCCGTTGCCTCTCAGCTCGCATTGCGTGCCGCAGTGGGCTGTCTGATCGCAACCGCGCTCGGTACAGGCATGGCCTATTTCCTGCGCTTCAGCTTCCACCGTGACCTTGCCCCGGAATTCCTGAAGACCCCGATCCTGATCGCCTCCGCCTTGGGAATCTATGCGGCCGGGGAGCTGATCCAGCCGGAAACCGGACTCGTTGGCGCGACTTTGTTCGGGATCGTCCTGGCTAACATAGGTGTCGTCGGTCTGCAGGAACTACGGCGCTTCCACGAGGCGCTGACAGTCTTCATCGTTTCAGGGCTATTCATTCTCCTTACGGCAAGCATCGAGCCCAAAATCCTGCGCGACCTGTCCTGGTCCATCGCGCTCACGACGTCGGCAATCCTGTTCGTTGTCCGCCCACTGGCAATTTTTCTCGCCACAATCGGCAGTGCGATGAACCTGCGTGAGCGGCTTCTCGTCGGTTGGATCGGCCCACGCGGCGTGGTCGCCGCAGCTGTCGCGGGTATCGCAGGAACCCAACTCGCTCAGGCCGGCTTCGAGGATGCTCGCCTGATCCTGCCTCTTGTGTTCTCCGTCATTGCCGCAACAGTCATCCTGCACGGCTTTACCCTTGGACCTCTGGCTCGAAGAATGGGGCTCGCCTCCAGCGCCCGTCCAGGCCTGCTGATTGTCGGCGCGACGCCTTGGACCATTCGCCTCGCCCAGGCACTGTTGAAGCTGGACGTTCCCGTGATCCTGTCCGACCGCTCCCCAGAGGCCCTTGCGCCAGCGCGGGAAGCAGGCGTCCGGGTGTTCCGAGGAGAGGTCCTGTCTCCGACCGGTGAGGAGGAAATGGACCTGCAGGATGTCGCATACCTCCTGGCCGCGACCGATGACGATGCCTACAACGCACTGGTCTCGTCTCGGTTCACGTCGGAGCTTGGCCGGGAGCGCGTCCATCAGCTTGCGCCAAACCAGGTCGGCGGCCCCGATGCTTGTCTTATGATTTTCCCGTCCTGATCGAGCAAGATGAGGATACCGCCAGCGAGTCGCGAGCTCGCTGGCGGTGGGAGGGGACGGGTCGTTCCGATGCAGACCGGTGCGGGTCGAGCTAG
>NZ_JBHSBQ010000092.1:0-4585 GCF_042650665.1 Microvirga sp. GCM10011540 | reverse complement strand
GGAGCCGGTGAAGATTAAAGCCTCGAAGAAGATCGCCTTCCGCCCTGCCAAGGAACTCAAGGAGGCCATTTGAGCGCCTCGGGTCACCTGGTCGAGATCACCCGGCGAGGATCTTCAGCCCCGTCACCCGCTCCCACGTCAGGAACCGGTGGTTCACCGGTGAGCGGAGGAGGTCTCGGACCATCTGGTGGAGGCGCTCGTGTAGCAGCCACTCCACCACGACTATGCAATGTAGTTGCCTCGCAACGTGCCTAGTTGTGAGATCTGAGGAGGTTGTCCATTCCATCTAAGAGTCTGAACATGGTCGTTGCGACACGAATACCGATGGACCTGAGGAATGAACAACCCGCACCAGGATGCCCGTACGACCTAGCTGGGTTGAGTGGACATGATCCGCCGCGGTCGCTGACCTACTGCAATCACCAGCGCCCGCATGGTAATCTTGCCCAATGGACACCCGCTCAGGCTCTCGCCGGAATAACCTGATTAGAACTCACACCTAGTCAACAATCCGAGTGTCTAGCCAGGATATGCGTCTTGCTCGAGCCTGCTCCGGCAAAGAGCAGCAGCGGCGCAGACGATATTGATCTGCTGACCAGAATGCCGTGCACCACCGCGTGAGCCTTCCACAAGCTTGATAGGTCGAAATTGGCGGGTTCGCAGACACTATCGCGTCACTGGACGTTCAACACCCTAGATCCAGTTCCACGTCCCATTCGCCAATTCGAGCTCTTCCTTCCGGAAGAGGTCGCGACAATTTGTTCGCTTTTTGTTCTATCTTTTCAAAGTGAGGGCTCGTAAAGTCACCTCCTTCTCTTGATCACGGAATTTACGATGAGCATGGATAAGGCCAAGGCGATCGAGACCGCTGTCAGCCAGATTGAACGAGCCTTCGGTAAAGGCGCCATTATGCGCCTCGGGGGCGATCAGGTTATCGAAGTAGAGACAGTCTCGACCGGTTCGCTCGGCCTGGATGTCGCGCTCGGTGTGGGGGGCCTACCGCGCGGGCGAATCATTGAGGTGTACGGACCCGAATCGTCAGGCAAAACGACGCTGGCACTTCAGACCATCGCTGAGGCACAGAAGAAGGGTGGCATCTGCGGGTTCATTGATGCCGAGCACGCCCTGGATCCCGTTTACGCCCGTAAGCTGGGAGTCAATCTGGACGCTCTCCTCGTGTCTCAACCGGACAACGGCGAGCAGGCACTTGAGATTGCCGATACGCTCGTCCGCTCGGGCTCTGTGGATGTTCTGGTTGTCGATTCAGTGGCAGCCTTGACCCCAAAGGCGGAGATCGAGGGCGAGATGGGCGAGAGCCGGCCCGGTCTTCAGGCCCGCCTCATGAGCCAGGCGCTGCGCAAGCTCACCGGTTCGATCAGCCGCGCGAATACGATGGTGATCTTTATCAACCAGATCCGCATGAAGATCGGCGTCACATACGGCACTCCTGAGGTGACCACAGGCGGCAATGCTCTAAAATTCTACGCCTCAGTCCGTCTCGACATACGCCGGATCTCCACTCTGAAGGATCGAGATGAGCCGATCGGCAATCAAGTGCGGGTTAAGGTGGTCAAGAACAAGGTCGCTCCGCCCTTTAAGCAGGTTGAGTTCGACATAATGTTCGGCGAGGGCATTTCGAAGATGGGCGAACTTATCGACCTCGGAGTGAAAGCCAATGTAGTGGAGAAGTCCGGCGCTTGGTTCTCCTATGATAGCCAGCGACTTGGACAAGGTCGTGAGAACGCCAAGGCTTTCCTGAAAGATAATCTCGAGATTGCGGCTGCAATCGAAAGTAAGATCCGACAGAATGCCGGTCTCCTAATTGCAGACTTGCAGGGTAACGATGACGTAATTGCATCAGAGGATGCCGCCTAAGAGTTCAACTGAAGTAGAAATCGATGCACCCTGGCCTCCGGACATCTCCAGGTGGTGGGACGAAATAAAAGGTCGCTTAATTATGGGCGGCCTTTGTTCCTTGAGGTCTTGTGACCCTATCAGGCCGCTTCGGAGACGAGAGTTTGCCCAGCCTCGTCCATGACCAGCATGTAGACGTCGAGCAGTGTGCCGTGCTCGTCGCGTTCGTCCTAATTTCGGATTTTATGGTTTCCGTGAGAGCTTTTTATCGGGTAGGGGAGTAAGCGCCTCGCTGATCCAGAGCATCGCTTGCGCAGAAGGCAACCGTTCGGGCAAGTTAGGAGCAGCACATCGACTGTGGTGCAGGCGAATGGGCTCATTAGAGTTCTGCAAAGCGACTATTTTGCGTACCCGGCAGTGAGATTTCCTAACCCAGAATTGTGCACGAAGATCAGGTATCGATTGGGCGAGCCAATCAAGAGGACAAGAGCGGCCACGGCGACTAATCTTTAATAGAGGAGTTTAAGAAGCTGCACGGAACCGCTCGAAGGCCGTAATCCGTTGGGTGAACGGCTCCACGTCCCGGCGGTAGACCTCCTGCCGCAGGAACTCCACCTCTGTCTCGTATGCATCCTCGCTAATCTCGATAAACCAAGCCTTGAGGCGACCATCTTTGCCGTCGCTCCAGCGATAGCCGCGCTTCTTGAGTTCGTCCTTCATATCGAAGGGGCTACCTTCCGCCCAGATGCGCAGCAGGGTTTTGCGTGCGGACGTCAGAAGATGGGACATGGCGCAACCGGAGTCATTGGGGAGGGGAGCCGTTAGGACCTCTAGCAGGGCATGGCAGTCCTCGACAGCACGATGACCCTGATGAAACCAGCCGCACTGGGACAGCAGGTAGCCGAGCTTCGAGCCCTCGAAACCGAAATCGAACCATGGTACCTCCGCATGAGAGCAGGCCCATGCCTTCAGGGCAAAGTCCTGCACCAGGTGCTCACAGAAAGGGCGGTCGAAGCGGGCGTTGTGGGCGATCACCAGATGCGCCGGCTGTATGAACGCCGCGATTGCATCCAGATTGATCGTTTGTCCCTTCACCATCTCTGATGTGATCCCCGTCAAACGCGTGATCTCGGGCGTAATCGGGATGGAAGGCTCCCGCAAGGCGCTGAAGGTGCCGACAACATCGCCGATCCGACCTTCATCGTCATATGAGAACGCCACCATCCCGATCTCGATGACTTCGTCCTGCGTGTGATCAAGGCCCGTGGTCTCGGTGTCTACGATGATGGCGAGCTTTTCGCCCGGGAACGCCATCCGAGATGTGGCCACGGGACGAGGTAGAAGGCGGCGCAGGATACGATATTGCCTACTTGCCTCAAGCGTGCGGGCGGCTGCTTCGAAGTTGGTAGGATCCAGCCGGAATACTCGCTTCTGTTCCTGCGCTCTGCTTTGGATCGCGGAGGTGGCGGCGTTATGGATCGGCGTCGCTGTTTCGTCCAATCCAAGGAACAGATCAACCTGTCCTTTCATCTGGTCTCATTCCTATGGCAGTCTCTGCGCTTCAGCTTTGGTGAAGGTCAGGAACCGTAAGCAGGAACTGGTCGCCATAAGGTTAATGAGAGCTCACGATTTGCCGGCCGAGCATCATGCCTGCCGTTCACCCTGTGCGACACTGCCGATACAGATCGGCAACGGCTCACCGGAGATGGCGGATCCTGAATATTGACCTGGCGGGACGAGCAAGTTTGCAAGCGCGTACCCGGCGCGAGAAAGACATCAATGAAAGAAGCGCGTGAGGCGCAAGCGGGCGCATACTTGTCCGGGGAGCCTCCCACTATGTCCTGTGAATTGACAGGCAATGCAGTAGAGCCTACCAGGACTGGCTATGTTGGGAAATGCATTCAGGGCTCCCGCTGATCGTAACGGCGGTCAGTAGCAACCGCGCAATTAGCGGCTGCTCCTTCTCTATCGAACCCATCACATAGCGATTGGTTCTTCGCTCAAGGGGCCATTCAGTTAAGGCTCGCTGTGGCTGCATTCGAAGTTGCGGTACACACCGGCGTCTCTCTCAGCCAAGCGCCAACAGTCTTCTAGTCGTGCCGACTCGTGTCGATCCTTCGCAAGGCTTCTCTGCAGTTCGAAAACTATAGCTGATGCAATCAGCTTCTCTACGAAGGGTGTGCTTCTTGACGAGTGCTCTCCGCGACCTCTACGGGCTACCGCCTTGCCTCTTCCCACGGCTGATGCATTAGATCACTGTAGTTCGCGGCGTTCACCTCATCCCTAATGGCTAGGCCGAAGGGAATGAAGCCCTTGATCAACGGGCAATTGGTAGCCGGACTTCGCGAGGAGCAACCATCTTCGCTCCGTTTTTTACTCTTAACGCAATGGGTCTGAAATTATTCGACCTGGGCCGAAATCAGCCGAGAAGAAGATTCCGCTTCTCGCGAAAGAGGGGCACTGTGAGCAGTCCGAAGCTTTTTCAACAGTCCCTTACGCTTGGCTACGTAGTAGTAGCCCCTGGAGTACAATGCCACAGCAAGGTTCGGATTGCCCCCAGCCACACTGTAGGCATTCGCCAAATATGGGACTGCGTAGGTCAAATTAGGTACTGTTAGGTCTTGAGCCAATCGAGAGCGGCGGCGAGACAGAGTATGCCCATGAACGATGAGGCCGTCTTCTCGTAGCGGGTTGCAACAGCCCGCCACTCCTTCAACCTCGCCCAGAGCCG
>NZ_JBHSBQ010000091.1:0-4542 GCF_042650665.1 Microvirga sp. GCM10011540 | reverse complement strand
TGGTCCAGGCGTTCAACGCTTGCAGACGCTCGTACTCGTCAGGTGTCATCCACGTCATGGTCTGCACAACGTTACGACCGATTAGATCGTTGCTGCCCCGAGCACTTGCATGGGTGATCGTATCCGTTACATCGCAGGCTTCAACATCAGAGTTCGATCATGCCCATTGAGAAGATTACCAGCCGCCTAACCAGTGATCAGAAGCTGCGAGAGCTTGCTGGCGCATTTTACACCTGCGCCGATACGGCAAGGGCGAAATCTGCGGATCATGCTACAGAAATCATGCGGCGGGGAGGTTGGAAGCTAATAAACGAGAACGTGTATGACCTCGGCCCTCTGAAGCCAATAGTTAGCAATCTCATCAAGAGATGCCTCGAATTAGTCGGCCCTGAAGCCATCAACGAACGAGAGGTTTACCGCTTAGCTTGGGCGTCGGTGGACATTGCATCGCCTATCCCCGATCAAGTCGCGAACTTCTTGAAGGAGTTGTCGTCCGAGATACGAGCAAAAGTCCGCATCCTTCACCCCTGCTACTCGGTGCGCGTTGAAGAAGTTCGCGAGGTTCAGATCGGCCCTGTCGCCGTCAGACTGACAGATGACGTTGACCGTGATCTCGGACCAGAGTCGGGAATCCGGTTAACCACCGAACAACCGGATGGCTTCCAGATTATCGACGGAAAATCCTTCGTCCCACTCACCCCCACTTGTTGGGATATCGAGCTTCAATCGAAAATCGGGAATTTAGAAGTTGAAGCTCGTTGGCACACTTACGTTTTCACGAGCTTGATCCGCCTGATCGGTTACCCACAATTCACCGGCCCGTTCTCACCTAATATTGGAGATGTCGAGGCAGGCCCCACAGAGAAACCCCGGAGCAAGCAGTCCTCCGTCACGTTTTACGACACCCGCTCATCGTTCGGTGGTAGTTGGGTTCCGCTGCACTACGTTGTCGGAAGTGCGTTCGTCGAGCACATGAAAGGAAAACCGTACTATTCCAAGCTCAGCATTTTATTCAATCCGCCGCCTAATAGCGTTGCTGAGCGGTTACAGCGCGGACTGGGCTGGATGGCGCGGGGGCGCATCTCGGACGATGATACAGAAAGACTTCTATTCTTCTTCACGGCTGCGGAAGCGTTGCTGTCGGACAACGACAAGAGCGCCCCAGTGGTTCAAAACATCGCTCGTCGTGGTGCCGTGATCCTCTCGAATGACGTAACGAGGAGAATCGAGATCGCCAAGCTTATACAGGACCTTTACGCTATGCGATCCGACAGTGTTCATAGGGGCACCCGCCGCGTTCATGGATATCACGCGAGGCAGGTTCAAAACATTGTCGAAGCCATCCATGAGGCGGTCCTGGACAAGTATGACATCAATAAGCCATCCGGCGATTTCCACGCTACTCTTAGCCGGGCGAGCTTCGGACTGCCATGGCCGGAGCAAGTCGATATAATGCCTCCGGGACCGTAGAAGCTGGCTTGCACATTCGCGCTTAGGTCAGGCAAGCGCCCCTGTTCCGAACGGTTCAACGGACTTTCCTATGCGCCGATACACACATGAGGCTCTGACCAAGAGCACAAATAGCTCGTTTCCCACGCTGGCGCACAAAGTTCTGGTCAATCGGCATTATATGTGATAGAGTTTCATAAATACCGAGCACGCCCTGGCAGAGTGCAAAGCAAGTTCCGGCCTCCAAGACCACTCCCAGCATATTGCGCCTGGGCGCGGTCATAATGAGGCCAGTTGTGGATCGTCTCTATGACAATCCAGAACCCTGCACGTCTGCCAGCGTGCAGGGTTTTTCTTTATGGATTTTTTACATGCTATTTTCCTATGAACAACAGGAGCGCCTCGGCCTCCTCTGGCAGCAACACGTCTTACCAACCCTTGGCTCGAAAGCGACCAAACAGTTCGTCAAGGCAACTCAAAACCCAAAAACGTGGTTCGGTGACGCCATCATCAAGCCGAACCTTTTTCGGCCAGACGCTTTCGGCGGCTTCTATTTCCCAGTGGACCTGACCAAGTTCTCCATGGGTCGAAATCACTTCTTCGCAGAAGTTATCGCGAGCAATCCCAATCCTATCTCCACCTACGGCGGTGACCCCCTGATCGGGCTGATGCTCTTTGCCAACCCTCTTCGCCTGTCGCTCCCGCCGATGGACAGTGGAGATGAGCAAGGAATGGTACTTGGAGCCGAACAGCCGATGGATCGTGTGGCATTGGGCGAGCATCACGTCCTAACCTATGAATTCGACGTGAAGGACGCAGAGTTCTTGAAGTTGCAGCTTTCTTGGTTGCGTTCCAGCGGAAATCCTCTCGACTGTCGGATGGGTGATCTCTACCGCCACTGCTCGCAGTTCGCGGATTTCAGAGGGATCACTGTAAATTACTCAGGTAACAAAAGCCTCCATATTCATACGGTTTTCGCTACTGATGTTGCGCGTGCGCGTCTCGGATTGGACCAGCGCTCTGCTGCCGATCTTCGGCGAGGTTTTGCCGCACACTGGGAGAGGCTTCACGTGGATGTACTTCGTACCCTTAACGTAAGCGAACACCACGCGGATAAATGCCTCAAGTGGGCCGAGAGCTTTCGGCGCTTGCCTAATGGGTCCAGGGTGGTTGAAGAGGATAACCTCCTCGGCGTTCCCAAAGGGTCGATTGTTCCGCAGATTACTCTGTGGGAGCATCACCGAGTACGAGCGTCCGGGGATGAATTGCCCCTTTTTTGGTCCCCCGAACCATTCCATATGACGCCAAGGGTCAATAGGGTGAAGACGTACACGGCAGGGTGTAAACTTGGTCCGAACCTTACACAGGCCGAGGCTGCCTATTGCGAAGCGCAGCTTCAGAAATGGTATCCGAACTGGCCGCAATTCGATCATCTCACCTACGAGGGCGGACGCTGGGTCGCCAAGTTCAAAAACTCCGAGAATGATAACAACCCGTCTTCGATCATGCGTGAGGACTATGCCTCGATCCACCTTGTGGGACGGGATGCTGGCGGGCTGACCGCTCGACCGTTGCCGTTTCCCTTGGGGGCCATGCTTCGGCTCTGGCGAAGGCAAATGGTTCGCGAGGAAGCATGCGA
The DNA here is from genome assembly GCF_042650665.1 of Microvirga sp. GCM10011540. NCBI lineage: Bacteria > Pseudomonadati > Pseudomonadota > Alphaproteobacteria > Hyphomicrobiales > Methylobacteriaceae > Microvirga > Microvirga sp. GCM10011540. The sequence goes on along the minus strand of NZ_JBHSBQ010000091.1, from coordinate 1,454 downwards.
CGAGGCTGTTGATCTCGATGATCTCTTGGCCGAGACACCTGCGGATCGTACATTCCACGAACTTGAGGGACGGTTTCGAGCAAACGTAACTGACAGTGACACGGCCCGGTCGGAAATGGAGACGTTCTTCAGGACTACCGTTGCCACGATGCCGTTGCTCCTGGTTGTTGGTCCTGAGGGCGTAGGCAAGACCTCGGTGCTCATGGCCCTCCATCATGAGATCATGGCGGAATTGACGCGACATGGCGAGAGCGGAGTCGCTATGTATGCCTTTGCTGATTATGAGGCTGCCGAGGCCAAGTGCGCTGCCTTCAATGAGATCCAGAAGGCAAACGATTTTATCGGCGTTGTGCTGCCGAGTTTTTCGAGAGCCTACGAGAAAGAGTGCAACCGTCTCAGCATCGCGATGATCTCGACCGAAGAGGCAGCACGGCAGAACTTTAAGTCGCGCTGGGCTGCCATTGAGAAGCTCCAACCGGCTGTCATCCAGCGTCTCAAAGGGCACCATGTAGCCCTGTGGACCTCCATCGGTGACAAAAAGCCGGTGTTCTTCACAGTGCATCAGGTCGCGCAGGAGTGGAAAAAGAGCGGAGCCTCGCGGCTAATGTGGGCTCGTTCCTTCTGGAATAGGGACGGAGGGGATGAAACCGAGCGCCTCAAAGCCTTGCGTCAGGAGACCACCCTCGGGTTGCTCGTTCACGACGAGATCAAGGCTGACAGTATTGTTGATCTACAACCCGAAGAAATCGTGCGCTGGGTCGAGGCGTTAGCCGATTCCAACCCCACTCTCTGGAACGCGGACACGCCCTCGCTACCTCAACTCCTCACCAGTTTCGAGGCTTTCGCCTCCGCGCATGGGCATCCGACGATAAGTGGAAGTCGGCGAACGGTGACTTTTGAGGAAGCGCGAAGAATCGCCGGGATCGGAACCTCCCGTTGGGATCACGTCGTAACTGCTGACACGGGTGAGTACGGTTGTCGTGTGAGCACCCCGAGTGACAAGGACGATGAGGACGAAAAGCATCGGGATATCTACGAAGAGCGACATAATCGCGATTGGTGGATTGCATCGCGACAGTGGTGGCATGGGGTTGCCAAACGCGTCGTTGTCCTGACGACGGAGGCAGTTCCGACCGCCGTTGCCCATGCGGCAGACCCGGAGTGGTCCATTTTCGAGTTAGAGGCACCCCTTGCCCGGCGTGATCAAGTCGATGTTTATCCTTCCCGTTCCATCACCAGCGCTAATCTCGCGACTGAGTGCCAGGATTTCCGCGACAATCATCCGGACGATCATTTCTTCGTCATCTCCAACAGAGTCTCTATGCTGACGGATACGATCACCCATGCAAGTGCTCGGGGCAGCAACGATCTAATCGGTCGTAACGTTGTGCAGACCATGACGTGGATGACACCTGACGAGTACGAGCGTCTGCAAGCGTTGAACGCCTGGACCA
>NZ_JBHSBQ010000090.1:0-4513 GCF_042650665.1 Microvirga sp. GCM10011540 | reverse complement strand
TCCATTGGCCGAGATCGCGCCTGACCTGACCTTGGGTGGCAGAAAGGTTGCCGACATGCTCGCCAACTTGAGCCATGAGGGTGTCACTAGGCTTGCCTGAGTTCCATCTGTTCCGGCCCCTTCGGATAACCGCGAGAGGATTTCTGATCGCACTAAGGCGAGACCCTTAGCCGCTGGGCAATGTCCTCGCCTTGACCCCGGCAGGAAGGCGCTGATAGGGCCGCTGGATGTCAGCCGGACAATGAAGGGCAAGAGTGTTGAATGTTGGGGTGTAGTCGAGGCCGAAGGAGTTCCCGCGAGAAGATTCTCGACGCGGCTGCGGAGCTTGTGAGCGAGATCGGTGCGGGACGGCTGACGCTGGACGCCGTGGCGGAGCGGGCCGGTCTCAGTAAGGGCGGTCTGCTCTACAACTTCCCCAGCAAGGAAGCGCTGCTCCAGGCTATGATCCAACGCCTCGTCGATGAGGTCTCGGCGGAGCGGGAGGCGCTCCGCGCTTGGGCCGAGCCTGGGCGCAACCTGGAGGCGCGCCTGTGCACGGCGGCGCTGCTCAAGTTGCGCCAGGGCAGGACGAAGGAGGTCGCCAATGGCATGCTGGCGGCTTCGGCCGAGAACCCGCGCCTGCTCGATCCCGTGCGAGAGGTCGTCAAGGCAACCCTGGAGAACCTGAAAGCCACCTCGGACGATCTGGACGCGGCGCTGCTGGGCTGGCTGGCCATCGAGGGATTGAACAGCCTGGAGATGCACGATCTCAGCCCCTTCTCGGAGGAGGAGCACGAGCGGATCGTCCAGGCAGTCAACCGACTCTTGAACAGGGGCATCGCTGAGTAGAGCGCCAAGGCGCAGAACCACCAAGCTTTAGCCATTCCCGTATTGGTCCCCCACGTGAATGGCCCCACCCTGCCTAGGTCACGTCACTGGACCCATTGCGAGCGTTACGCCTCCCTGCAACCGCGAGGGGGCACCAGCCTAGGCAACGGCGGCGGGAATGGCGGGGCCACGTTCTGGCAGTGCATGGCAAAAAGCAAATCGTCCATCAGCAACCAATTGGAAATGGTCGCCATTGATTATGATGCCTTCACGCCAGAATGACAGCCACGACAACACAGGGTTCCGATAGGGTGGACGCCTCTTTCGAACACGTCGGCCCGTTCAGGCAGGATCAGAGTGGAACAAAGTGCCTGACTTGCCAGGTTAAGGCTGTATCGGGAATGACACAAGCATGCTGGGAGTGAGCTCTGGGCTATCATTGGGCTTTCAAATAAGAGACATGTCTGCTCACCTGAGACAATATTAGGAAATACCACTTCGCCTAAGTCGCCCTGAGTTTTGCTTTAAGATCGTAATGCCCCTGGATTCCCGAACCTTAGCCGCCGCCTTTGTGCTGCTGTCAGCCGTTCTGGGTGTGCTATTGATCCTTGCATGGAGACAAAGTCGTAAGATCCAGGCGCTCGCGTGGTGGGGAGCCCCCTTCTGCCTGATCCCCATCGGGATTGGAGTAGCGAACCTTGGTCAGGGGGCGCCAACGCACCTAAACTTGTTGTTTGCGAATGCCCTGGTGGTGCTCGGCTATGGCGCCCTTTACGCCGGGTGTAGGAGTTTTAATGGCCGCCCGGGCAGGATACCTGCTGTTGTCATCGGTCCTGTAGCCTGGATCATTGCCTTCCCATTCATTTACGAGACGCTAAGCGCGAGGGTTGTGGCTGTATCACTCATCTCCGGAGGGTACGCTGCCCTTTCGGGATGGGAGCTTTCAAAGCACGCTCCTCACCGCCTAGTATCGCAACGAATGGCGATCATCCTCCTCTTTGGTTTAACTGGCTTCCATTGCTTCCGGGGCCTGCTTGGTCTGTCGCTGGGCCCCCTCTTCGGGATCAACGCCGCTGTAAGCCGATGGTCAGCGGAAATGGCACTTCTTCTCCTGATGTATGCCCCTGCGCTTGCTTTTGTCTTCCTGTCCATGGCTAAGGAGCGTGTCCAATTCGATCATGAAAACACTGAACAGGCCCGTCGCGAGAGCGAGGAACACTACCGCTATTCTGTTGAATTGAACCCGCAAATCCCTTGGACGGCCGACCCCCAAGGCTTCATTCTCGATGTATCTCATCGGTGGTGCGATTTGATGGGGATGTCTGTTGAACAAGCTCTCGGGCAAGGCTGGATTAGGGCTCTACACCCTGACGATGTCCCATTTACAACAGAGCAGTGGTCAAAGGCGCTCACCACCCGCAGGCCTGTCGATGTTGAGTACCGACTGCGCTTGACCAACGGGAGCTATCGCTGGTTTCGTGCCAGGGCGGCACCTCGCTTCGGCGAGAATGGCGCGGTCCTTCGCTGGTACGGGACGGTCGAGGATATTCACGACAAGAAAGTCGCGGAGGAGCGGTTGCAATGGGCCGCCCACCACGATGACCTGACGGGCTTGCCCAACCGCAGGCTCTTCCGGCAGTGCCTTCAGCAGGCTCTGGAGCAGGCTACCAGTTCCCAGGCTACAGTAGGCCTGCTCATGATGGATCTCGACAATCTGAAGACCATCAATGACCGGTTCGGCCATGATGTGGGCGACGCCCTCTTAAGAGAGTTCGCCGAGCGCCTTCGTAGTCTTGTGCGTACTACCGATGCCGTCGCGCGTTTAGGTGGGGATGAGTTTGCGATCATCCTGAACGATGTCCCTGGTGAGGATTATGTTGCGGCTACAGCCTCATCCGTTCTGACCCGAATGCAGGAGCCGTTGCGGTACAACGGCAGAACCCTCGACTGCCGTACCAGCATTGGGGGCGCTATTGCCGCCGGGCCTGTTGTAGGTACCGAAGAGCTCCAGAAGCAGGCGGACCTCGCCTTGTACCACTGTAAAGCCAATGGACGAGGCACGTTCAGGATGTTCGCGCCGGATATGCGCGAAGAGGCACAGAAAACTGCCTCAGCTCTGGAGGTCGCCCGCAATGTGGTCACGTCTGATTGGATCGTTCCGTTCTACCAACCCAAGGTGGACCTCGTGTCAGGCAAGCTGGATGGGTTTGAGGCGCTGCTCCGATGGCGCCATCCTCGCACAGGAATCCACACCCCGGCGACGATAGCTCCTGCTTTCGATGATACTGAGCTTGGTCGTGCTATCGGGGCGCGTATGCTCTCTTGTGTGGTCAAAGATGTACGCGGCTGGCTTGATGCTGGGTTGGAGGTTGGGCGGATCGCCATCAACGCCTCGACAGCCGAGTTCCGGAATGGCGGCTACGCCGAGCGCATGCTTGAAGAACTGGCGCGGGCGGGCGTGCCAACGGCCTGCCTCGAGGTCGAAGTAACTGAAAGCGTGTTCCTAGGCCGCAGTGCTGAATTCGTTGAGCGGGCTTTGCAAGCGCTGAGCGGGGCAGGCGTGACAATCGCCCTTGATGATTTCGGCACAGGTTATGCATCCCTGACGCACTTGAAGCAGTTCCCGGTGGACGTAATCAAGCTCGACCATTCCTTTATCAGAAATATGGAGACTGATGCGAGCGATGCTGCGATTGTCCAAGCGATGCTAAGCCTCAGCCAAAGCCTTGGCATAAGGGTTGTTGCCGAAGGGGTTGAAACACCTACGCAAGCGTCACTTCTTCGGGAACAGGGTTGTAATCTGGGCCAAGGGCACCACTTCGGACGCCCAATGCCTGCTAAGGATATCCCACAGTGCATGAGGTTATGGATGCGCTCAGCACCTGAGAAAGCGAGCGAAAGACTTCAGGAAATTCAACGACAGCATTGATTGCGCTTAATAAAGACGGAATGTGGAAAACGAATCCGCAATTTTCCTACGTTCTTTCTGTGGGCTGATAACCTTTCCGTCTATTGGCAGCGGGAGGCACATGGTGAGTGGAAATCAACTCACCCTTCCCTACCCACATATTGTACCAAGTCACGCTCGTCGAGCCAATCCGTACCCATCAATGACGAGGGCAGCACGTCCCAGCAGGTCCCACTCCGCTTCCAGGAGATAGAACCGGGTCATGTTCCGGGACGGAACGACCTTCGACCCTCCTTTATAAAGTTCAACGCGACAAAGAGGCCATAAGCCGCCCCGAAAGGTCAGCTTGGGGTCATGCAGCGACGATCCCCTGCCCTCCCGGAATGTCCGCTGTTCCTTGCTAGATCAGACCCGCGGCGGACTTCCGCGAAGTGCCGATTTTGAAAAACTCCCGGGCGCCGCTGCGTCGATCTATTACTAGAGTTAGTGTGCCCAATGAGGCCCAGTATCTTGTATGCTGACCACATAAAAATCGGCCGTTGCGGACTTTTTCAACAACATCTGCCAGGAGCTGACCTTCCCATATTGCCTACTTGGTCAGGATAACGGCAGCCCGTTCATCTAACTGACCACGCCTCTGCAATAACCCTTGAACGGCCATTTCCGGCAGCTCAGTGCAGGATCTGGGACAGGAAGAGCCTCGTGCGCTCGTGCTGCGGGTTCCTGAAGAACTCGTCGGGCGTGTTCATTTCCACGATCTGCCCGTAATCCATGAAGATCACCCGATCCGCCACCTGG
>NZ_JBHSBQ010000089.1:0-4075 GCF_042650665.1 Microvirga sp. GCM10011540 | reverse complement strand
GAGAGGGCTTTGAGGTTTTCGCAGACTTTGCCACAGACTTGTCGTTGGCCCTGGTCGCGGCGGCCTTCCGGGCCGGTGCTTTCTTGGTCGAGGTCTTGGTTGCTGCTCGTGCCACTGATCGCTCCTTGCTAGAAATCCTGAATTCCTGGCTCGTTCCACCTGCGGAGTGCGCTTAGCGGGCGTCAAGATATCACGCCGTCATTTCCACAGCGTTGCGTCCTTAACGTTCGCTTACGCAAATCTCCCCCTCCCATTCTTGGCGTTTTCCCAGGGGATGGGAGGGGGAACACACGTCAAAATATTTGGTCCGATTTGCGTTCACGAATTTTAGGATTAAGAGAATCTACGAGGTCCCAACTGACGATCAAAGGTGAGAAGGATCACTGCGTTCCCGAAGAACGCAGGTTGATCAGCGATTGGGAATGCAATAGCAATCCAGATTCCACTAATGTCGTCACTGGCCCAACAAGAGATGGAATTGTACCACGATAAGAAAAGCGATTTTAACTCAGGGCATATCGGGCTACCTATAGCCGGAGATCACGAGGACAACCATTCTCGCAGCTTTGTCCAGCGCCGTTTCATCTGGCCACCTCTGACTGCCATCGCGACCGCCTTCTTCTGCCCCACCAGCACGACTAGACGCTTACCGCGGGTCACACCCGTGTAGAGCAGGTTGCGGGCCAACATTGTAAAGTGCTGCGTCACGACCGGGATGATCACAGCGGGATACTCCGACCCCTGCGACTTGTGAATAGTAGTGGCGTACGCAGGCACGAGGGTGTCGAGTTCGCCGAACGGATATGACACCTCCCGGCTATCAAACGAGGCGATCAACGCCCCCTCCTCATCATCGATTCCCAGGACCGTGCCCAAATCGCCATTGAATACTTCCCGATCATAGTCGTTCTGGGTCTCCATCACCCGATCACCAGGAGAAAACCGCCAGCCGAACCTCTCCACCTTCGCTGGAGGATTGGGGTTAAGCACCTCCTGAAGCTGGATGTTCAGGTTGCGGGCACCGAGCACGCCTCGGTTCATTGGGCAGAGCACCTGAATGTCTTTCATCGGATCGAGCCCGAACCGGCGTGGCATGCGCTCCTTGATCATCTGGATGATCTTCGGAACGCCTTCCTCAGGGTCGTTGATTTCAATGAAATAGAAGTCGCTCTCTTCTCTCACCTTAGACACCTCGGGCATCTGGCCCTTGTTGATCCGGTGAGCGTTCACGACGATCCGGCTTTCCGCCGCCTGCCGGAATACCTCAGTCAGGCGGGCGACGGGGATTCGCTCCGAGGCGATGATGTCGGCGAGCACCTGCCCTGACCCTACTGAGGGTAACTGGTCTACGTCACCCACCAACAGGAGGCCCGCATGAGGGGGAATTGCCTTGGTCAGGGCGTTCATCAGCGGTACGTCCACCATGGAGGTCTCGTCCACCACGAGAAGGTCGCAGTCGAGCGGGTTCTCCTCCGTGCGGGAGAAGCCACCATGCTTGGGGTCGATCTCCAGCAGGCGGTGGATGGTTTTTGCCTCGAGCCCAGTCTGCTCAGTCATGCGTTTGGCAGCCCGTCCTGTGGGGGCCGCCAGGGCGACCCGAACTCCCTTGGCAACGAGCAGGCGCAGGATTGTATCGAGCAGGGTCGTCTTGCCGACACCCGGACCGCCGGTAACCACCGCCACTTTGGAGAGCAGCACGAGACTCAAAGCCTCACGTTGAGAGGAGGCTAGAGCCTTGCCTGTGCGGCTCTCGACCCAGGGAATGGCCTTGTCGAGGTCGATCCATGGCCAAGGAGGCGGGCCGGAGGCCCGCTCGATCAATCGGGAGGCGATCGCCTGCTCGGCCAGATAGAGCCCCTTGAGAAACAGACAGGTCTCATTGTCGATCATGTCCGAGACGATCTCGCCCTTGGACAACTCTTCGACTATGGCTGTGCGGATGAGAGCGTCATCCACCTCAAGCAACTGTTCGGCCAGACGGGTGAGCGCCTCGACCGGCAGGGCGCAATGGCCCTCATCGGTGGCCGTCTGCAGCGCAAATGAGATGCCCGCCCGGATGCGCTGCGGGGCGGTCCTTTCCATCCCGAGCTTAGCTGCGATGGCATCTGCCGTCCGGAACCCGATGCCGCGCACGTCCTTGACCAAGCGGTACGGATCCTTAGTCATGACCTGAACGGCTTCATAGCCGTAAGTCTTGAAAATGCGCACCGCCCGCGCGGTGCCAACGCCGTGCGCGTGCAGGAAGATCATGATTTCGCGTACTGCCTTCTGCTCGGCCCAGCCCGCCACGATGCGCGATGCCCGCATGGGACCGATCCCAGGCACCTCAGTCAGGCGTTCAGGCGCGGCTTCGATGATCTCAAAGGTGTTGACCCCAAAGGCCGCCACAATGCGCTTGGCCATGGCGGGGCCGATGCCGCGCATCTGGCCTGAGGCAAGGTACTTCTCAATTCCCTCGGCTCCGGTGGGCGGTGCGGTCCTGAGGACTTCAGCCTTAAATTGAAGGCCATGATTTCTATCGCTAAGCCAAGCTCCGCTGGCCGTGATCCACTCGCCGGCCGACACTGACGGGGTATGGCCCACGACCGTGATAAGGTCACGCTTGCCCCGAGTATGGACTTTTAAGACAGCAAAGCCGTTTTCAGGATTGTGGAAGGTGACCCGTTCAACTGAGCCCGCGAGAGTTTCTGGGGCAGGTCGTCGATCAGCCTGTGGCGGTCGGAACATCTGGTTCATGCTGGCTGCTGGGAGGGCTTCCTAGCCTCCTCGACTGTATCGCTGGACGACGCTGTTGACGAGATGGCGCTCCAATGCGCCTGTCCGCCCCACCATAGCCCCAGGTGCTGGTCTCATGGGTAGCTCTCACCAGGCACGAAAGAAACAGGAGGAGGCGAAAGCGTAACTTGACCTACCGTATGTTCTATGTTTGTTCTTTTTAAGGTCAAGATTACGAGGTTGAGACAGACTGTGATGCACTTAGGAACGAGCCGAAACTGCGCTGAAACCGATGACCCTAATCAACAAGTAAAAGAAATGAAGCGGCTGCTCACGAAAGCTGAGCAACGTATTAGAAGGCTTGAGACAAAGGTCGCGGGTCTGAAGCAGCAGGTTCGCGAGCTACAAGCTCGAGATAAGCATGAGCGCAACCTTGCCGCGGAGAATAAGGAGCTGACGACCGAGATCGCTGACCTGAAGGGTGAGATAAAAGAACTCGTCCGTGCCAACCGAGGACATGTGGAGAAGACTGAGACACTTCGGATTGAGAACGTGAGGCTGAAGGCTGGAGCCGAGGTCCAATCCCGGAGCCGAACTTTCGCACTGGCAGACCTCTAGGGCACATCCCAGCCCATGCTGCCCTGACGGCCGAAGAGAGCAGTCCAGTCTACGGCTTTCCCACCACGATTGCTGTATAATTTCCCGGCGGCTACCCCTATCGCGGGCGTCTGAGCGTCGGCGAGAAACAGAAACAGACCAGCGTGTGCCGGAGAGCCATTCAGTTCCTCAGAAATCCGATGTTAATGGCCGAGGTGCAGTGCATGTTGCTTGGGGCTGCCGCGACCTTGCTGGTTGTGATGCTGATCGACGCTTCTTCGACCAGCCTTGGTCATCGCCACTGGGTTCAATACTGGTCAAGCGTGAATCCCATCTCGATCTTGGTCGCCCTGGCTGCCGGTGCCACGGGAGCCGCTATCATTGCTGCGCAAAGGTCGGTTCTGACGGCTGGTGTGATGATCGCCCTTGCCGGCGGGCTCGTCTTCCTGCTCAAGCGCCAGTCTCTCCACCGGAATGGGGGCTCAGCACGAGCATCAGGTCCCCTGTAGGAAGAGTCTCAACCCACCAGTCAGGAGCTATATGCGTGGCGAGAACCGCCCCCGACATCTCGCAACGGAGCCTTATGGAGCGCCGGAATACGAGCAAGTGGCGGGATTTTGCCAAAGACGACTGCGACACTGGCTCTGTATCAACTCCTCTGACATGTCTCATTTGCTGAGCACGTGCTCGTTCGGTTCGAGGCTGCGACCTCTCTAAAGCCGAGGGCCGGAGACCTCGCGGCTCCAGCCCTCCCGTTCTGTTT
>NZ_JBHSBQ010000088.1:0-3208 GCF_042650665.1 Microvirga sp. GCM10011540 | reverse complement strand
TTACTCTTCGCGGAAGGCTCGTGTGAGGTGATCGGCGAGGGGTTTGGTGAGGTAGGAGAACACGGTGCGGTAGCCGGTCTGGATGAAGCCCTCCACCGGCATGCCGGGCACCAGCTTGGTCTCCCCCAGCCGCTCCCGCTCCCCGTCCGCAAACGCCACCCGCACCGGGTAGTACTGCGCCCCCGAGCGCTGGTCCGTCACAAGGTCCGCCGCGATCAGGCTCACCTCGCCCTTCAGCTCCGGCGTCGTGCGCTGGTTGAACGCCGACAGCCGCAGCACCGTCTCCTGACCCGGCACCAGCTGGTCGATGTCCTGCGGCGCCACCTTCACCTCAATCGACAGCTCGTCCGCCTCCGGCACAATCAGCATCAGCGCGTCCCCGGCTGCCACCACGCCGCCCACCGTGTGCACCGCCGACTGGTGCACCACTCCGTCCTGCGGCGCCCGGATGTCAATCCGCTTCAGCTGGTCCTGCGCCGCCACCTGCCGCTCCACCAGCTCCGCCACCTTGCCCTGGGCCTCCCGCAGCTCCTTCGACACCTCGGAGCGCAGGTCCTGGTCAATCTGCAGGATCTGCAGCGCCGTCTCGCTGATCCGCCCCTTCGCCTGCGCCATGGTCGAGATCAGCTGGCCCCGCTCCCCGCGCAGCCGCGTCTCCTCCCGCTTGAGCGCCGTCACCCGCGTCAGCGGCACCAGGTTCTTCTTCCACAGCTGCTCCACCCCTTTGAGCTCGTCCTGGATCAGCCCGATCTCGTCCGCCTTGGCCGAGGCCTGCAGGCTCAGCCCGTCAATCTGCTCGCGCAGCTGCGCAATCCGCTCCTGCAGCTGCGCCTTCTGCCCTTCCCGCGCCGCCTGCCGGCTCTCGAACAGCCGCTGCTCCCCGTGCAGAAGACCCGCCACCGCCGGATCCCCCGCCCGCGCGCGCAGCAGCTCCGGGACCACGATCCTGGTCTGCCCGTCCCGCTCCGCCTCCAGCCGCGCCTGGCGGGCATAGAGCTCGTCCAGGCTCTTCGACACCATCGCCAGGTTGGCCCGCGCCACCGTCTCGTCCAGGCGCACCACCACGTCCCCGGCCTTCACCCGGTCGCCGTCGCGCGCCAGGATCTCGCCCACCACCCCGCCGGTCGGGTGCTGCACCTTCTTCACGTGGCTGTCCACCACCACCGCCCCGGGTGCCATCACCGCGCCCGACAGCTCGGTCACCACCGACCAGCCGCCCAGGCCCCCGACCAGCAGCAGCGCCGCCGACAGGCCCAGCTGCGAGTGCCGCCGGATCGAATGGCGGGCGGAATGTGTACGTTGCAGGCTCATGATACAGCTCCCAGGCCCTCGGCCACTTTCAACGGCGTCACGTTCGGCATCTTCGGCTCCGGGCCCACCGCCACCGGCCGCAGCACCCGGGCGAGCACCTCGTCCTTGGGGCCGAAGTTCTGCACCTGGCCGTCGTTCATCACCAGCACCAGGTCGACCCCGGCCAGGGCGCTCGGGCGGTGGGCGACCACCACCACGATGCCGCCGCGGGCCCGCACCCCCAGGATCGCCTGGGTCAGGGCCTGCTCGCCCTCGGCGTCGAGGTTGGAGTTCGGCTCGTCCAGCACCACCAGGAACGGGTTGCCGTACAGGGCCCGGGCGAGCGCGATGCGCTGGCGCTGGCCGCCCGAGAGCGCGGCGCCGGCTTCGCCGATCTGGGTCTCGTAGCCGTCGGGCAGGTGCAGGATCATCTCGTGCACGTTGGCGGCCCGGGCGGCGGCGATCACCGCCTGCGGATCGGGATCGGGATGGAAGCGGGCGATGTTCTGCGCCACCGTGCCGGCCAGAAGCTCCACGTCCTGAGGCAGGTAGCCCACATGCTGGCCCAGATCCTCCGGCCGCCACTGCTCCAGGGCGGCCGCATCCAGGCGCACCTTGCCGCGCCAGGTCGGCCAGACCCCGACCAGAAGCCGGGCCAGGGACGACTTGCCCGAGGCGCTCGGGCCGATCACCCCCAGGCCGGCGCCGGCGGCGAGCTGGAACGACACGTCCTGGACGGCAAAGCGCTGGCTGCCCGGGGCGCCGGTGCCGGCGCTTTCCACCGACAGCTGCCGGCACGGGGCGGGCAGCTGCAGCGGCGGCTCGGCGCGGGCGGTGGCGCGCAGCAGCTCCTTGAGCCGGCGCCAGCCCTGGCGGGCGCCGACAAAGCCCTTCCAGTTGGCAATGGCCAGCTCGACCGGCGCCAGGGCGCGCGAGGTCAGGATCGAGGACGCGATCATGATGCCGGCGGTGGCCTCGCCCCCGATCACCAGATAGGCGCCCACCGCCAGAACGGCGGATTGCAGCAGCATGCGCAGCACCTTGGACATGGCGCCGAAGCCGCCGGCCACATCGGAGGTGCGCTGCTGGAAGGCGAGAAAGCGGCCATTGGCCTCGCCCCAGCGCGCGCCCAGGCGCGGGCCCATGCCGAGCGCCTGGACCACCTCGGCATTGCGGCGTGCGCCCTCGGAGAGGCCGTTGCGCAGGGCGGCGGCGGCGGCCGCCTCCTTGGTGGCCGCGCGGGTGAGCACCTCGGTGAGCAGGGTGACGACCACGAGCACCAGGGCGCCGGCAAGCGCCACCAGGCCGATCAGGGGATGGAAGGCAAAGCAGACCACCAGGTAGAGCGGCATCCAGGGCAGGTCGAACAGGGCGGCGGGGCCGGATCCGGCGAGAAAGGCGCGGAGCTGGTCGAGATCGCGCAGGGGCTGCTGGCCGTCGCCGCCGTCCTTGCGGGCCACAAGGGGGGCGCGCAGGAGAGCCTGGAACACGGGCTGGCTGAGATCCTCGTCGAGGGCGGCGCCGACGCGGGCGAGGATGCGGGAGCGGATGGCGTCGAACAGGCCCTGGAAGAGGTAAAGGGCGAGGAGGATGAGGCAGAGGCCGACCAGGGTGGGCAGGCTGCGGCTGGGCAGGACGCGGTCATAGACCTCGAGCATGAAGATGGAGCCGGAGAGGTAGAGCAGGTTGATGAGGCCGCTGAGCAGGGCCACACCGAGAAAGGCGCCGCGGCAGGCGGCAAGGACGCTGGGCGGCCGGGCGGGCAAGGGGCTGGACATGGACAGGGCCTCAGATCAACGAAGAACAGGACAGATGAAGAGGAAAGGACAGGAGCGGCTCGGCCCGGGGCCGGCTGACCCGCCGGGAGCGGCGGGGGGCAGGGCTCCCGGCGGGCGCCGATCCGGTCTTGCCGCAAGGG
>NZ_JBHSBQ010000087.1:0-2739 GCF_042650665.1 Microvirga sp. GCM10011540 | reverse complement strand
GAACGTCTTCGTAAACCAAACCGCCCATCACGGACCGTTCGGCTCCCGAAGCGTTCCGGCGTCAGGTTCGTGACCGAACCGCGCCGTCGATGGATCCTATTTAGAACGCCCCGACCCAGAAGTCAATAGCAATCGAAAAGAAATCTGAAGATTTTCTCGACAGGACAGGCAACACAAACAAGTACTGACAAAGCAATCTTGTTCGCAGAAACGATTGCGCTTCTGCGTTCTGTCACGCCAAGAGCCAAAAAGCCCTCAAGTCATGTGCGGATTGTCGCCAGAGGAGCCTAATGAACCTGCTCGAATACCTTCGAACCTTCATCGCTCATGGACTATGCCAGACACAAGGAGCTCCCTCTCAGAACCCGCACTCGGGCCTGCAAGGCCTCGAACTGCTTGTCTCAGAAGGCGCAACATCGCTCCCGCGCAAGGGCCCGGGAACTGATGGTTACCGCGTCTGGAGAAACGCACCCACCTGCTGTCGCAGCGGCGCGGGAGGGGACACATAATCGATCTCCCGGCGAATGCAAGGGAGATTTATCACACGTCCACACAGCCTCGTGCAGCCGGATCCAATCGACACCAGTCGATCCAAGGCACCAGCGGGTCAGAGGGGGCTTCGGAGCCTGCCTGACTGGCAGCGCCCACAAATGAGATATGGTTACTGCCGTCGAGAATACAAGGGGGAGGGCGGTTCTTGGTTGATCCCCACCACTTCTTCAAGCGGCCTTGCGCTGGTCTCGCTCGGGTCGACGCGCCACAAACATGACCTCCCGGTGCCGGGAGCACCAGCTGGATGTCTCGGAGGTCGGCGGCCGCAGCAGATCGCCTCATCAGCAACCGCATCGGAGACGATGAACCGGCACTGCCCCGCACGGGCATCCACAAATCTCGTCTGATAACGCGCAGACGGCTCCGCGACATAGCTTGTGGCCATGGCATCCTCACCCCCTCGGGCACGCCCACCAGCCTGCAACCGAGGCCGACTCCTTACTCGAAGAGGCCCATGCGGCCGTGGCAGAGACGGAAGTTGCCGAGGCGGCGCCTGAACTGGGTGAGAAGCCTGAGGTGGCGCTCGAGGTCCAGCAAGACGCTCAGAAGCGGGGCTGGCGCTGGCTTTTCAATCGGGCTGCTTGATAGTCTCTAGGCCGGGAACTGCGTCACGGGCTCAATCGGCCCCCCAACATGGCCTCCCATGAGTGTTCCCAAGGATCGCGCAGAACCTCAGCAATAAGGGAGCCCGAACTTTCAAGACCCGATCCCCAGCGCGGTCTCGACCTGTGGCCCACAATCCCAACGTCAGCGGGAACGTCATTTCGACCATCTTCAGTGGCATTGTGTTCATGATCTTCCTGATCGGCACAATCTTCGAGATCAAGCGGCTCGTCGACAAGCCTTGACCAGCGTTCTCGGGCCGAGCGCGCCACGCAGTCGGGCATGAAAAAAGCTGCATGGCACTGTTTTCTGACTCCGGAGCCTTGCTGCAATCTCAGGCCGGTTCTGGGCCAGCCACTGCATGGCGTCAGCCTGACTGACGACGCAGTCGAGTGTCGGCCTCCAGCGACTCGTCCCCAGCCGGGTTGCGACATACTGGATCAGCTGGTGAAGCTCCTAATAGCTTGGCCGGCTCTCACGGGCATCAGCGGCCCAGACGCTGGACTACCCCTGCTCAGAAAGGCGCGGAATGCTCCCGGGATTGGCCTCGCAGAACCATGGCGTGGCGTCGAACTCAAGGTGAGGGCTGAGCAGGCCGGCTCGACCAAAGTTGCCGGCCAGCGACATATGTACATAAATATCGGCACGTCAGATTATCGGCGGTCTCCAAAGCTGGTCCTGGGCGCGGATAGGGGTGGACTCTGGCTGGGGCGCGGCGCCACTCCAAGCCCGAAGATTGCGGTGTCTACAGCGGGGTCCGTCGTGAGATGCACGGCAGCGCTCGTTCTCAACGGAGCAAGTAAGAACGGCGTTCCTGGGTCAAGGACTGGCCTAGACAAATCGCAAGATCCCTCTCCGCTCGTGGTGATACCTAGCGGGTCAGAGGGATCGCCGAAATCGTCGTAACGTTTACCAGTATTTCAGCACTCCTTTTCAAGGAGTGCTCGATGCTGCCTGCGGAAGCGCCCACGTCCCCTGCAACCCTGGGCAACCGCTTCTGGCACATCCGGGACCCAAGCTTGAGGGCCGCCAGCAAGTCAACCAAGAAAGGGTAAGGTTTCGTGTGAGAGAGAACATACCAGCCCCACGTTCTCGGCATTTGCCGCGCATCATAGGGCCGAGTTATGCAATCTCATGTCCCTGCGCGATTTCTCTCTGATGTTCTTTGTCTGCTTCGTTTGGGCGGCGCACACAGTCATCAGCAAGATTGTGGTTTCAGGCATGGAGATCCCGCCCCTATTCTATGCGGCGATCCGTTTTGGTATCGTGGCTGTTGTGGCTCTGCCATGGCTGCTGCCTGCCCCGCGACCGACATGGCGCATGTTGCTGGTTGGATTTCTTATGGGGGGTGGCGGCTTTGCCCTATTCTTCCTGGGCATCAAGACGGCCAGCCCTTCAAGTGCGGCGGTTGTGAGCCAGCTCGGGCTGCCCATAACGACGCTGCTGTCCGTTGCTATGCTAGTGTTGTGACTCTAACGCTTGTTTCGCACGGGCGATCTTTTCCAGGATCGCTGAGGCCGGGGCTGTCCAGACAAAGGGTTTCGGGTCAGCATTGTGGTGCTCCAGGTAGTCCATGATCGCGCT
>NZ_JBHSBQ010000086.1:0-2681 GCF_042650665.1 Microvirga sp. GCM10011540 | reverse complement strand
GGAGCCGGTGAAGATTAAAGCCTCGAAGAAGATCGCCTTCCGCCCTGCCAAGGAACTCAAGGAGGCCATTTGAGCGCCTCGGGTCACCTGGTCGAGATCACCCGGCGAGGATCTTCAGCCCCGTCACATTAGCAAGATGTGATAATGAACTAGCGTGTGGGGTGGCACAGGGAAGACCCACTCCGTACATCTCCGCCACCGTTCTCTTGACGAGGTGATCAGTATCGCGGCTTTGCTCTACCTCCGCTTCCCCTTAGCCTCTGATGGTAGAGGAGATGTTGTCGACCCACGGGATTGAGGTCAGCTCCGAAACGGCTCGCCGTTGGACCGAGAAGTTTGGTCGGGCAAATGCCCATCACCTCCGTCGGTGCAAGCCGAGACCGGGTGATCGGTGGCTCCTCGATGAGGTAGTAATCACCATTGCTGAAGAGGCAATGTCTCTGGCGGGCTGTGAATCAGGATGGCTTCGTCCTTGCGGTTGCTGCGTAAACTGCTGAGGAAGAATGCCGTTGTCCCGCGGGTAATGATCACGGACCAATTTAGATTATACGGCGCTGCCTGCAGGAACATGGGCGGACATCACCTCTGGAGCGGCCATCGCCTGAAACTTGTGCTCGTCCCAGCTGAAATTCTGCCGGAGGACCATTGATGTGGCGATGTCCAGGCGCCACTGCTGACGCTACCTAGTTGCCCTGGGGATCGCTCTGGACCCAAATACCATCGAGGCTTCCATGCCGACAAAAGACACTAAAGTACTGGACGAGCAGATATCCTCGTTATCGCCTTTCCGGCACCGCATCTTCTTAGCTGTCTGGATTGCGAGCCTTGCCTCCAACTTCGGCGGCCTCATCCAGTCGGTCGGGGCGGCCTGGCTGATGACGTCAATCGGCGCACCGGCAGATCTCATCACCCTGGTGCAGGCCTCGAGCACACTCCCGATCATGCTGTTCGCGCTCATGGCCGGCGCCATCGCCGACAACTTCGACCGACGCAAGCTGATGCTCACCTCGCAGCTCTTCCTGCTGGCTGTATCGGTCGCCTTGACCCTGTGCACTTACTTTGGCCTCGTGACACCTTGGCTTCTACTTACCTTCACCTTCTTGGTCGGCTGCGGAGCCGCGTTCAACGGCCCCGCTTGGCAGTCGCTGGTCGGAGAGATGGTGCCCCGCTCTGACCTCCCGTCAGCGATTGCTCTCAACAGCATGGGCTTCAACATCGCGCGCAGCGTCGGCCCGGCTCTGGGTGGCCTCATCGTCGCCGCCGCAGGTGCTTTCGCCGCCTTTGCGACCAACGCGGTCAGCTATCTTGGGCTGATCGCGGTCCTGGCGCGCTGGCAGCCTGTCAGGGCACCCAGGGTTTTGCCGCCTGAAACCCTCGGCTCCGCCATGGCGGCAGGGGTTCGCTACATGGCGATGTCACCCAATCTTGGTGCTGTACTCCTGAGGGGAGCAGTGTTCGGCATCGCAGCTATAGCGATTCAGGCCCTGATGCCGCTCATTGCGCGAGACCTGATCCAGGGAGGGCCGCTCACCTATGGCTTCCTGCTTGGTGCCTTTGGCGCCGGAGCAGTCGGGGGTGCTCTCCTCAGCGCGCGCCTGAGGCAGGCCCTGTCGCTTGAGGCTCTGGTGCGCATTGCCTTCATCAGCTTCGCTGTTTGTGCAACAGTCGCTGGGCTGAGCTCCTTGGCGCTCCTGACGCTGGTGGCGATGGCTCTGGGCGGAGCCAGCTGGGTACTGGCGCTCTCAAGCTTCAATGCTACGGTGCAGCTCTCCTCGCCGCGTTGGGTCGTTGGGCGCGCTCTGGCGCTCTACCAGATGGCAACCTTCGGAGGCATGGCCTTCGGCAGCTGGATCTGGGGCGTAGCGGCCGAACGGTATGGCACGTCGGACGCTCTTCTGATTGCCGCGGGGGTGCTGGTTGCCGGAGCCACGCTTGGCCTGCGGTTTCCTTTACCCGAGTTGAAGACGCTGAACCTTGATCCGCTAAACCGATGGACGGAGCCTGATCTTGCGGTTGACATTCGACCGCGTAGCGGCCCAATCGTGATCACGATCGAGTACGTAATCCGGGAGGCGGATGTGGTGGCCTTCCTTGCCGTGATGGCGGAACGGCGGCGGATCCGACGCCGGGATGGTGCACGTCATTGGACGCTGCTGCGGGACTTAGAGAACCCGGAGGTCTGGATCGAGCGCTACCATATCCCAACATGGCTGGACTACATACGGCACAATCAACGCATCACCCATGCTGACGCCGCTGTGGGAGAGCGCCTCCGGGAACTGCATCAGGGGCCTAGCCGACCGCGTGTGCGGCGCATGATCGAACGGCAAACAAGCGGCCCGACGACCGAGATGGGGCTGCGTGTTCATGATCTGGCCGACCCGCTGACAGATCCGAACCGTTCGTCCTAGGATCATATCACCGCAACTTTAGTCTCATCTAGTATAGCGCTACCAGAGCCAGTTGGGGAAGCAGGACACGCCTGGATGCAGCTCTGCAGGAGCGGCGCTCTTGTCCGGCATAGCGAAAGACAGCGGGCGTCTTGGAGACATCATGATCTTCCCTCGATTAAGTGGACACCGGTTAGCTCGCTGTCCGCTCTGCTTGCTCGGGCGTGAGATACCCGAGCGCCGAGTGAATGCGCTGCCGATTGTAGTAGCCCTCGATGTAGACGAACAGAT
>NZ_JBHSBQ010000085.1:0-2633 GCF_042650665.1 Microvirga sp. GCM10011540 | reverse complement strand
GAAGGCCAGGAGGCCCAGCAGGCGGCAGAACAGGCTCAGGGCTAGGTGCTGGTACGTCAGGCTGCTGTGGATCAGACATGCGGCCCCACCCCTCATTGAGTGCCCGGGGGCGGAACAAAAGGCACATGTTCTGGCGCCGGCCCTTTATGGTCTGCTGGGCTTCCATCTTCCGGAACGGGATCAAGGTCCGGAAGCTCCGGCAGCAGACCGGGCGTATCGGGTTCCTTCGGGGCAGGATTTTCTGGCTTTGACGTTCCTGACATACTGCGCTCCTCCGTTGGCCTGTTCTTTGGCAAACCATTAAACAAGCAGCGGTTCCCTTGAGCCGTTAGCAACCTTAACATCCCTTAGCAGGCCGGTCCCACCGATCCGGAAGCAGTTCGGAACCGAAGCCGCGACTAGACGAGTCCATGCACGTGTTCGGAGCCTTTGAGTAGAGATCCAGCCCGGCACCCCAGACACTCCGGCATCCGTCAGGGTTGCCCTCCTACGCTACACCAGAGGCGAAGATGGGCGCCTGTTCATGACCCCGGACTGCTCCTCCTTCGAGGAGATGAAGGGCAGATTAACTCTCTTCAGGACGAACTCGACGAGATCCGAGAGAGAGCACGCCGAGCCTTCCAAGTCGCGTTGGAAGAGCATAAGCTCCCATTCTCGTTCTCTCGCCCCTTTACGGTCGAAACGTCCAATCCCAGCCAGCGGCCGCCGCAGGGAGTGTAGGCGCCTCATGCTTTATGGGCAGCCTCCTCTTAACGTCAGTTCCGAACTACTCCCGGATCGGTGGGGATGCCGCCACCTCTTCCCGTCAATGTCAGCCTCTGAGCGTAACCTCATCCCCGCCACCGTCAGCGGAAGGCGGGGTGTAGTCAAGCGGGCGATTATGAGGCTCCGGCACTTCTGCCTTGCCCCTGGGAAAGTGCCTGCATAGCATCAGACCTGCCCAATGGGAGGATAAAATGCGCCTTAAGGTACTTCTTACTACCTTGGCTCTTCTAGCACCCGTAACAGCAAGTGCTCAGATGTCTGCCATGCCGGAAGCCTTGCAGAAGCGGCTTGAGGAAATCGGGCCTGGTTGGGGTAAGGACATAGGTGGCAATGTAGCCATTACCCAGCGGCTCTATACTCCGCTTCTAAAGGAAGCCCCCCGTGATGGCGTTGAGACCGTACGTGATATTTCTTACGGCCCGCATGAGCGGCACAAGCTCGATGTGTACAAGCCAACGAAGACGAGCAATGCGCCAGTGGTCGTCTTCCTACACGGCGGCGCCTATGTGGCGGGAGACCGTAATGTAAACGAGGAGATTTACGGCAACGTCCCGCTCTATTTTGCCCGGAACGGGATGGTTGGCGTCAATGGGACCTACCGACTGGCGCCAGAAGCGAAATGGCCAGCCGCAGCCGAAGACGTCAAGTCGCTGGTGAAGTGGGTCAGGGAGAACATCGCCCAGTATGGCGGGGACCCGAACCGGATCTATCTTATCGGTCACTCCGCGGGCGCGACCCATGTCGCTACATACCTGTTCCACGATAAGGTCCGCCCTGCCGAAGGCCCTGGGATTGCCGGGGCGGTCCTGATGAGCGGGCGCTACCATTTCGACCCGAGTCCGACGGATCCAAACCTGAAGAACTTCCATGCATACTTTGGAACGGACGCATCCCGCTATGCGGATATGTCGCCTATCAGCCATGTTCAGAACGCGCCGAAAGTGCCCCTCTTCTTGGTTATTTCCGAGTATGACAACCCGGATCTCGATACCCAAGGGGCTCTTCTGCTCGCCGCGCTGTGTCAGCGCGACCGCTCCTGCCCACGATTCACACGCATGGATAGGCACAACCACCTTTCGATGGTCTATCAATTCAATACCGCGGACCAAGAGATGGGGCGCGAGGTATTGGAATTTATCGAACACGGCAAGTGATAATCTATAGCTGCTGCATGAATAGTAGCAGTAAGAATGAAAGCGCCCGCGGGGTCCACTCCTCGGGCGTTCCTGTGTTGGCTTTAATCTCTGCTCGATGAGCTCCCTTCAGGAGCTAATGCACGGGCGAGTTCATCCCGGGTCACTCGGGCCATTTTGGCCCCAATACCCGGAAGTCGTTCGAGACGATCCGCAACCACCCGAAGCTGGTCAATGGTTGTGATGCCCTCGTCGATTAAGACATTCCAGACTGTGAGAGGGAGACGGAGGCCTCTAATTGGGCCGCCCCAGCGCTCATTGAAGTGGTTGCGCATCTGCGTCACTCCATGGCTTGCGCCCCAAACCTTGGATGCACGCCGACCAGTATAGATTAACCCATGTTACCTTTGAAGAGTGGTGTTGGGATACGCATCGGCAGCTTGGCTTTGAAGCAGCTATCAAAGAGGGCTTCTGCGACTATGCAGATATGCGGGTTGCTTCGCTTGTGGGTGAGCTGAATCGCTAGACCCTGTGCCGCACAATGGTCATGATAGGAGTAGCACAGGCTATAGATAGAAATTCGCTTGTGTTGTATAGTTTTTGCATCGTCAGCCATTGATCCTGGGCGCTGATGACTGAGAGTAGCTTGTGCTCCCGCCTGCAACAGACAGGGGGCATACCTTGGCCATATCTCCTCACTTCCACGACAATCCGCTCATCCGAAAGCTGGAAAGT
>NZ_JBHSBQ010000084.1:0-1804 GCF_042650665.1 Microvirga sp. GCM10011540 | reverse complement strand
GATACTGCTGGCGAATGGTTGGAGCGATTGAGGCGGGGTCGGCGTTCAGGCTGTAGGGGCTTGGGTTTAGACCTGGAGGGTTCCATGTCGCTCCGCCCGACCGTGAGCGGTGAGGTTCCAGCTTCAACCGCAACCGTTGCCCGCGCGGCCTTTCCCCGTGGCAATCCCTATCTGCTCTTGCGCGACCGGCTCGGGACGATTTTCACCGATGCCCCGTTCGCAGCTCTCTTCGCCCCCTGCGGCCAGCCGGCGGAATGCCCGTGGCGGTTGGCGCTTGTGACCCTGCTCCAGTTCGCCGAGAACCTGTCCGACCGGCGGGCGGCCGATGCTGTCCGCAGCCGCATCGATTGGAAGTACCTGCTCGGACTGGAACTAACCGACCCTGGCTTCGATGCGTCTGTCCTGAGTGAGTTCCGCAGCCGTCTTGTGACAGGCGGCGCGGAAGAACACCTGCTCGACACCCTCCTGGCGCTGTGCCAGGAGCACAAGCTGCTGAGAGCCCGTGGCCGCCAGCGCACCGACTCCACGCACGTGCTCGGAGCGGTCCGCTCCCTCAACCGTCTCGAATGCGTGACCGAGACGCTGCGCGCCGCCCTCAATGCCTTGGCGTCCGCAGCCCCCGAGTGGCTGCGCGTCCATGCCGATCCGGTCTGGCTGGAGCGCTATGGCAGACGGGCGAGCGATTATGACGTGCCGCAGGGCGAGGCGAAGCGGCGTGCCCATGCCGAGCAGATCGGGCGCGATGGTCATCAGTTGCTTGCGGCGATCACAGCCTCTGATGCACCAGTATGGTTGCGCGAGATCCCGGCTGTAGAGCTCCTGCGGCAGGTCTGGGTGCAGAATTTCTGTCTCATCGACCCGGCTCAGGCTGTAGAACCTGGGGGCGGCGCATTCTCCGAGACTACACCTCTGGTGCGGTGGCGGACCGAGCATGAGGGATTTCCACCCTCTCTGCTGATGGCCGGTTCACCCTACGATCCAGAGGTTCATTATGCCAAGAAGGGGACCACAACCTGGATTGGCTACAAGGTTCATCTGACCGAGGCTTGCGACGAGGGCGGTCCGCACCTGATCACGCACGTGGAGACCACGCCGGCGCCGGTCGTGGATCGCGATGCCCTCAACACCATTCATGATGGGCTCAAGGCCAAGGGTCTGCTGCCCGACACTCACCTCGTCGATGCTGGTTATGTCGCGGCCGATCAGCTCGTCGCCAGTCGCCGGACCTATGGCGTCACGCTCCTGGGGCCGGCTCCCCAGAATTATCAGTGGCAGACCCAATCCGGTGAGGGCTTCACCTTGCAGGACTTCATCTTCGATTGGGATCGGCAAGTCGCGATCTGCCCGGCCGGCCACGAGAGCAGGAGCTGGCTTCCCGATTACTGGCAGGGACGGACGGCCTTCAAGGTGCGCTTCTCGACGACCCACTGTCGCCCCTGCCCGTTGAAGGCGCAGTGTACCCGGAGCGACCAGCGGCTCCTCACGCTGCGCCCTCAGGAGGAGCACGAGACCCTTGCAGCAGCTCGCGAGCGCGAGGCGCAGCCTGCCTTCGCCAGAGAGTACCAGCAGCGCGCCGGCATCGAGGGAGCGATCTCGGCTGGCGTGCGCGCCCTACACCTGCGGCGCTCGCGCTACATTGGTCTCGCCAAAACGCATCTCCAGCACGTGCTGACGGCGGCCGCTATGAACCTCATCCGGCTAGGGGCTTGGTTCGCGGGCACACCGCTCGCGCGAACGCGTCAGTCAGCATTCACAAGGCTCATGACGCTTCCAACAGGTGCATGATGGATTCGCCAGCAGTATC
>NZ_JBHSBQ010000083.1:0-1752 GCF_042650665.1 Microvirga sp. GCM10011540 | reverse complement strand
GGACGGCACTGTTCCACCAAAGGCTCCAGTATTGCCCATTGTGCGTCCGTCAGCATGGCTCCTCCTCAGATCAGGACGAGCAAAACGCCTCCAGGCGCAAAGGGTTCAAGTCATAACAGGCGGTAGTATTGGCATCGAGCAAACCGGACGCTGGCCCCGTATACCCCATCCCACGTGCTGTCGCATAACGAATTTGCATCAGGCCGAAATTTCCCCGACTTGAAGCACGCGGATTATAGCCACTCTCGCGTTGAATGATCTGATGAACCAGTGGCACAGGCACGCCATGGGCACTAGCATGCTGTGCCACAAGTGCATCAATGGTAGCGCGCTCGGTGGCTGCTGCGGGTAGAGCGTAGGCCATGAGTACGCAACCTACAACAAGACGAGAGATCATATTTGTCCCCTTTTGCGAAGACAATTTGTCAGGATCAATCGTGGCAGGAGGGTGTCAGCTTGGCCGTAGTCGACTGTTTGGCTGGATCCGCAGGAGCCTAAGACAAAATTTTGATTCAGCGGCTATGCGAGAGTGATCGCTGGCTCCTAGCTCCAGTTCAACAGATAATTCTGCTCTATCGCTTGGGCCGGCACAACGCCATCGACTTCAGCCGGGCTACCCTCGACAGTGCGGCGGTCATGGCCAACTGGGGGCGCAGCGACCGGCCCGAACCTGACTGAACGTGGCAAGGCAGGCTCGAAGCGCCATGTCGTCACGGACGCGAACAGCAGCCCGCTCGCCCTGAAGCTAACTGGGCCCAACTTGCATGACAGCCGCATACTGGAGCCGCTCGTTGCCGCCGCCCCGCCTATCGGCAGTGCTGGGGCCCGCCGCGCAAGCGCCCGAGCAAGCTGCATGCCGACAACGCGCATGATCATCGCCGCTGCCGCTCCGTCCTAACCCGACGCCACATTCACCCGCCCATCGCTAGGCTTGGCCCTGAGAGTAGCGCAAGACTGGGATTTCCCCGCTGGGTCGCGGAGCGCACACTTGCTTGGTATCGACAGTTCAGCCGCCTTGCCGTCTGCTATGACAGGAGAGGCGACGTCCATACCGCCTTCCTGATGCTTGCCTCTGCCTTGATCACCGAGCGCTTCGTCCAGAGATGGTTTTGTTAGGTGCTTTATGGTGCAGTAAAGACGATCAAAATCGGCCGCTGCGATCAGATCGAGGGGATCTTCGCCGGAGGAGGCCAGAACGACCACATAGCCGTCCCATCTAAGGGTGAGGGCAAGCAGCGTGCAAAGTTTGAGATCATTCTCGACGACAAGCGAGGAGCGCGGGGCCTCAGGATAAGTGGAATCCATGATCGGATCCTCCAGTTGCGGTCGCGCTCGTTGGCGCAAGGGCAAGAGAAGGAGTCCGACATCGCGAGCAGCGACCCGCTCGCCAGAGGGGCCCAGATCCTAACCCGAGGTGTCAAAGGATCTCCGGCAGCCATGGGATATCCCAAAATGTGGCACACCAGATCAATGGACAACACTGCAGCTCTGGCAGGGCCCGTCATCTCGAGCCTTCAGCCGCTCCCTTCGGCGGTTCGCTCCCCCTCTGCGAGTAACTCCTGGATTGCCTGAGTGGCCTGCGCGTAAGCCTGCTCAGAGCTCCTGATCTCGACGCCGATATCGTCCTGATCTTCCCTCGATTAAGTGGACACCGGTTAGCTCGCTGTCCGCTCTGCTTGCTCGGGCGTGAGATACCCGAGCGCCGAGTGAATGCGCTGCCGATTGTAGTAGCCCTCGATGTAGACGAACAGA
>NZ_JBHSBQ010000082.1:0-1736 GCF_042650665.1 Microvirga sp. GCM10011540 | reverse complement strand
CCTCGGTGGCGGCCGCCACCGTCTGCACGTTGGACGAGGTCTGCTCGGCCGCCGAGGCCACGCTCACCGAGCGCCCCGTCGCCTGGTCCGCAACGTCACGCATCGATCGTGCCGTGACCTCCATCTCCGTCGCGGCAGACGCCAAGCCCTGGGTCAGAGCCGAGACATTCGCATCGAATTGTTTCGTGAGCTGATCGAGAACCTGAGCGCGGCGCATCTTTGCGTCGTTCTCGGCCTCCTGCTCTGCCGCGAGGCGCTTCGCTTCGATTGCGTTATCCTTGAAGACCTGCAACGCCCGCGCCAGCTGTCCGACCTCGTCGCCGCGCTCGGCACCGCTGACCGATACGTTGAGATCACCTTCCGCCAAGTGCGACATGGCTCCTGTAATGGCAGAGAGGGGGCGCACAATTCCATAGATCGCGATGGCAGCAATCAAGGACACGGCCACCGACAAGCCCACGGCTGCGGACACGATCAGGGTCCAGGACGTCCTGGACGCATACTCGTTCGCCTGCTGCCGCGACCGCTCCAGCGCATTCGCGCTGATGTCGGCCTGCTCGGCGAGAATGCTCCTTACCTTGATCCTCGCATCACGGCCCTCGCCGTTTGAAATCGTCATGGCCGCGTCGTCCATGTAACCTTTGAGGCCATGGGCAACGCTCTGATCCGTCAGAGTGAAATAGTTCATGACGGTCGCCTTGAGACCCTCGAACGCAGCCTGCGTCTCAGGGGTAGTCGCAGACGCGAGGAGGTTCTCCAGGTCCTTGACGGCAGCCTGCTTGTCCTCCTCGTACCGCTTCGCGTAGGTCGCACGCGCTTCGAGATCTTTATCGACGAGGATGTTCTTCTCCTGGATCGTCGCCTGGTTCACGTCGGCATTCAACTGGAGGATCAACTTCAAGCGCGTGGCGTCGACTTGGACGATTTCCTGCGTCCCGTTTGCCAGGCTTTCCAAACCGCCGCGGGCCAGCGCGATCAGGCCGACGGCGATTGCGACAAAGATCGCCACTGGGATTGCCAGCTTCGTTACAAGCCGCAGGTTGTTGAGAAGACGCATCTGACTCTCCGAAGAGCAAAAAAGGCATTTTCAGGGCAAGTAATTAGCGTGGCGAGACTGTATAAAAAGTTAAGCTGCCGAAAGGGCAGCAGAATAAATGCAAAATCATGAAACTGAGTTTCGGGTTCGGACTACTCACTACTTGAGAGTGTCGAAAGAGCACAGAACCATGCGCTTCTCTCCCGAAGGCCCAGAAGGCAGCCTGTATTCGTCCATATTAAAACCTGTCCTGCAGGAGTACCGGACAGGCACAGGCAAGCTCATCCAGTCAGGACGCACGCGCCCGCGCGTGGGTGTATTGCGCGCGTGCAACACTCGAGCACAAGCGAGAGGGTAGAGTCCGGACGGACTCGTTTGCCGTTGACGCAACAGCGCCTACCCGGCATTTATGAACAATACCTACTGATTCGGAGAGGGATGCGCGGTTCACTAAAGCACACTCGCTCACAATCAAAGTAAAAAAGTAAAAGTAAAAAATAGTTGTCCGATCATCAACAATCCGACAACGGGCGTTTGTATCGCGCGTATTTGCGTTCTGAATACCACTTCATAGGGCCGGGGGGCTTCATCATGTACATCGTCGTCGATGAACGGCAGATGGTGACGGCTGGGTACGTCGCCAGTTTCGACCGCGAAGGCATCTCATCCATCGGAGTGTTCTCCGGTGAGTTCCAGGACT
>NZ_JBHSBQ010000081.1:0-1691 GCF_042650665.1 Microvirga sp. GCM10011540 | reverse complement strand
GTCTTGCCCTTGGCCAGCACCGGCACCGGCGTGTCATCGGCATGCAGCCGCTCGGCCTTCATCACATGCTCGGCGATCAGAGCGCTCAGAGGCTGGGTCGCAACCGCGACCGCTCCCATCCAGTCGCACAGGGTCGAGACATCCAGATCGACGCCCTCCTGGGCGAACACCGCGCTCTGGCGGGTCAGCGGCAGATGCAGCCCGAACTTGCCGATCGTGATCTCGGCCAGCAGGTGGGGACCGGCACGGCCTCGCGGAATGGCATGGAACGGTGCCGGCGTCTCGGTGATCGTCTCGCAGGCCGCGCAGCTGAACTTCTCACGGACTGTCTGCACGACGATCCAACGCGCCGGGATGCGCTCCAGGGTCTCGGTCACAACCTCTCCGAGCTTGCGCAAGCCGCCGCCACAGCAGGCGCAGGCGGTCGGGCCAGGAAGAACCACGCGTCGGCGCGGCAGATGCCCGGGCAAGGGTCTGCGGGCGGGTTTGGTGCGCACTAACTCCTCGACCGTCCACTGAGGCGCACCCGGTGCTGCGGCGGCATCCTTCGCCTCGGCCTCGGCGTCCATGTGGGCGGCGCTCTCCTCCAGGTCCTCTAGGGCGAGCAACAGCTGCTCGAGACGGGCACTGCGTTCCGACGAGGTGCCGAAGTGCTGGCGGCGCAACTTGGCGATCTGCAGCTTGAGCCGCTCGATCTCCAGCTCCAGGGCATAACGGGCGGCGTGGGCCTGAGTGACTTCGAGCCGGGCGACTTCCAACGCAGCCCGCGCGATCTCCAGATCCCCCGCACGGGCTTCGGCCGCCAAACGGGCGGCGCGCTCGGCGCGGATCATCGCGTGAGCCTCAGTCAGACTGGAGGGGAGCGGATCAGGGTGATTTGCCACGCTTCGAGTGTGCCACGGAAGCGTTGATTTGCAAGGCTTTGTGGCTCATCCGGCGGCGGTTGGGCGCCAAGTTTGCTGGGGATTGCGCCAGTCGATGCCTTCCAAGAGATAGCCCAACTGCGCGGTGGAAATCGACACCGTGCCGTCTGCCGGCGAGGGCCACAGGAAACGACCCCGATCAATGCGCTTCGAGAACAAACAAAGGCCCTGGCCGTCGTACCAGAGGACCTTGATCAGATCGCCTCTGCGTCCCCGGAAAACAAACAGATTGCCCGAATGTGGATCGCGCCTGAGCGTCTCCTGCACCAGCAGGGAGAGGCCACCAAAGCCTTTGCGCATGTCAGTATGGCCGGTGGCCAGCCACACGCGCACGCCGGTCGGCACCGGGATCATGCCAGGCTCTCCACCACCTGCAGCACCCGCCGCAGCGCCTCGGCATCGACCTCGCGGTCCACGCGAATGCGGCGCCCGCGGCCCAAGACGATCTCGATCAGGCCGGTGCGCCGCGGTGAGGATACCGCCGGTATGGCCTGCACCGGCACGGGCGTGATCTCGACCGGCATGAAGGCGGGACCAGTGTCGCCCAGTCGGCCTTCGCGCGCCAGCCGGCGCCAGGTGAAGACAACGCTGGGCGCCAGACCATGGCGGCGGGCCACTTCGCTGACCGTCACGCCCAGCTGCATCGTCTCGTCCACGATCTGGAGTTTGTCCTGGAGGCTCCAGCGCCGCCGGCGCTCTGTGCCGAGAACTTCGATCTTCATTGATCTACTGACCTTAAAGCTAGCCTTAAGGTCAGAACGTCACGTG
>NZ_JBHSBQ010000080.1:0-1581 GCF_042650665.1 Microvirga sp. GCM10011540 | reverse complement strand
CCTCGGTGGCGGCCGCCACCGTCTGCACGTTGGACGAGGTCTGCTCGGCCGCCGAGGCCACGCTCACCGAGCGCCCCGTCGCCTGGTCCGCAACGTCACGCATCGATCGTGCCGTGACCTCCATCTCAGTAGCCGAGGCCGTGAGATGCTGCACGAGATGACCGACAGTGCTCTCGAATTGCTGCGCGAGAGCGCTCATTTCCTCCCGGCGCCGCACGCTCTGCTGGCGGTCGATATCGGACTGAGCGGACCGTAGCTGCTCCGCCTCGGCCATGGCGGCGGCGAACGTGTTCATGGCGTTCCAGATTTCGCCGATCTCATCCCGGCTCTGCTTGACCTGCGGCAGGTTGTAATCGCCGGCGGCAAGCTTCTGAATGGCTGACGTCACCAGCTGAAGGGGGCGGGCAATCTGCCGATGCCCGACCAGTGCGCCAATCAGAAGCGCCGCCAGCGTGCCGCCGAAAGCGAGAGAAAGCAGCAGCGTCATCCGCTGATCGTGAAGTGCATGCGTTGCGTGATCGACGGCATCGACAGCCTCTCCGCTTCTTTTCGTAAGTGCGTCGATGCTCTCCTGAAAGGCTTTGCGATTAGCGCGGTTCGCCTCGTTAAAACCCTGCTCGGCAGCCGCAGCAACAGATACTTCCGTGCCGAGGCGAGCAGTTTCGGTGCGGAAGGTCTTGAAGGCCTCGGCGTCTTTCACGACCTTGTCGAAGATCGCCTTATCCGAAGCCGGCACAATCGGCGCCCACTGCTTGAGGAGTTCATCGATCTTCTTCAGGCTGGCGATCATGCCGTTGGCATAGGTCTTGGCATCCTGCGTATCGGCTGCGGCATAGACGCCCCTGGCATCCATGACGACAGCGGTCACCAGCCGGTTCAAGCGTTCGCCGTAGAAGGCGCCCGTCGATGCTGTTTTTACTTCCTCGATCGCGTGGTCGTATGCCTGAAGCGAGTGAACACCCACCCCGGAAACCGCGAGAATGACAGCTCCCAAAGCGCCGACAAGCGCAAAGATCTTCGTTCTGATACGCATGCTACCCCCAACTGCCCTTTAGGGCTTCGGAGGATCAAACAACAATCATCTTAAGGCATAGCTAAATTCTGCCACCTTTACCTAAAGTTTCTTGGCGAATGGCACGCTCTAGACCTGGATGAAACAATGATTCACGCCCTGCCATGCTCGCATTCGCCAGATGACGCTCGCGGTAGACAAGTATTGCGCAGCTGCAACAGTGGCCGGGAAGCTCGCAGGGGGATTCAGACTTCGTCTGATAGCCATTGACGGGCGGACTCGCGAACGGCATTTATGACATATACCTACTGATTCGAAGGGGTGGACAACATCCCAAGCACATTCGATCAACGGAAAAAGTAAAAACAAAGTCGCTGCAAGTTCTTTTGAACAGCGACACTGCGTCATGATTAGCGTGCTTGCGTAGACATCATCTATCTATGGGCCGGGGGGCTTCATCATGTACATCGTCGTCGATGAACGGCAGATGGTGACGGCTGGGTACGTCGCCAGTTTCGACCGCGAAGGCATCTCATCCATCGGAGTGTTCTCCGGTGAGTTCCAGGACT
>NZ_JBHSBQ010000079.1:0-1463 GCF_042650665.1 Microvirga sp. GCM10011540 | reverse complement strand
GGCCTTCCGCGTCCTGCGGTGGGGACGGCGGAGCCGCGGGTGGCGGTGACGCTCTCGCCGGTGTCGCGGATCGGCGGCTGCCCGTCGAGAAGGTTGCGGATCTCGTCCCCCGACAGGGTCTCGTACTCCAGAAGACCTTTCGCCAGCGCCTCCAGATCCTGCTGCTTCTCCGTCAGGATCCGCCGCGCGTCGTTGAGACCCGCCTCCACCAGACGCCGCACCTCCGAGTCGATCTTCTGGGCGGTGGCCTCCGAGATGTTCTGCTGGCGCCCCATGGACATGCCCAGGAACACCTCCTCCTGGTTCTCCCCATAGGCCACCGTGCCCAGCTCCGGCGAGAACCCCCACCGGGTCACCATCATCCGGGCCAGCCGCGTCGCCTGCTCGATGTCCGACTGCGCCCCCGAGGTCACCTTCTCCTGGCCGAAGATCATCTCCTCGGCAATGCGCCCGCCCATCATGATCGCCAGACGCGACGTCATCTGCTCGTAGGTCATCGACAGCTTGTCCCGCTCCGGCAGCTGCATCACCATGCCCAGAGCCCGCCCGCGCGGGATGATGGTGGCCTTGTGCACCGGGTCGGTCGCCGGCACGTTCAGCGCCACGATGGCGTGTCCGGCCTCGTGATAGGCGGTCAGGCGCTTCTCGTCGTCGGTCATCACCAGGGTGCGGCGCTCGGCGCCCATCATCACCTTGTCCTTGGCGTCCTCGAACTCCTGCATGGTCACGATGCGCTTGCCGCGCCGCGCCGCCAGAAGCGCCGCCTCGTTGACCAGGTTCATCAGGTCCGCGCCCGAGAAGCCGGGGGTGCCGCGGGCGATCACCTTCAGGTCCACGTCCGGCGCCAGCGGCACCTTGCGCACGTGCACCCGCAGGATCTTCTCGCGCCCGACCACGTCCGGGTTGGGCACCACGATCTGGCGGTCGAAGCGGCCCGGGCGCAGCAGCGCCGGATCGAGCACGTCGGGCCGGTTGGTGGCCGCGATGATGATCACGCCCTCGTTGGCCTCGAAGCCGTCCATCTCGACCAGAAGCTGGTTGAGGGTCTGCTCGCGCTCGTCGTTGCCGCCGCCCAGACCGGCGCCGCGATGGCGGCCGACCGCGTCGATCTCGTCGATGAAGATGATGCAGGGCGCGTTCTTCTTGGCCTGGTCGAACATGTCGCGCACGCGGGAGGCGCCCACGCCCACGAACATCTCGACGAAGTCCGAGCCCGAAATGGTGAAGAACGGCACGTTGGCCTCGCCGGCCACGGCGCGGGCGGTGAGCGTCTTGCCGGTGCCGGGAGGCCCGACCAGCAGCACGCCGCGGGGAATGCGCCCGCCCAGGCGCTGGAACTTCTGCGGATCGCGCAGAAACTCCACCACCTCCTGAAGGTCCTCCTTGGCCTCGTCGATGCCCGCCACGTCCTCAAACGTCACACGGCCATGCGCCTCCGTCAGAAGCTTCGCCTTCGACTTGCC
>NZ_JBHSBQ010000078.1:0-1458 GCF_042650665.1 Microvirga sp. GCM10011540 | reverse complement strand
CGGACGGCACTGTTCCACCAAAGGCTCCAGTATTGCCCATTGTGCGTCCGTCAGCATGGCTCCTCCTCAGATCAGGACGAGCAAAACGCCTCCAGGCGCAAAGGGTTCAAGTCATAACAGGCGGTAGGTCGTCGAGAGAATGTCTGGCTTGCGCTTCTGCCTGTCAAGCGCCCGACGCCGCTTCCAGGTGGGGTCAACCTCCGCTCATCGGATGGTGCTAACTCTGGAGCGCCGGGTTGATCCGGCGACAGCCAGGCCTTGTCCGCACTATCAACATGCTGATGCGCCCTGAACGCGTGTCCGTCCTACGCCCACTCGATCGGCCAAATCCGCTATGCAGAGGAACTAGAGGGAGGAGTCAAGGGGCGCAATTTGAGGAGCAGGCCCTTAGTCGTCTCTGCCGGAAGCTACAGTGCGGGATCGTGTGCGACGACGAGGGATCTCGCTTCTTGTCTCTGTAGGTCTCCTTGCAGACGCAGGCACCCGCTGATGGCCATCACTCCCATTGCCCGCCCGGACAGCTGGAAGCCGACCTTTGGGACTGACGGTCCGGTTCTTTGCCTGAGGATACTGTGCCTTTGGTGCATGCTCGTCGAGAAAAGCACGGCAAGCCGTGAAATCGGTAATCACTTCTGGTGGGCACTCGATTGCGTGCTGTTCGGCAAGCGATCGAGCATAGCGCACCATCGCTTCGCTTGGAGAGCGAGGGCCCGTTTGCGGGGCCTCCCCCTGTTTGAAAGATCGCGACGGAACATGCTGGTCAAGGAAGGCTCGGCAGATTGCGCTATTGCTTTTGAGCCCGCAGGGCAGTTTCAGGCCACACTGTGCGGCAATCGATGTTGCGAAAGCAATCATCGCCTTTGTTGGAGGCTTCACATCCCCTGCGAAGGGCGTTGGGAGATACGTTGGATCGAGAGCAACAGTGCCCGACTGTCCAATCGTCGTGATCAGCTCTCTGACACGGCTGCGGGTTCGCTCCTGATAGGCTGTGGCTCTGCCGATCGCCTCTGTTCGCGTGGATGCACGCCCAATCTCAGCCAGATCCGCCTTGAACATCGCCCGGCCAATCGGGTCGCCATAGGCGGGAAAAAC
This sequence comes from Microvirga sp. GCM10011540, assembly GCF_042650665.1. Classification (NCBI taxonomy): domain Bacteria; kingdom Pseudomonadati; phylum Pseudomonadota; class Alphaproteobacteria; order Hyphomicrobiales; family Methylobacteriaceae; genus Microvirga; species Microvirga sp. GCM10011540. Next base: position 366 of record NZ_JBHSBQ010000078.1, on the reverse strand, counting down.
ACGCCGGACGGCACCGTTGCATTAACCTTGGCAGTTTAGAGGAAGGCGGCGACCTAAGGAGCCGCCCTATTGCCCCTGTTCAAGCGCCGCCGCTTTCTTTCCGGTCGAGATCATCCTGCTATGCATGCGCTGGTACTGCAAGTACGGCATCAGCTATCGCGATCTGGCCGAGATGATGCAGGAGCGCAGCATTGTGGTCGACCCGAGCTCGATCTTTCGTTGGGTGCAGCGCTATGCGCCAGAGCTTGAGAAGCGGGTTCGCCGATACCAGGGACATCGGTCCGGCTCATGGCGTGTTGATGAGACCTATGTGCGGGTCGGCGGGAAATGGAAATATCTGTTTCGTGCGGTCGACAAGCATAGGCG
>NZ_JBHSBQ010000077.1:0-1448 GCF_042650665.1 Microvirga sp. GCM10011540 | reverse complement strand
TTTTTTGGTCAGGCTTGCGATGCGCCGGGCAACCGTTCATCCATCCTGTCACATCCTTCTCGCGAACCTCGGCGGGAACTCTATCCTCGAACTGTCGGCCCTCTGAGCAGGCTCAGACTGCGTGGGGAGTAAACTCCGGATCGTAACCGTTCGTGTGGTTCAGCACGCTCCACGCAATGCGAGCGAGCTTGTTGGCCAAGGCCGCGGCGAGCACATTGCGGTGCAACCGCGCTCCGGCTGCTTGCAGCCACTGGCCAAACTTGTGCCCGGCCCAGCAATGTGGGCGCTGGAGAAGGGCTTGCGCACCGCTCACGAAGAGGGTGCGCAAGTAGCGGTTCCCACGTTTGGACAGGCCGCCCAGAATGGTACGGTCTCCGGTGGAGATCTGCTTGGGCACGAGCCCAAGCCAAGCGGCAAAGTCGCGGCCTTTGCTGAAGGCGGCTCCTGTTCCCACCGCCGCCACCATGGCACTGGCCGTGATCACGCCCACACCCGGGATGCCCATCAGCCGCTGGCAGGCCGCATCCTGACGGGCCAGATCGCCGATCTCTCGGGTGAGCGTCTCGATGCGCCCATCCAGCCAGCGCCAATCTCCCGTGAGATCCTCGATCAGGTGGATCATGCGCGCTGAGAGCACGTCCGTACGCTGGGCGAGAAGAGTGGGCAGCGCCTCGCGCAAGCCAGTTGGCCCCTGACGCACCGGGATGCCACACTCGAGCAGGAAACCGCGGATCTGATTGATGACGGCGGTGCGTTGCCCAATCAGTCGACGGCGGACGCGGTGCAGGGCCTGCAAGTCGAGCTGCTCGGCCGCCTTCACGGGCACCGGCCGCATGGTCGGGCGTTGCACCGCCTCGGCGATGGCCTCGGCATCGCGGTAATCGTTCTTGTGCCCTTTGAGGAAAGGTTTGACGTATTGGGCCGGCAGCAGGCGGACATCATGACCGAGAGCGCCAAGCTGACGCCCGACGTGGTGGGCTCCGGCGCAAGCTTCCATTCCGATCAGACAGGCCGGCAGGTTGGCCAGACAGGACTGCAGTTGTCCGCGCGAGACCTTCCGGCGCAGCACGATCCTGCCGCGCGCATCCATACCGATGAGGTGGAAGGTGGTCTTGCCCAGGTCGATGCCAATCGTGGCGATGCATTCAGCTGTGGTCTGGTGTGACATGGCATGGCTCCTTGCCTGCGGGATATTCCCGTGCTCCCATGCTCCGCCCGGGAGCACGGCCGGTCCATGCCATTAGACGCTTCGGGCGGCCGAGCAGGAGCGGCCCGAGATTGCAGCCGAGCGTGAGGCTTACCGCCAGCAGATGAGTGAGCTTCCCGTGGACCGCCTGGTGTTCCTGGACGAGAGCGGGGTGACCACCAAGATGGCGCGCCCCCGTGCGCGAGCCCCACGCGGGCAGCGGGCATACGGGAGTATTCCGCTGGGCTCGTGGCAGCGGCTG
>NZ_JBHSBQ010000076.1:0-1410 GCF_042650665.1 Microvirga sp. GCM10011540 | reverse complement strand
CCAATCCGCCGCCATCATCCCTGGTTAGCCTCATCACCCCTCATGAACACCACATACCCCCGAACATCCGGCGTTCGGACGTTTGCCTGTGACCGTCTCCGGTCCTGTTCCAAAAAGCCTCAGATTAGTCGGGCGTCACGGCGTCCTTTGACTGGGCTTGGGACCATAAAAATGGTTGACGAACTGGCAATCCATGAGACCGTCGATTTAGAGGTAACAGTCGTGGAGTGCTGAATGGCATCGGTCTATCGTCGGGGGAGCGTCTGGTGGGTGCGTTTCCGGTTTGGTGGTGAACATATCCGCCGCTCGGCGAAGACGACCAAGAAGACTGAGGCTCAAGCATACCTGAACCGGCTCTTGGAGGATTACGCTCATAAAGCTCGTGGGGAGAAGGACGCCCCTCGGCATCTTCTTCCCGAGGCCATGGAGCGGTTTTTTGAGGAGGCGACGCTCAAGGCGCGAACGCTGGAAAGCTATCGGTTCAACAGCAAGGTTTGCGCTCGCCTCCTGGGCCACCTTCATCTTGATGAGATCACCCGTCGCACCCTGTCCGACTTCGTGAGCACGAGAAAGCGCTCAGGTGTCACGGATGCGACCATCCGGCGAGATCTCGCGTTTCTGAGTTCTGTCTTCTCGATGGCCAACCGCTGGGGGTGGGTGGACACAAACCCGGTCACAGCCCTCAATAAGAAGGCCCTGAAGGAGAGCCGACCCCGGACTCGGTTCATCACGCGTGAGGAATTCGCGCGTCTCTATGAGATGGCGTCTGACGACCTCAAACCCATCTTGGTCTTGGCAGTCGAGACAGGGCTCCGAAAGGAGGAACTCCTTGGCCTCCAAATCTCCAATATCGACTTCCGTCGTCGAGAATTGCACCTTGAGATAACGAAGACCAATGCACCCAGGCGCGTGCCACTTTCAACGAAAGCATTGGAGACGATAAGGGAGATTCTGGAACAGCGCTCCCGTCCCCGTTCGTCTTACTTGTTCTGCAAAGCTGATGGGGTTCGGATGGGAAATCCGAGGAAGGCATTTTCAGGAGCATGTAGTCGGGCTGGCATCGAGGACTTTCGGTTCCATGACCTTCGCCACACCTTCGCGTCATGGTGGGTACAGGGTGGGGGTGACCTCTATAGACTCAGCCGCATTCTTGGCCACACGACCCTTCAGATGTCCGCACGGTATGGGCACCTTCGAACCGACGACCTTCACGACGAGCTTGAGCGTGTGGCACAAAAGCGGTCACAGGAGCGCCAGATCAAAACCCAGAAAATACCTTTGGAGACCTTAGCGGAACACGCCCAACAATCTGGGAAACCCTTACTGCGCAATAGTTTGGTGGCATCAAACCTGCGAGGGGCAAGTGGTACAGCCGCCCCGGCTCGAACGGGGGACCCCCAGATCCACAAT
>NZ_JBHSBQ010000075.1:0-1369 GCF_042650665.1 Microvirga sp. GCM10011540 | reverse complement strand
CTGATGAGGTGGACGCCCCCCAACGGCCTCAGTGTGCCAAAGTGGAGGTGTTGAACTGCACCACTTGAGGGAGGCGTCCATGGGAGAGGTTAGCACAATCGGGTTGGATCTGGCGAAGAGCGTATTTCAGGTTCACGGAGCTGATGCATCTGGAGCAGTGCTGTTTCGCAAGAAGCTGCGGCGGCACCAGGTTCTCACCTTCTTTGCCGGCCAACCGCCCTGCACGGTAGCGATGGAGGCCTGCGGCAGCTCCCACTATTGGGCCCGCGAGATCGGCCAGCTCGGGCATGCGGTCCGGTTGATCTCGCCGGCTTACGTGAAGCCCTTCGTCAAGCGCCAGAAGAACGATGCGGCCGATGCCGAGGCGATCTGCGAGGCAGCCCAGCGCCCGACCATGCGCTTTGTGGTTCCCAAGAGCGAGCAGGCCCAAGCCGCCGCTCTCGTGTTCCGGGCGCGCGATCTCCTGGTGCGGCAACGAACTCAGATCATCAATGCCCTGCGCGGTCATCTGGCCGAGTTCGGCTTGGTCGTAGCCAAGGGCCCGGCTCATGTTTCTCAGCTCGTGCGGGCTGTCGCGGACCCGGAGGAGCCAATCCCGGAGATCGCCCGACCGGTCCTCCAGATGCTGGTCGAGACACTCCATCGGTTGGACAAACAGATTGCAGGCCTGGACCGCGAGGTCGCCCAGCGAGCGAAAGAGAACGAGACGGCGCGTCGGCTGATGACCATTCCCGGGGTCGGCCCAGTGACCGCGGTGGCCCTGGCGGCCCTTGCTCCACCCGCTGAGACCTTCAAGCGCGGGCGGGACTTCGCCGCCTGGGTCGGGCTCACGCCCTTGCAGCACTCCACCGGCGGTAAACAAAAACTGGGTGCCACCTCGAAGATGGGTGAGCGGACCTTGCGCCGCCTGCTGATCATCGGCGCGAGTGCCGTTGTGAGTTGGGCCGCCCGCAACGGAGCCCCGGCAGGTTCGTGGATGGCGCGCATGGTCGCGCGCAAACCACCGATGCTGGTGCGGGTGGCGCTCGCCAACAAGATGGCCCGCATCATCTGGGCTCTGATGGCAAAGGGCGGGACTTATCAAGCTCCAGTCGCGGTGGTCTAACCGCTTGCGACTGTGAGGCTGTTGGGGCGTGGGAAGATCGAAGGAGAGAGATGGCGCAACGGTCACCGAGACGGGATCAGGAAAACCAGCTTTGCGACAAGAGCTTCGAGCACGTGGTTCTGATTTGGACCTGATCCGCGAACTCCCATCCGGGCCCGCGGCATGTGAACGGCCGCATCAGAGGCCGCACACATGTCAGACCCTGACCACGCGCTGCATCAAACCTGAAAATTCTTCTTGCGTCACACGGGGCGTCCACACATG
>NZ_JBHSBQ010000074.1:0-1307 GCF_042650665.1 Microvirga sp. GCM10011540 | reverse complement strand
GCGGCGCCGAGGGAGCCGGAGAGCCAGTATCCTGCGGCGGGGATGTAGTGGGTGAGGGGGCCGAGGGCGGTGTGGAAGTCGCGGTTGGGCACCTGCCCCCATACGAGCCGGTGCGCGCTGTCGAGGAAGATGAAGAGATCGTTCGGATAGGAGGTCGTGATCGTCTGCCCGGGCAAGGCGAGCAGAGCCGCCACGACGAGCGCCCCTGCGAGGATGAGCCTCGCCGTGGGCAGCAGACGGGTATCGTCGCCGATCATGACGATCCCGCTCCGGCTGCCGGCGGAGCGTCCGCCACGGGCTTGCGACGATGCACGCGCCAGTGCTCCGTTTCCCGCACCAGGTCGAAGTTCTCCGCGATATGCGGACCGTAGACGGTCTGAAGCGTCGCATCCGATCCTGGCGGTTTCGGGCCTGCGGGCGCCTTGGGCTCCATGACGATTTCGACGTCGTCGAGCAGCACCTCGGGAGGCACGTTGGCGGAGGCGTTGACGGTTCTGTCCCACTGGAGACGCGGCATGTCTCCCCGCGCCGGAGCCATGTCGAAAGCCATGGAAAAGGGGTTGGCGAGATCGAGCACGAAGACGCGACCGCGCTGCGGCTCCAGATCGTCCAGGACATCGGCGCCATCCTGTACGGCGGCAAGATACGTGGTCGCGCCGTCGTGATCGCCCCAGGTCCACAGATTCACCAGCCTCACACCCTCGACATTCGGGAGCGAGATCTCCTCGCCCGCGCGGGTGCCCGCCACTACGGCGTGGAGACCGAGGGCAAGGGAGCAATGGACGATCGTAGGCAGGACGAGAGCCAGGAAGAGAAGCTGAACGCCTGCGGTCAGGGACCAGCGGCGGTCCCGCGACGCGAAGCCAAGATGCGTTTCGTGGCGAATGACGGTCTCGGCCGCCACCGCAGCCGCGGCATGGAGCGTGATGATGCCCCAGGCCTGGAAGTTCTGGTTGATGATGAAGAACCCTGCAGTGCCGCAGAAGACGTAGAACAGGACATCGCGAAGACTGCGCGTCCGCCACACGGCCAAGCCCGCGAACAGGGTCAGCAGGACGTAATCGGCGAGGTTGCCGAGGATATGGTCGAGGATCTGCCCCCAGGTGCCGCGAAGGATGCCGCCGACATCGCGGGCAAGGCGCAGATCCGCCAGGTATGAGGCCGACCCCTTCCAGAAGGCTTCGACCGCGAGGGCTGTGAGGATGGTGAGGCCGATGGCCCAGGCGGCCCAGCGGCGCTGGCGCGCATCGAACAGCATGAACACCAGAAAGGCCAGAGCCACCAGACCGTAGGTCACCTTGGTGTAG
>NZ_JBHSBQ010000073.1:0-1271 GCF_042650665.1 Microvirga sp. GCM10011540 | reverse complement strand
TGGCCGGCCCCCACGAGGTGGTCCGAGGTTAATATTAGTGCATTATCGGTCGTGGCGCTACGGCTGGGGTGGCCGGCGGCGTTGGCCGGGGTTGTGCAGCCGGCCGTAGCACCGTCTCCGGGGCGGGCGGCTTGTACCCTAATGAAGAGTGCGGGCGTACGGTATTGTAGTGGCGCCTCCAATTTTCGATCACGATCTGAGCCTCCTTGAGCGTGTAGAAGACTTCGCCTTTCAGCAGTTCATCTCGAAGCTTCGAGTTGAAGCTCTCGCAGTACCCATTCTCCCACGGGCTGCCCGGCTCGATGTAGGCCGTCTTGGCACCCACAGCCGTGATCCACTCGCGGACAGCTTTGGCCGCGAATTCGCTGCCGTTGTCGGAACGAATATGGCCTGGAACACCGCGCAGGATGAACAGGTCCGAGAGCACGTCGATGACATCGACAGCTTTCAGCTTCCGGTTCACCCGGATGGCCAGGCATTCGCGCGTGAACTCGTCGATGATGTTGAGCATGCGGAACTTGCGCCCATCATGGGTGCGATCCTCGACGAAATCGTAACTCCAGACATGATTGGGATACTCCGGCCGCAGGCGGATGCAGGATCCGTCGGCAAGCCAGAGACGTCCTTTCTTCGGCTGCTTTTGAGGCACTTTCAGCCCCTCCTGCCGCCAGATCCGCTCCACCCGCTTCTTGTTCACAAGCCAGCCGGCCTCCCGCAGCAGAGCGGTGATGCGCCGGTAGCCGTAACGGCCATACTGGAGAGCAAGCGCGATGATGTCGGCGGTCAGGGCCGCCTCGTCATCAGGGGTGGCGGGGATCTTGCGCTGGGTGGAGCGGTGCTGGCCCAGAACCCGGCAGACCCGTCGCTCGGACAGGCCCAGTTCGGCTCTCACATGCTCCACACAAGCGCGGCGGCGGGCGGGGCTTAGAAGTTTCCCTTGGCGGCCTCTTTCAGGATCATCTTGTCGAGGGTGAGGTCAGACACCGCGCGCCGGAGCCTGGCGTTCTCGGCCTCAAGCTCCTTCAGGCGCTTGACCTGATCCGACTTCAGCCCGCCGTACTCGGAGCGCCAGCGGTAATAGGTGACCTCCGTTACGCCGATCTGCCGGATGGCCTCGGCGACAGTCCGGCCTTGTGCCGTCAGCACGTCGACTTGCCGCAACTTGGCGACAATCTCCTCGGCCGTGTGTCTCTTCTTGCTCATTCTCTTTCGTCCTCCATTCGGCTCGAAAGCCATACATCAGGGAGGACCACTTTTGTGGAGGCAGGCCA
>NZ_JBHSBQ010000072.1:0-1191 GCF_042650665.1 Microvirga sp. GCM10011540 | reverse complement strand
TTAATCCATGACCTGAGCGACGACGCCGGCACCGACGGTGCGGCCGCCCTCACGGATGGCGAAGCGCAGCTTCTCCTCCATGGCGATCGGCACGATCAGCTCCACGTCCATGGTGATGTTGTCGCCCGGCATCACCATCTCGGTGCCCTCGGGCAGCTTCACCACGCCGGTCACGTCCGTCGTGCGGAAGTAGAACTGCGGACGGTAGTTGCCGAAGAACGGCGTATGACGGCCGCCCTCTTCCTTCGTCAGGATGTACGCCTCGGCCTTGAACTTCGTGTGCGGCTTGATCGAGCCGGGCTTGCACAGCACCTGGCCGCGCTCCACGTCCTCGCGCTTCGTGCCGCGCAGAAGAACGCCCACGTTGTCGCCCGCTTGGCCCTGGTCGAGCAGCTTGCGGAACATCTCGACGCCCGTGACCGTCGTCTTCTGCGTCGCCCGCAGACCCACGATCTCCACTTCCTCGCCGACCTTGATGATGCCGCGCTCCACGCGACCCGTCACCACCGTGCCGCGGCCCGAGATCGAGAACACGTCTTCGATCGGCATCAGGAACGGCTGGTCCACCGGACGCTCCGGCTGCGGGATGTAAGCGTCGACCTCGGCCATCAGCTTGAGAACCGCATCGCGGCCGATCTCAGGCTGGCGGTCCTCCAGAGCGCAAAGAGCCGAGCCCTTCACGATCGGGATGTCGTCGCCCGGGAAGTCGTACTTCGACAGAAGCTCGCGAACCTCGAGCTCGACCAGGTCGAGAAGCTCGGCGTCGTCGACCATGTCGACCTTGTTCATGAACACCACCAGCGCCGGAACGCCGACCTGGCGCGCCAGAAGGATGTGCTCGCGCGTCTGCGGCATCGGGCCGTCGGCCGAGGACACCACCAGGATCGCGCCGTCCATCTGCGCCGCGCCCGTGATCATGTTCTTCACGTAGTCGGCGTGACCGGGGCAGTCCACGTGCGCATAGTGGCGGTTCGCCGTCTCGTACTCCACGTGAGCCGTCGAGATCGTGATCCCGCGCGCCTTCTCCTCCGGAGCCTTGTCGATCTGGTCGTACGCCGTAAACTGCGCGCCGCCAGACTCCGCCAGAACCTTCGTGATCGCCGCCGTCAGTGACGTCTTGCCATGGTCCACGTGACCAATCGTCCCGATGTTGCAGTGCGGCTTATTGCGCTCAAACTTTTCCTTCGCCAT
>NZ_JBHSBQ010000071.1:0-1178 GCF_042650665.1 Microvirga sp. GCM10011540 | reverse complement strand
CGATGCTTGTCTTATGATTTTCCCGTCCTGATCGAGCAAGATGAGGATACCGCCAGCGAGTCGCGAGCTCGCTGGCGGTGGGAGGGGACGGGTCGTTCCGATGCAGACCGGTGCGGGTCGAGCTAGAGTCGGACCGCCCCTCTCTTTTCCTCGTGGCCTGAACGGATACCCGGGCGTGATGGCCCGTATGACAAGCCAAGGACGCGGAAAAGATGCATCATCCTATACCACAGACCGCCGGCATCGACATTGCCAAAGATCAGCTCGATGTTTGTCTCTACCCCGATGGAGCCACGCGCCGCTTCCCCAACGACGCCAAAGGCCATCGCGCCCTCATCGTCTGGCTCTCCAGCCAAGCCATCCAGCGCGTGGTCTTCGAACCAACCGGCGCGTATCACCGGGCCTTGGAGCGCAGCCTTGCGACCGCCGGCCTGCCGCTGGCGAAGATCAATCCCCGCCACGCCCGCCGCTTCGCTGAAGCTCTGGGCCAGCTTGCCAAAACCGATCGGCTCGATGCGGCGCTGCTGGCGCGCTTTGGCGCCCTGCTCGAGCCACCCACCCGGCCTGTGCTCAGCCCCGCTCTGGAGGCCATGAAAGAACTGTTGGTGGCCCGGCAGGCGCTCATCAAGGATCGCACGGCCGCCCTCAACCGGCAGAAGATCGTGCGCTCTGCCTTGTTGCGGCGTCAGCTCGACCAGCGGCTGCGCCAGATCGCCCGCCACTTGGCTGCGGTCGACGCCCAGCTTCAGAGCTTGTGTCTGGGTGATGCGGATCTCGCCCCACGCCTGGCAATCCTCATGAGCATTCCTGGCATTGCTCAAGCCACGGCCTTGAGCCTGCTCGTCGAGATGCCCGAACTCGGCAGCCTCGATCAGAGCCAGGTGGCCAGCCTCGCGGGCTTGGCTCCGGTGGCGCGCGACAGTGGGGCTTCCCGCGGGCGCCGCACGATCCGGGGCGGCCGCGCCCATCTGCGTCAGGCGCTGTACATGCCGGCGCTGGTGGCAGCCCGATTCAACCCGGATCTGAAAGCCAAGTACCAGGCCCTGCTCGCGGCGGGCAAGCCGGCGAAAGTCGCCCTGACCGCCATCATGCGAAAGCTCATCATCCTGGCCAATGCGCTCTTGCGAGATCAGCGAAACTGGTCTTCAAAACCCGCTTGATCAATACGGATACTCTAG
>NZ_JBHSBQ010000070.1:0-1167 GCF_042650665.1 Microvirga sp. GCM10011540 | reverse complement strand
GCAGCCGTGCCGTCGGAGGCGTCGTCCACGTCCTTGAAGCCGATCTGCTTCAGAAGGTTGCGCAGGATCCGGATCATCGTCTGGTAATCGTCAACCACAAGAACCGGAATGGATAGATCAAGACTCATACTTCTTACCCTACTCTAATGTCGGAACGATACGAGATGGCGGCTCCGATCCATGCTCCTATTGTCCTTCACCTTGAACAAACGCTGCGTTAACAGGAACGGTTATTCGGCCGCTTCTTTCCCGCTCGCTCCAATATTGCCCCCTGGTTTGCAGACCAACTCTGTGAGACTGCGGCCGGAGAGGTCTGCGGCGGCTCTACCTGAAATAAGCGTCGATGTCGTCTTGCGACCGGCCGTCACCGTCGATCGCAAGAGCAGGCCCGTTCAGGAGCGCTTTGTCGCCTTCCCGGTTTAGATCCTTAGCAGCTGGGACATCCTTGAAGCGCTCGTGCCCACCCCAGATCTGGATCATTTGCTCCACGCGCTCCTCGACGAAGCGCATGGCGGACACGACCTTGCTGATGCGTTGGCCGGTAATGTCCTGGAAATTGCAGGCCTCGAAGATGCTGACGGTGCGCTCTCCGATCTGACGCGCCATATCACCCTCTTCCCCTGCCAGCCGCGCAGCAAGGTTGGCCGCCAGATCGTCGACCTCCTCCGCCGCGGCCAGGATCGAGTTCGTTGCCGTCTCAGTCCCGAGAACAACCGCACCCAGCTCATCGGTGACACGAGCCATCTCGCGGCCCTGAGCGCCGGCATAACGCAGGGTCGCGATTTCCTGCTTGGTCCTCTGAATGGCTTCGGAAATGGCATGAAGCTCGACCTTGAGGCGCTGCACCTCAAGCAGATCGTGCTGGCGCTCTTCCAGCAGGATCTGGGATGCTTCGAACGTGGGCTGTACGTGCTGACGGAGGGAGGTGATCGCCTCCATAATCTCTTCGTGACGCTGCGCTTCCAAGGTCTCGGGAGGTGCTCCCGCAGGATCCTTCGCGCTGCGATGTAGTTTGGACCCGCTCATCTCCTGGCCCGCCCTGTTACTCGCCACCGAGGACGGCGGCGATCTTGGCCTGAAGAGTCTGCGCGTTGAACGGCTTGACGATGTAGTTGTTCACGCCCGCCTTCTTCGCCGCAATCACGTTCTCCGTCTTCGCCTCCGCCG
>NZ_JBHSBQ010000069.1:0-1127 GCF_042650665.1 Microvirga sp. GCM10011540 | reverse complement strand
CTTCGCTCGAAGGCTCAAGACCCTCAAAGGGCTCACACCCTACGAGTTCATCTGCAAAACCTGGCTCAAGGAACCCAAACGCTTCAAACTTGATCCGGTCCATCAAATGCCGGGACTGAACATCTAGTGGGCATTTATTGGTCTGAAATGAACCAATAGTTCTAAAGCAGAATTGAACCCGGCCGAGCATCACCATTGCCGTCTTATTCTATTCGATAGACACAGTCGCAAACCCTATCGGCAATCGTAGTCTGTCCGATTAACCTTGCATTATTACATTAGTGTAACGGTGCAAGACCTGAGTTTTCGTGCCACAGGGGCGCGAGTCTCCTGCGGCGATGCAGGCAGGTCCACAAAGAAGAGATGATTGTCCAAAATTCCCCCGCTCGAAAGAGGGTAGCGAGTATTGTGTCCAGTGTTACCAGCCGCTTCTATGCGGGCATCGCTGCGGGCATCCTCGCACTGATAGTGCTGGCGATTTACGGATCGCTCACAATTTCCAGCATCTTGCTCGAGAGGAAACAGGCAGAGCTCAAGAGCCTTGCTCAGTCCGCGACTACTCTCATTGCGGGCTTTGAGGAGCGTGCCAGGAAAGGTGAGTTTTCCGTCGATGAGGCCAAGAAGCGCGCGGCCGATACTCTGCGTACGATGCGTTATAACGGAAATGATTACTTTGTGGTACTCGACTACACGAACTTCGTTGTGATGCATCCAAACAAAGGCACTGAGGGCAAGAACCTCTCTGATGTGAAGGATGCCAACGGAACTTACGTTACCCGTGAGCAGGTTGAGGCCGGTAAGAAGGGGGGCGGCTTCGTGAACTTCCTCTGGCCGAAGCTGAACGAGACAGTGCCTTCTCCGAAGACCGTGTACGCCGTGTCCTTCCCTGAGTGGGAATGGGTTGTAGCCGCAGGCATGTATATCGATGATCTGGCGGCAATCAACGCCACTCACCGGAACGTGTTCCTCGCCTTTGTCGGTGTATCCGCTCTGGTTCTGGTTGGCCTCGCGTTCGCTCTTGGCCGCAGCATCTCCAGGCCGATCAACAGGCTCACGAGCAACATGCGTTCTCTGGCGAACGGCGACCTTGCTGTGACCATTGACGGCACAAAGCGCAAGGATGAGAT
>NZ_JBHSBQ010000068.1:0-1071 GCF_042650665.1 Microvirga sp. GCM10011540 | reverse complement strand
GTACGCATCCGCCGAGGACCGCGGAATTTCGGCTGCGGCGTGGTAAAGTGGCCGCATGGAGATCGACCACGACAAGATTGACGAGGCCGTGCTCGCCCTGATGTAGCTGACGCTGCACGATGGGTGCCGGGCCTGGAAGAGTTTTGACTGGGGCGCAACAGATCGGCTCTACCAGAAGGGTTTCATCTGCGATCCGGCCAACAAGGCCAAATCCGTCGTGCTCACCGATGAGGGACTGCAGAAAGCTGAAGAGCTGTTCAAGGTGCTGTTCACGCGAAAGGCGTGAGATCAGGCGGCCGCCTGCTGATCCCGCAGCGCCTTCCAGTTCCAGGGCAGGAGTTCGTCAAGGCGTTTGGCGGGATGCTCCGGCAAGCGCGCCAGAACGTCAGCCAGCCAGGCTCGTGGGTCGACCTCATTGAGCTTGCAGGTCTCGACCAGCGTGTACAGCGCTGCCGCCCGATGCCCACCCACATCCGAGCCGGCAAAGGTCCAGTTCCGGCGCCCAACCGCAATGCCGCGGATCGCCCGCTCGGCTGCGTTGTTCGACAGGCAGACCCGCCCATCCTCGAGGAAGAGCGCGAACGAAGACCAACGCCGCAGCATGTAATTGATGGCTTTGGCCGTCTCACTCTTGGGCGACAACCGTCCCCGTTGCGCCCGCAACCAGCTCTCCAGATCATCCACCAGAGGCTTGGATTGAGCCACACGGACAGAGCGTCGCTCGTCAGGCGGCCGGCCGATGATCGCGCGCTCGATCGCAAACAGCGCATCGATACGCTTGACCGCCTCGATCGCGATCGGCCCCTTCTTCAACTCAGCCAGTTCAAAGAATTGGCGGCGCGCATGCGCCCAACACGCTGCCTCAGTCGCCGGGCCGGTCGCACGACCCGGTTCATACAGTTGTCCGAAGCCGGAATAGGCATCCGCCTGCAGGATCCCGCTATAGCTCTTCAGGAACGACTGCGGGTGCTCACCCTTGCGATCCGCAGAATAATAGTAAACGGCCGCGGGTGGATCGGCCCCGGCGAAGGGACGATCATCGCGCACCACCGTCCAGAGCCGGCCAGTCCT
>NZ_JBHSBQ010000067.1:0-1063 GCF_042650665.1 Microvirga sp. GCM10011540 | reverse complement strand
GGCGCGCCCACGGCAGCCGGCACCTATGATGTGACGGTGACGGCCACCGACAGCGCTGGCGAGGCTGTCTCCGACACCTTCGCCCTCGTCGTCGCCGCCGCCGATCCGGTGGTGTTCCAGCCCATCGTCATCCAGGCGGAGAGTGGCACAGCGACCATTCTGGATCGGGACACCAATACCAACGATACGACCGTCCGCGATGCAAGCAACCCGGAGACGGGATCGCAATATCCAGGTGGGAGCGGATTGCGGCCGGATTACTCAGGAACCGGCTACGTCGACTTCGGGGATACTGCGGGTGATATGTTTACCTACCGTGTCCAGATCGCTGAGGCAGGAAGTTACGATCTCAACATACGCTATGCGTCGAATGGCGACCGTCCGCTGAACCTGATTGTTAACAGCGGGTCGGCGCAGACGCTTCCATTCATCGCAACCGGAACGAGCGCTCCCGGCCCTGCTGAAGGCTTCAACAACTGGAAATTCCAGACGGTCACGGTTCGGCTTGAGGCGGGCGAGAATACGATCAGTCTCGCCATTCCGCCAAACGCAACCACTGGTCCGAATCTCGACCGCATCGAGATCACCCAGGCAGCCCCGGTCAACCAAGCTCCTACGGCGGTAACACTCAGCGCCGTGACCACGGAAGTGGTGGAAAATGTCGACCATACGACCGGTCTCAAGGTGGCCGACATTGTCGTTGCCGATGACGCACTGGGCACCAACAATCTCGCCCTGACGGGCACGGATGCTGCCTCGTTTGAGATCCGTGGCACCGAGCTGTACTTCGTGGGCACGGCCGATTACGAAACCCTGGCGAGCTACAGTGTCGCTGTCACGGTCGATGATGCCAGCCTGGGCACCGGGGTGGATGCCACCTCAGCCACCTTTATCCTCCCTGTCACCAATGTCGACGAGGCGCCCGCCAACCGTGCACCGGTTGTGGTGGATGGCGGCATTGCCGATGCGACGGTGGCCGAGGACAGCGCGTTCAACCTCGATCTGAGCACCCGGTTCAGCGATGCCGATGGCGAGAGCCTGACCTTCTCGGCCGCCGGCCTGC
>NZ_JBHSBQ010000066.1:0-1041 GCF_042650665.1 Microvirga sp. GCM10011540 | reverse complement strand
TTAGAGCGGATTCGATTTAGGTGAACTCGTATCCGCAGTTGCTGAGATAGTTCTGGCATTCGTCCGCCGGGAAGCTGTCGAGCAGTTCTCCGATGGTCGTCCAGAGCGCCTCCTTGGTGCGAACTGCCGCCTTGCGTAGCAGCGCCTTGAGCTTGGCAAACACCTGCTCGATCGGGTTCAGATCCGGCGAGTACGGTGGCAGGTACAGCAGGCTCGCCCCAGCGGCCTGGATCATCTCTCGGATGCCTGCCACCTTGTGAGCAGCCAGGTTGTCGAGCACCACCACGTCGCCGGCCTGGAGTTCCGGCACCAGCACCTGCTCCACATAGGCGCGGAACACCTCGCCAGTCATCGGGCCGTCCAGCACCATCGGAGCGATGACGCCGCTGGCGCGCAGACCGGCCACAAAGGTGGTGATCTTCCAATGCCCCCACGGCGTGGCATCCACCAGCCGCTCGCCTCTGGGGCAACGCCCATAACGGCGCACCATGTTGGTGGATGTGCCCGTCTCGTCCAGGAAGACAAAGCGGGCAGGATCCATGTAGCGCTGCCACACGCGCCAGTGCCGTCGCTCGCGCGCCACGTCCGGACGGTCCTGCTCGGCGGCTCTCAGGCTCTTTTTTTGTGCGTCAGGCCGGCTCGTTTGAGCCAGCGGCTGATGGTGGAGGTCGCACCGACCATGATGCCATGCTGGCGCAGCTCAGCCTGGATCTCCTTCAGTGAGATGTCGACTTTGGTATCCAGGAGAGCGCGCACAAGCGCCTCATGCGGCGCGAGGATGGGCCGACGGTGGCCACCAAAGCGGGCCGGAGCGGGACTGCCGCTCTGGCGGAAGCGCCGCATCAGCTTCACGGCGGCCGACGGGCTGACCTCAAAGCGCAGGGCCGCCTGCCGGATGGAGGATCCCCCTTCCACCGCACGCACGATCCGCTCACGCAAGTCTCGGGACAGAGGAGCTGGCATGGGAGGGCTCCCGGCCGTTCAAAACCAGCTCCATGGAATCAGCTATCGCGATTCCACGCAACCGCTGCACGCTCTAGA
>NZ_JBHSBQ010000065.1:0-1031 GCF_042650665.1 Microvirga sp. GCM10011540 | reverse complement strand
TGTGAGTTCTGATCAGGTTGTTCCGGCGAGGGCCTGAGCCGGTGTTCGTCGGCTGAGACTACCATGCGGGCGCTGCTGATTGTACCAGGTCAGCCACCGCGGCAGGTCAGCAGCCCGAGCCTCTGATGAACTGAACGGGATTGCATAGGCCCATTCCCGCAGGAGCGTCTGGATGAAGCGCTCCGCCTTGCCGTTGGTCTTGGGCGTGTAAGGACGGGTGCGGATGTGCCGGATCCCGAGCAACCGCAGGGCTTTGCGGAACAGCCGCGCGACATAACCTGATCCATTGTCCGTCATCACCCGCTCGACCCGGATGCCTTGCTCTCGAAACCAGCGCAGCGCCCGCACCAGGAAGGCCGTGGTCGAACGGCGGGTCTCGTCCGGCAGCACCTCGACATAGGCCAGCCGGGTGGCGTCATCGATGGCCACATGGAAGCAATCGTACCCTGCGCCGGTGCTCGGGTTGCGTCGATCCCCGGTGATGCGGTGGCCCATCCGCTCGAAGCGAGCCAGCTTCTTGATGTCCAGATGGATCAGTTCGCCAGGGTGCTGGCGCTGATAGCGCCGCGGTGGCTCCTTCGGCTCCAGGGCCGCCAGGCGACCCAAGCCACGCCGGGTGAGCCAGGCCGCCACAGTGGAGCGGGCGAGGTTCAGTTTGCCGGCGATCTCCGCGGCGGTGAGCCGGTACTCCCGCCGGAGCATCTCAATCACACCGATCCAGGACTCACCGGTTCGATTGGCAACGGTTCGCGGGCAAGAGGAGCGGTTCTCCAACCCGCTGGGCCCTTCCGCCTTGAAGCGGGCCAGCCATTTGCGGGCGGTGCGCTCGCTGACGCCAAAGCCGGCCGCGACCTCTCGAAGGGGCTGGCCTTCGTCCAGGATGCGGCGGATCATTTCCGCTCGACCCAAGCGGGTCGTGCGGGCATTCTGATGCGGGTTGTTCATCTCTCAGGTCCATCGGTAATCGTGTCGCAACGACCACCTTCAGGCCCTCAGACGGGATGAACAACCTCCTCAGATCTCACAGCTAG
>NZ_JBHSBQ010000064.1:0-982 GCF_042650665.1 Microvirga sp. GCM10011540 | reverse complement strand
TGCTGGATCAGCTGACAAAGCAGTTCGAGGCCAATGTTTCGGTGCTGACACAGGGACTGTCATCGGCGGCCACGCAGATGGAGGCGACGGCCCAGTCGATGACGGCTGTGGCCGACCAGACCAACAACGAAACGATGACGGTGGCAACGGCGGCCCAGCAGACCTCGGCCAATGTGCAGACGGTGGCCGCCGCCACGGAAGAATTGTCGATCTCGATCCGCGAGATCGCCGGGCAGGTCAGCCAGTCCTCGCAGATCGCCGAGCGAGCAGTGGCGGATGCCCAGCGCACCAACGTCACCGTACAGACGCTGGCCGAAACGGCCGAGAAGATCGGCAATGTGGTGCAGCTGATCAACAACATCGCCAGCCAGACGAACCTTCTGGCTCTGAACGCCACCATTGAGGCGGCACGTGCTGGCGAGGCAGGCAAAGGCTTTGCCGTCGTGGCATCCGAGGTGAAGGAACTCGCCAACCAGACAGCCAAGGCCACGGACGAGATCTCGACCCAGATTGCCTCGGTTCAGCAGGCGACTGGCCAGGCGGTCGGCGCGATTCAGCAGATCGCCCGCACCATTACCGAAATGTCGCAGATCTCGGTCTCGATCTCGGCCGCCATCGAGGAGCAGGGTGCCGCCACGGGTGAAATCGCCCGCAACGTGCAGGAGGCGGCTCGTGGGACTGAGCAGGTCACTGGCAACATCGCCCATGTTCGCCATGGCGCCAGCGAGACCGGTTCAGCGGCAAGTCAGGTGCTGGGCGCGTCCCAGGAGCTTGCGCGGCACTCCGAGGAGCTCCGTCGGGAGGTGAACGCGTTCCTGAGTGGCGTGAAGGCCGCCTAAGCCAAAGAGCAAGCTGAAACAGAACGGGAGGGCTGGAGCCGCGAGGTCTCCGGCCCTCGGCTTTAGAGAGGTCGCAGCCTCGAACCGAACGAGCACGTGCTCAGCAAATGAGACATGTCAGAGGAGTTGATACAGAGCCAGTG
>NZ_JBHSBQ010000063.1:0-898 GCF_042650665.1 Microvirga sp. GCM10011540 | reverse complement strand
GTCTTGAGTGGGATCCGGGTTGGCTTTGTCGCAAACCCGGAGTAGGGATGAGAAAGTAGCAGATGGCTGTGATCCGCTTATGCGGCGAGCCACTCGAACTGTTCAGCGAGCGCCGGTTGATGAGTGCAGGCGTACTTCGCCTGTTGTTTGCGCATCAGGTGGACATCTCAATCCCGCCCAGGATTACACGGGCACTCTTCGTTGACTTGAAACCGAGCATCGGACGGATGCGCCTCTTGATCGCACGATGATCCTGCTCGATGCGGTTGTTGAGGTAGGCACTTTGGCGGATGCGAATGGGTTTCAGATCAGGCTGTGATCTGTTCCGGAGCTGGTCTGCGGTATCACTGGACAGGTTGAGCGCCTTGCGCAGGAAGCACTTGGCTACAGCGAGGTTACGCCGCTTGCTGAGCCAGAATTCCACGGTATCGCCATTGCTGTCGATGGCGCGATAAAGATACATCCACCGCCCACGCACTTTGATATAGGTTTCGTCTACGTTCCATCTCCGGCTGACGCCTCGTTTGGGAAGATTGAAGCGCTGGAGCAGTTCGGGTGCATATTGGACGACCCACCTGTGAGCGGTCGCATGATCAACGGAGATGCCCCTCTCGGCCATCATCTCCTCCAAATTCCGCAGGCTGAGGCTGTAAGCCAGATACCAGCGCACGCAGAGCAGGATTACAGAGCGATCAATATGCCTGCCCTTGAACCCCATGACCTCCGCAACGGTGACTCTGGGCACAGTAGCTGAAACTCTGAAACAAATTGTTGCGACAGATCCTTGTCCTTTGGTGGCTCTTGCGGATAGGGTACCGGACCAGGCCGCACAGGCAATCGCACGCGCAAGCCTGGACCATACCTTTGGGAGGATCACTGCCGGAGCATCGGTTTCTTA
>NZ_JBHSBQ010000062.1:0-889 GCF_042650665.1 Microvirga sp. GCM10011540 | reverse complement strand
TAGAGGGTGTCTGGAAATTCGGGTGGTTCCCATCTGAAGGGGCATGACAGCCCTTAGCTACGACACCGACCTGAGCGATGCGGAGTGGGCGATCCTGGCGCCCCTCCTGGCCCCTACGACCCGCCGCGGGCGGCCCCGCAAGCATGACCTGCGGCTGGTACTGAATGCCGTCCTCTATGTCCTGCGCGGTGGCGAGCCCTGGCGGCTGTTGCCACACGAGTATCCGCCTTGGCAGAGCGTGTATGATCACTTCCGGCGATGGCGCCAGCGCGGCACGTGGCGGTCCATCAATGATGCCCTACGCACCCGGGCCCGGATGCTGGCCGGGCGCAGTCCAGAACCGCACGCTGCCATCATCGACAGCCAGACCGCCCGCACCAGTGAGGCCGGCGGCGAGCGCGGTTATGACGGTGGCAAGCGGATCTCCGGCCGTAAGCGCCATCTGGTGGTCGACACGCAGGGGCTGATCCTGCACGTGCTCGTCCACCCAGCTGATGTGCATGACCGTCGTGCGGCCGAAGCTGTGTTGGCAGACCTGAGAGACCGCTATCCGGATGTGGAGTGTCTGTTTGCCGACATGGGCTATCAGGGGCTGGCCGCCTGGCTGGCGAAAGAGCTCGGATGGACGCTGCTGATCGTGAAGCGGCCGCGGCGTTGGGCATGGGTGCCGGCTGATCAACCCGCGCCGGAAATGCCAGCTAGGTTTGCGGTTCTGCCGCAGCGCTGGATTGTCGAGCGTACCTTTGCGTGGCTCGTGCGCAACCGCCGCTTGGCCAAGGACTGGGAGGGCCTGCCGTCGACCACCGAGACGTGGATTTATCTCGCTATGTGCCGCCTCATGACCAAAAGATTAGTCCATGCCGCAGCTTAATTTCCAGACACCCTCTAG
>NZ_JBHSBQ010000061.1:0-878 GCF_042650665.1 Microvirga sp. GCM10011540 | reverse complement strand
GAAAGGCCCTGCCGGTTTTGGACCGGCAGGGCCTTTTTGTTTTCCGGTTTTGTTTTTCAGACGAGGAGGCTGGCGGCGAACCGGGCGCAGACCAGCAGGAGAAACAGCCCGAAGGCCACCTCCAGCCGGCGCTTGGACAGCCGGTGCGCCAGCCGCGCCCCCACCGGCGCCAGCCAGGTGCTGGTGGGAATGAACAGCAGGAACCCCACCAGCGAGATGTAGCCCAAGGCCAGCGGCGGCTGCAGCGCCACCACGTCGGGAAACTGCGCCGCCCGCGGCCAGCCGGCATAGACATAGCCGATCGCCCCCGGGATCGAGATCAGAATGCCCAGGCCCGACGAGGTCGCCACCGCCTGATGGATCGGCCGGTTGTAGAAGGTCATGAACAGGTTCGACAGCTGGCCGCCGCCGATGCCCATCAGGGCCGAGAGCACGCCGATGACCCAGCCGTAGACCACCATCACGGCCTTGCCCGGCATGTCGAGGCCCAGGCGCCAGGTGTCCTTGCCGAACAGGAGCCGCACCGCCGAGATGCCGGCCACCGCCACGAACACCGCCTTGAACAAGTCGGCCGGGGCATGGCGGGCGACCAGGCTGCCCATGACCACCCCGACCACCACCGGCACGGCCCAGACCCGCAGGATCGACATGTCGACGGCGCCCTTGGCGCGGTGGGCGTTGAAGGAGCGGATCGAGGTCGGGATGATGATGGCCAGCGAGGTGCCCACGCACAGGGGCATTCTCACCTCCTCGGGCACGCCCACCAGGCGGAAGAGCTCGTAGAGGATGGGCACGGCCACGGCGCCGCCGCCGACGCCGAAGACGCCGGCGAGCAGGCCGGTGAGCGCGCCCGCCAGCAGCAGCGCCACCGCCAGCCA
>NZ_JBHSBQ010000060.1:0-849 GCF_042650665.1 Microvirga sp. GCM10011540 | reverse complement strand
TAGGTACTGTTAGGTCTTGAGCCAATCGAGAGCGGCGGCGAGACAGAGTATGCCCATGAACGATGAGGCCGTCTTCTCGTAGCGGGTTGCAACAGCCCGCCACTCCTTCAACCTCGCCCAGAGCCGCTCGACAACATTGCGATTGTTGTAAATCCAGTCCGGACAGGCGACCGGCGCCTCATTGGACTTGGCCGGGATCGCCGGCTTCGCACCGATGCTCCAGATGTGCTCGCGGAAGCTGTGACTGGAATAGCCACGATCGGCCACCACCCAGGCAGGCACATCTGGTAGACTGTCGAGCAGGGGAATGGCGTCAGGCAGCTCGTGCGCCTGACCAGGCGCGATGCGGAACGCGATGGCGCGTCCGAGACCGTCGGCGATCACGCAAGCCTTGGTGCCATAGCCGCCACGCGATCGGCCAAGCGCCTCACGATCGTCTCGTTGAGCTTGAGAGCCCCTTTTCGGCGTGCTCCCGCGGCCTTCTGATGCGCGCGCACGCTGGTGCCGTCGAGGAACGTCATTCCAAGCTGGATGCCGCGCTCTTGCACCAGGTTGAGCAGACGCTCCCAGACACCCAGGCGAGCCCAGCGGATGAAGGTCTGAGCGGCCCGCCACCAGGGGCCCAGTTCAACGGGCACAGAGCGCCACTTGGCGCCATTCTGATGCCGCCAGAGGATCGCCTCCATCGTGCGACGCAGATCGTGCGGTGGGGTTTTGCCCTTCGGACGGCACTGTTCCACCAAAGGCTCCAGTATTGCCCATTGTGCGTCCGTCAGCATGGCTCCTCCTCAGATCAGGACGAGCAAAACGCCTCCAGGCGCAAAGGGTTCAAGTCATAACAGGCGGTAG
>NZ_JBHSBQ010000059.1:0-832 GCF_042650665.1 Microvirga sp. GCM10011540 | reverse complement strand
GCATGGTTGATGCCAAACTGGACGGTACCTGTTAACGGATCGTTAGCCAAGCTTGTACGGCTTTCGGGACGGCTGGCGTGGGGCATGTCCTGGCACGCCTGCTCAAGCCTCTACCCCCATTACTACGGGCTTTGATGACGAGTGCCTGTCGCTTTGAATCGTTTGTCTCGACAGTGGGGATGCGTGTCGTGCGTCCCCTAAACATCTGATTCAAACATCAACGCAATCGTTGCAAAGCCAGAGACAGGCGTTTCATGCCTCATGGAGCTCCCTATTTGCTGCCTTGCTATCCGTTTATGTCTGATGCGGAGTGTCGTTAGGTTTCTAAGCTGGTGGTGGTCTACGGAAAGCCCCCGCATGGAACGCATCAGGGTAGAACGCACCCGGCAAGGGTTTTGGTCGGTATCGCGCGACAAGCGAACTGTTTCTGTACATCAAACGGAGGGACAGGCACTCTCAGCGGCATTCACGCTGACAGCAGAGCGGAGAGAGGCTGGCTCCAAAATGGTTGTTATACTCACTCAATCAAGCGGGACTCGAACGCACTTCCATAGGCGCTGACAGAAGGTAAACGATGAACCGTCTGTAGACTCGACGGTTCATCGCGACCTTGTCCACCTTATGGTTTGGCACAGGACGCAATCCGGCTCTGCTCAAGTACTGGGTTGAGGAAACGACGGCGTCGTGCTTGGCACCTCCTGAGGAGTGCTCGGAGGAACCCCCAATGGCTCTCCAGGGCTTGGCACTTCAGGGGGCATGGATGGCGGAATGCCACCAGGTTCCTCATTCCCGGGAAGGCCAGGAGGCCCAGCAGGCGGCAGAACAGGCTCAG
>NZ_JBHSBQ010000058.1:0-821 GCF_042650665.1 Microvirga sp. GCM10011540 | reverse complement strand
TCTAAGGTCTGTGGGGATTCACATGAGGTTGGGCTTATGATTCAAGCTCTTGATGGATCGCTATGTCTTGACGGACGCCCAATGGGCGAAGATGGAGCCGCATTGTCTGGGTAAGCCAACCGACCCCGGACGCAGCGGCAGCGACAACCGCCGCTTCATCGAGGCGGTGCTGTGGATCGTGCGAACCGGCTCGCCATGGCGCGACCTGCCGGCACATTTCGGGAACTGGAGCACGGCGTTTCGCCGCTTCAGCGACTGGCGCAAGGCCGATGTGTTCGTGAAGCTCTTCCAGGCCTGCTCGGATGAACCCGACCTGGAATACGCGATGGTCGACGCCACCATCGTCAAGGTCCACCGCCACGGACAAGGCGCAAAAGGGGGACTGAGAGCCAGGCCATAGGCCGCTCCAAGGGTGGCATGACCACCAAGATCCTCGCGTTGACCGACGCGCTCGGCAATCTTGTGCGCTTCGAGCTCCTGCCCGGCCATCGCTTCGACACGGTCGGTGTCGCGCCGCTGATCGAAGGGGTCGATTTCGGCGGTCTCATTGCCGATAAGGCCTTCGACAGCGATACCATCGTGGCCGATCTCAATGCGCGCGGTGCCAAGATCGTCATCTCTCAGCACCCAAGACGCGCAAGACCCCTGCCGCTCGACCGCGAACTCTACCAATGGCGGCATCTCATCGAAAACTTCTTCTGCAAGCTCAAGGAGTTCAAGCGCATTGCCATGAGAGCCGACAAGACCGACCAAAGCTTCTCCGCAATGATCTATCTCGCCGCCGCCGTCATCAATTCACGATGAATCCCCACAAGCCTTAG
>NZ_JBHSBQ010000057.1:0-789 GCF_042650665.1 Microvirga sp. GCM10011540 | reverse complement strand
CGCCGTGGCGCAGGGCGGCGATGTCGCGCCAGGTTCGGGCGGCGATCCAGGCGAGGCCGAGCAGCGTCACCGGCACGGCGACGAGCCAAAGCGCCTGGATGAGCATCGGCCAGGTGTGAAACTTCGAAAGCCAATCGGCCACGACGCTGTAGGGCTGGTCCATCGTCAAACTCCACTTGAGACAAACGACCACCAGGAGCCCTCCTGGTGGCCGGGGAGTTGAGAAGCCGCCCATAGACGACCGTACTGCCCTTTAGGCTTTCGCCCTGGACATACGGCAGCACCTCCCCGGCCGTAAGGCGAGGGAGGCATCGTTGCGGTCGATGCCGACCGCTATGGGAGGGGTTCTCACGCCCCGGAGCCGGATGCGTCCGGCTCTAAGGTCAGGCTTAGCATGAGGCGCGGAGACGGGCAAAGCGGACCGGCGGATGCCCCTCCCGCACCGCCGGAGACGGCCCCCTCGCCGGGGAAGCCCGACGGCGCGGCGGGACGGAGCCCTTCGCCTCTCCCGTGGGGAGAGGCCGGACCGCAGGTCCGGGTGAGGGGGCAAGGCTGCCGGATGAGGCGGTGTTTGGCGCAACGGTCTTCCCTCCCCCTTGTGGGGAGGGCCAGGGTGGGGGTGTGAGCGCAGGACTGGAACCAGGATAGCGCCCACACCCCCACTCCACCTCCTCCCCACAAGGGGGATACTGCTGGCGAATCCATCATGCACCTGTTGGAAGCGTCATGAGCCTTGTGAATGCTGACTGACGCGTTCGCGCGAGCGGTGTGCCCGCGAACCAAGCCCCT
>NZ_JBHSBQ010000056.1:0-748 GCF_042650665.1 Microvirga sp. GCM10011540 | reverse complement strand
TGATCCTCCCTCGCTTTGACGGACACCTCTGATACGCTCCTGTGGGAGCGGGAAGGTGTTTGATGACGAAGACGAGGCGCGAATTCACACCCGAGTTTAAGCGAGAGGCCGTGGCACTGCTGGAGAGCAGTGGTCGACCACTCATGCAGATCGCGACCGAGCTGGGGATCTCTCCCTCCATGCTGCGCAACTGGCGGGCCCTTGCCCATGGGGCTGCGTCTCGGTCCAGGGCCGCTCCCACGCCGTTGCCGGCTGGCACCGCATCCCCGGCGGATCAGGCGGCAGAGATCGCACGGCTGCGGCGCGAACTCGATCGTACCCGCATGGAGCGGGACATCTTAAAAAAAGCCATCGGCATCTTCGCGGAGGTGCCGAAATGAGGTTTGGCTTCATCGAGCAACATGCCAGCATCTACCCGGTGCGGCTCATGTGCCGCGTGCTCGGGGTGTCCGCCAGTGGCTATTACGCCTGGCGGTCTCGGCCGGAGAGCCAAAGGGCGGTGGCAAACCGGCACCTGCTGCAGGAGGTGCAGCGGCTCCATGCTCAGCATCAGGGCCGCTATGGCAGCCCGCGCATGCACGCTGCTTTGCGAGCCCAGGGTCATCGCATCAGCTGCGGCCGGGTTGAACGCCTAATGCGCCGGCATGGCATTCGTGCCTTGGCCCGCCACCGCTTCCGGCCGACCACGACCGACAGTCGTCACACATTACCGATTGCCCCCAACCTGCTGCAGCAGAAGTTCACGGCG
>NZ_JBHSBQ010000055.1:0-742 GCF_042650665.1 Microvirga sp. GCM10011540 | reverse complement strand
GGCGCGCCCACGGCAGCCGGCACCTATGATGTGACGGTGACGGCCACCGACAGCGCTGGCGAGGCTGTCTCCGACACCTTCGCCCTCGTCGTCGCCGCCGCCGATCCGGTGGTGTTCCAGCCCATCGCCATCCAGGCGGAGAGTGGCACGATCACCCTGGTTGCTCCGGTCGACGGCAGCAGCACGATGGTGCGCGATCCGGACAATCCGGAGAGCAACCCAAACCTTCCCACTGGCCTGCGTCCGGGCTTCACCGGCACGGGCTATCTCGACTTCGGCAATGATGGCGGCGACACCGTCACCTACACCGTCGAAGTCGCCGAAGCCGGTCAGTACGACCTGAACATCCGCTACGCATCGAACGGTGCCCGCCCACTGGTTCTTGCCGTGAACAATGGTGTCTCCCAGACCCTCCCGTTCCTGGCGACGGGCACAAACACCTCAGGTCCCACGGAAGGGTTCAACAACTGGAGCTTCCAGACCGCCACGATTTCGCTGGTGGCTGGCCAGAACACGATTTCGCTGGCAATCCCGCCGGGAGCGACCGTCGGTCCGAACCTTGATCGCATCGAGATCACCGCAGCCGGGACCGGCCCGATCCCGACCAACCAAGCGCCGACGGCTGTGACGGTGACCCCGGTGAATGTGGAGGTGTTGGAGAACACCGACTATGCCGCCGGGATCAAGGTCGCGGATATCGCCGTCACGGATGCTGACGGAGGCACGAATACGCTCGGCCTCA
>NZ_JBHSBQ010000054.1:0-695 GCF_042650665.1 Microvirga sp. GCM10011540 | reverse complement strand
TGTCCTGCACCGGCTGGTAGGCGTTCTGGTCATAGGCCTGCAGCTGGCGCAGCTGCTGCTCGTTGCCGCGCACGGTGACGCGGTTGCCCTGCAGGGCGATGCGGTTGGCCGGCACCACGACCTGGCGACGCTCGCCCAGAGCCTGGCCGGTGGTCATGACCGCATAGGTCTGGTTGTCGCGTCCGCGCACGATGGCGTTGACGGTGCCGATCTGCTCGCCCTGCGAGCTGTAGACCGGCTGATTGCGCATCTGGGACGCGGCAACCTGGCTCTGCTGACCCTGCTGACCCTGCTGGGCCTGTTGCGCCTGCTGGCCCTGCTGCTGGGCCGACGGGTTGGTCTGTGCGACGGCGGCCGACGCGAGGGCCGTGGTGCTGAGAAGCGCAGCGACTGCAATGAGCTTCATGATCTCGTCTCCAAACTTGGCACAGCGCAGCCCGGAGCCGTGTCGGGGCTCCTGGCTCACCTGCGCATTCACCTATGGAACGGGCATTGGTCTGTTGCGGCCCGCATCGATCCGGTCGATCCGGTCAGGCATCGGCGCCTGACCTGCCGGGGCCGCTGCAACGCCCCCGGAGAGAGCCTCGAGTGTCCCGGCTCGACCTTCGGTGAATGAATGTTCAGACTCCTCCGACGTTCCGCCCCCCCGCCCCCGCCCATCACAGAAGTCGGTACGCCACATGACACTCGGCGTT
>NZ_JBHSBQ010000053.1:0-657 GCF_042650665.1 Microvirga sp. GCM10011540 | reverse complement strand
GTCCGGCGTGGCGAGCGCATCGTGATCTGCGGGCCCTCCGGCTCCGGAAAATCCACCATGATCCGCTGCATCAACCGTCTCGAGGAGCACCAGAAGGGGCGCATCATCGTCGACGGTACGGAGCTGACCAACGACCTCAAGCGCATCGACGAGGTGCGCCGTGACGTCGGCATGGTGTTCCAGCACTTCAATCTCTTCCCGCACCTGACCATCCTGGAGAACTGCACCCTGGCTCCGATCTGGGTGAAGAAGATGCCCAGGAAGGAAGCCGAAGAGGTCGCCATGCACTACCTGACCCGGGTCAAGATCCCGGAGCAGGCGAACAAGTACCCGGGCCAGCTCTCCGGCGGCCAGCAGCAGCGCGTGGCGATTGCCCGCTCGCTGTGCATGAGCCCCAAGATCATGCTCTTCGACGAGCCGACCTCCGCGCTCGACCCCGAGATGGTGAAGGAAGTGCTCGACACCATGGTGGGGCTCGCCGACGAGGGCATGACCATGCTGTGCGTGACCCACGAAATGGGCTTCGCCCGCCAGGTGGCGGATCGGGTGATCTTCATGGATTACGGGCAGATCGTGGAAATGAACACGCCCGACGAGTTCTTCAGGAACCCGCAGCACGAGCGCACGAGGCTCTTCCTGTCCCAGATCCTGCACTGA
>NZ_JBHSBQ010000052.1:0-656 GCF_042650665.1 Microvirga sp. GCM10011540 | reverse complement strand
TGGTACAGCCGCCCCGGCTCGAACGGGGGACCCCCAGATCCACAATTTCGAGGGTCCTCAGTTGAAAACGCCGAAATCCTTGCCGGGTAAGGCTTCGTCGGATCTTGAGTAAGGGTTGGTTGGGGATTCGACGAAATCCGATGTGGTCACACCCAGAGAGTGACCGGGGGTGGATACTCCGCGCCCACCCGGCTCGCGACGGGGGAACTCCTTCACACGTCGTGTCTGTTATGTAGTTATATAAGGAACACGACCACCGAAAGGTGTTTCGGAAGTATCCCCGCCAGGACAGGTCAGGCTGCCTTCTTCCGCCCCACTGCCTCATACCGCTGGTGGCGGTCGAGCCGTAAACGAAGCCCGTAACGAGCGCGTCCGAGAACTTTGGATCTATGCTCCATGAGAACGTCGAAGAGGCGAAGGTTCACCAAGAATGCGTGCTTTACCTCACCCTGACGCCGGAAGCCCAAATTCCTCCCGGCACTCTGATTGAACTCATCGATGTGGCGCAGCCCCACAAGATCCGAGCGTCTGGTCCAGGCGTTCAACGCTTGCAGACGCTCGTACTCGTCAGGTGTCATCCACGTCATGGTCTGCACAACGTTACGACCGATTAGATCGTTGCTGCCCCGAGCACTTGCATGGGTGATCGTATCCGT
>NZ_JBHSBQ010000051.1:0-651 GCF_042650665.1 Microvirga sp. GCM10011540 | reverse complement strand
TCCGGTACCAGATGGCCCATCCAGTACCCCTATTGCCTCTGGATCTGCTGCGACTGCCGGTCTTTGCCCTGTCCATGGTCACTTCTGTGTGCTCGTTTGCCGCGCAGACGCTCGCCTATGTGTCGCTTCCGTTTTATTTTCATGACGTGCTCGGCCGCTCGGTGACGGAGACGGGCTTGCTCCTGACGCCCTTTCCGCTGGCTGTTGCCATAACTGCGCCTGTTTCGGGTCGACTGGCGGACCGTTACCCGCCAGGCATCCTGGGCGGGATTGGCCTTGCGCTCCTCGCCACCGGGCTTGCTTTCCTGGCCATGCTTCCACCAGATCCTTCCAGTAGCGACATTGTCTGGCGGCTTGCCCTCTGTGGCCTGGGATTTGGCCTGTTTCAGTCACCGAATAACAAAGCCATTCTCACGAGCGCTCCACGGGAACGCAGCGGCGGCGCAGGCGGGATGTTGTCGACAGCCCGGCTGCTGGGCCAATCGATGGGAGCGGCACTCGTGGCAGCTCTGTTCGGGCTGGTACAGCATAATCCGACCGCCACGATCCTGTGGTTGGGGGCGACCCTGTCGGCGGTGGGCTGCATCGCGAGCGCCTCACGGGTGAGGGGGGAGTAGCAAGATGTCCCGATCCTAAAGAGCACCTCTGACG
>NZ_JBHSBQ010000050.1:0-640 GCF_042650665.1 Microvirga sp. GCM10011540 | reverse complement strand
GGGCCGGGGGGCTTCATCATGTACATCGTCGTCGATGAACGGCAGATGGTGACGGCTGGGTACGTCGCCAGTTTCGACCGCGAAGGCATCTCATCCATCGGAGTGTTCTCCGGTGAGTTCCAGGACTGGCTCAAGGCCGCCTCCAGCGCCGATCTCGACGCGGTCCAGGGCTTCCTGCTCGGCGACTTCCAGGACCGCATCGCCTGCGCCGAGACCATCCGCCGCCACTCCCGCGCGCCGATCATCGCGCTCAGCGAGGTCCGCTCCCTGCAGCAGACGCTCGAGCTCTTCACCGCCAAGTTCGACGACGTGGTGCGCAAGCCCGTGCACGTGCGCGAGATCCTGGCCCGCACCGAGGCGATCTGGCGCCGGGTCAACGCCACCCAGCAGGCCGCCGCCGCACCGGCCGAGCGCCTGACCGTGTTCTTCGACGGCCGCGACCCGGAGATCGACGGGGTCAGCCTGCCCCTGCCCCGGCGCGAGCGCCACATTCTCGAGTACCTGGTGCGCAACCGCGGCCGGCGCCTGACCAAGACCCAGATCTTCAACGCCATCTACGGCATCTACTCCAACGACGTGGAGGAGAGCGTGATCGAGGGCCATGTGAGCAAGCTGCGCAAGAAGCTGCGCCAGAGGCTCG
>NZ_JBHSBQ010000049.1:0-590 GCF_042650665.1 Microvirga sp. GCM10011540 | reverse complement strand
GTCATGCCGATCATCAGGAGGAACCCGAGAGCCAGCATCACGACGGTGGGGTTGTGGTGGATGAAGTTGGCGAGCGGATTGGCGGCGAGCAGCATCACCGTCACCGCGACGACCACCGCGATGACCATGATCATCACCACGTCAGTCATGCCGACGGCCGTGATGATGCTGTCGAGGGAAAAGACGAGATCGAGCAGCAGGATCTGGGTGATCGCCGAGCCGAACGTCATCGTGGCCTTCGCGGTGTCGAAGACGTCCTCGTTCGGGGTGGGGTCGACGTTGTGGTGGATCTCCTTCGTGGCCTTCCAGACGAGGAAGAGGCCGCCTCCGATCAGGATCAGGTCGCGCCAGGAGAAGGCGTGTCCGAACAGGCTGAAGATCGGTTCGGTCAAGGTCACGATGATGGCGATCGTGCCGAGCAGGCCGAGGCGGAGGAACAGCGCCAGCCCGATGCCGATCCGGCGGGCCTTCGAGCGCTGAGCTTCGGGCAGCTTGTTGGTCAGGATCGAGATGAAGATGAGGTTGTCGATACCGAGCACCACCTCCATGACGATCAGGGTCGCCAGTGCCGCCAGTGCCGTCGGGTCGGA
>NZ_JBHSBQ010000048.1:0-579 GCF_042650665.1 Microvirga sp. GCM10011540 | reverse complement strand
GTGACGGGGCTGAAGATCCTCGCCGGGTGATCTCGACCAGGTGACCCGAGGCGCTCAAATGGCCTCCTTGAGTTCCTTGGCAGGGCGGAAGGCGATCTTCTTCGAGGCTTTAATCTTCACCGGCTCCCCTGTCTGCGGATTGCGGCCCATGCGAGCAGCCCGCTGGCGCACCTGGAGGATCCCGAGCCCCGTCAGGCGAATTTTCTCGCCCTTCTTAAGGCTCCTGGCAATCAGCTCCACGACCTGGGTCAGCATCTCATTGGCCTGGCGCTTGGGCAGCTCGTGCGTCTCCGCCAGCCGCTCCGCAATGAGGCGCAGCGTCAGGATCGGACTCGTTGAAGCTGCCGCTTTAGCTGCCTTGGCGGATTTCGCTCCTGTCCGGGCCAGCGCCTTCGTGGCCATCTTGGCGGCCGATGCCCGGGCGCTTGTGGTCTTTGGCGCGGCCGTCTTCGGAGAGGGCTTTGAGGTTTTCGCAGACTTTGCCACAGACTTGTCGTTGGCCCTGGTCGCGGCGGCCTTCCGGGCCGGTGCTTTCTTGGTCGAGGTCTTGGTTGCTGCTCGTGCCACTGATCGCTCCTT
>NZ_JBHSBQ010000047.1:0-554 GCF_042650665.1 Microvirga sp. GCM10011540 | reverse complement strand
TTCGACCGCGAGGGCTGTGAGGATGGTGAGGCCGATGGCCCAGGCGGCCCAGCGGCGCTGGCGCGCATCGAACAGCATGAACACCAGAAAGGCCAGAGCCACCAGACCGTAGGTCACCTTGGTGTAGACCATCGCCACCGTCAGCAGGGTGGCGCAGAGCGCGTCGAGCCGCTCCTGATACGGACGCACCTGCCGCGGCAGCAGGTACATGACCAGCAGCGCCCCCAGGGCGACCCAGCCGATGCGGTTGTAGAACATGGCAAAGGAGAGCGAGGTGATGGCCTCGCCCAGGTTCATGGGCACCGCGAGGATGAGCAGGAGAAAGGCGCCGAAGAGCAGGGCGATGAGGGGATGCAGGCGGGAGGCGAGGATGTGGGCGAGGGCGGGGGCGAGCGCCAGGGTGGTGAGGGCCATGCCGAGGGGCATGGCGGCGCCGAGGGAGCCGGAGAGCCAGTATCCTGCGGCGGGGATGTAGTGGGTGAGGGGGCCGAGGGCGGTGTGGAAGTCGCGGTTGGGCACCTGCCCCCATACGAGCCGGTGCGCGCTGTCGAGGA
>NZ_JBHSBQ010000046.1:0-549 GCF_042650665.1 Microvirga sp. GCM10011540 | reverse complement strand
GTTGTGGTGGATGGCGGCATTGCCGATGCGACGGTGGCCGAGGACAGCGCGTTCAACCTCGATCTGAGCACCCGGTTCAGCGATGCCGATGGCGAGAGCCTGACCTTCTCGGCCGCCGGCCTGCCGTCCTGGCTCACCCTGGAAAACGGCGTGCTCAGCGGCACCCCGTCCGACAGCGATGTGGCCGGTCCGGTCACCGTGACCGTCACGGCCAAGGATGCCGCAGGCGCCGAGGTCAGCGACAGCTTCACCCTCACGGTCACCAACACCAACGATGCCCCCACCGTCGCCGAGGAGGCGGCGGACCAGACCGGCAAGGTGGGCCAGGCTCTGAGCCTGGCTCTGCCGGCCACGATGTTTGCCGATGCGGATCTCGACAGCGGCGACACGCTCACCCTGAGCGCTGCGGGGCTGCCGGAAGGCGTGAGCTTTGATCCGGCAACCCGCACCTTCTCGGGCGCGCCCACGGCAGCCGGCACCTATGATGTGACGGTGACGGCCACCGACAGCGCTGGCGAGGCTGTCTCCGACACCTTCGCCCTCGTCGTC
>NZ_JBHSBQ010000045.1:0-527 GCF_042650665.1 Microvirga sp. GCM10011540 | reverse complement strand
CGGACCAGCCGCAGGTGTCGTACGAGCGCACGGGCGAGCCGCGGGTGATCTTCAACGAGGCCCAGGGCCAGCCCACCATCCGCTACGAGCAGATGCAGGGCCAGCAGCAGGCCCAGCAGCAGCAGCGTCAGCAGGCGCAGATGCAGCAGCGCCAGCAGCAGGCGGCGGTGTCGGCCGAGGTGACGCCGGAGGAGCAGCGGCGGGTACGTGAGACGCTGGGGGTGGGCGACGTGGAGAACACGGCGGCGATCAACCAGGAGAACGTGCGCATGCAGCCGATCGGGGTGGCGTCGCTGGAGGACATGGAGGTGCGCAACCTGCGCGGCCAGGAGATCGGCGAGGTGGACCGGGTGATCACCACGCCGCAGGGGCGTCAGTTCGTGGTGGTGGAGTCGGGCGGCTTTCTCGGGATCGGGGCGGACCGTGTGGCGTTTCCGCTGGAGCGGTTCTGGCTTCGGGGCGATCAGCTGTTCATCCGGGGGGTGACGGAGCAGGATATCGAGGCGATGGACGATTATCGCGATCAG
>NZ_JBHSBQ010000044.1:0-517 GCF_042650665.1 Microvirga sp. GCM10011540 | reverse complement strand
TGATCTTCCCTCGATTAAGTGGACACCGGTTAGCTCGCTGTCCGCTCTGCTTGCTCGGGCGTGAGATACCCGAGCGCCGAGTGAATGCGCTGCCGATTGTAGTAGCCCTCGATGTAGACGAACAGATCCCGCCGGGCTTCTTCGCGGGTCACCCAGTTCCGCTGATGGACCAGCTCTACCTTCAAGGAATGGAAGAACGATTCCATCGGGGCATTGTCGTAACAACAGCCCGTCCGGCTCATTGACGCCTTCGCCTTCATCAGAGCCAGTTGTTGGGCATAGGCCTCAGCCGCGTATTGGCTGCCGCGATCCGAATGATGAATGAGCCCAGGGCTTGGCTGCTGCCGCTGGGCTGCCATGATCAGAGCGCCAAGGGTCAGCTCGGTGCGCATATGATCACGCATCGCCCAACCCACCACCTTCCGGGTGGCTAAGTCCAGCACGGCCGCCAGGTAGAGCCAGCCCTCACCGGTTGGAATGTACGTGATGTCGGCCAGCCACACGCGGTTGGGTCCCG
>NZ_JBHSBQ010000043.1:0-509 GCF_042650665.1 Microvirga sp. GCM10011540 | reverse complement strand
GACACCCTGACCAACATCCGCTTCGCCCGCTTCGAGGCCGAGAACAAGACCGTCGCGCTCATCAACAGCGCTCCCATCAGTCTGGCGCTCTCCGGTGCCGCTGTGGCCGAGAACGCCGCCGACGCCCAGATCGGCCGCCTCACGGCCACCGATGCGGACGGGGATGCGCTCACCTACTCCATCGAGACGGACGCGGACGGCGCCTTCGACATCCGCGACGGCTATCTGGTCACCCGCCGCGCCCTCGACTTCGAGGCCAAGGCCCAGCACTCCGTCACCGTGAGGGTGAAGGACTCCTGGGGCGGCGAGGCCACGCAGAGCTTCACCGTCAGCGTCACGGACGTGGCGGATACCCCCACCGACCCGAACAACCCCGGCACTCCGAACAACCCCGGCAACCCCAATCCTCCGCTGCCGGTCGATCTGGTGCTGCGCGGCACCTCGCGGGGCAACCGGCTGACCGGTGGGGACGGCAACGACATGCTCTACGGCAAGAGCGGCAAGGACGT
>NZ_JBHSBQ010000042.1:0-507 GCF_042650665.1 Microvirga sp. GCM10011540 | reverse complement strand
CGCCGGACGGCGAGGAGCGGTACACGCCCATGTTCCAGTGCGTGGTGCTCTGGCCGGAATAGCCCACCGCGCCCGAGTAGTTCACCACCAGCTCGCCGTCGAGCCACACCTTGACGTAGCCGCCGCCGTTGGGACCGAAATGCACGTCCACCTTGGCGTCGTACCAGTGACCGCGCTTGATGTTCGACGGCAGCTCGATCTCACGCTCGCCGTTGTCGGAGCGGATCACGAAGGACAGCCTCTCGTCGCCGCGCAGGCCGAAGTCGAACGGGCCCGACTTGTTCATGCCGGAGTGGAACTGGCCCAGGCTCATCCACTTGGCGGTGTTGGCCGAGCCCGGCTCGATCATGAAGTCCCAGGCGACGGAGGCGTAGTTGGCCGCGCCGCCGATGGACTGGCGCAGGGACTGGCTGATCTCGGAACGCTCCGAGCCGGCCACGTCGGTGAAGCGCGAGGAGGAGAACTGGTCGCCGTCACGCACTTCGAAGCGGTAGATGTCGCTGGTGG
>NZ_JBHSBQ010000041.1:0-167868 GCF_042650665.1 Microvirga sp. GCM10011540 | reverse complement strand
ACGTCGACTTGCCGCAACTTGGCGACAATCTCCTCGGCCGTGTGTCTCTTCTTGCTCATTCTCTTTCGTCCTCCATTCGGCTCGAAAGCCATACATCAGGGAGGACCACTTTTGTGGAGGCAGGCCAGCGGGAAGCGGCCAAACGAGCGGCAACCGCAGGAACTCCACACATGTTAGAAAGCGAGACAAATGAACAAGGTTGAGACCATGGATTGCACATGGCAGGGGTTCATCACGTGCGCGGAAAGTTTTGGTCAGTCGGCTTTCCATGTTGCCGCCGGACCGCGGCTGGCCCATCCGGCGCCAGCCGGGGCGCTGGCCTGTCACTGCATTGAACTCAGCCTCAAGGCTGTTCTTCTCTCAAGGAGTGCGACGCCGGATGATCTCCGACGGTATGGCCGGAACCTGACCCGGCTCTTCAATGAGACTGGATTGGATTGGGGGCACATCGACACCGAGGCGGTTGATTTCTACCACGATACCTTGATCGAGCATGGACTTCGATCCAAGGCATCAAATCGTTCCTCTTTGCTCGATCCTGATGATCTGCTCCCGATCATGGAAAGTGTCTTTCAGCGCTGCCTTGAGGAGGTCGCACCCGGCGCAAAGCGTACGCTCCGCCCGTCAGGATAACGGTGGCCGAATCCTGGAAGGTCCGGGCTTCAACACGCAGGTTATCCGCTTCTGTGAGAAGTGCTGTCGGTGCCCCCACTGCTATCGCGAAGGTGAACTGACCTCGAAAAGGCAAAAGTTGACTCTCCGCGTGAACGGGACGTGCTGGTACAGGGCAGACCTGTGGCAAAGGTCCGTTGGGGCGGATCGACCACGGAACACCCGTTCAAGGAACGGACGCATCCAGTATTGCATTGGCTGTCCGGTGAGCGGATATTGCCATGAGCCACAGCCAACCCGACCTTTTTCGAGCGCCCCCTTCCCTCCCTGAGGAGTTCAGATACCAGCCTGACTTCCTCTCGACGGACGAGGAGCTCGGCCTTGTGGACCAGTTCGCGGCCCTGCCGTTCAAAGCGTTCGAGTTCCGGGGCTACCGCGGCAACCGACGCGTCCTCTCCTTCGGCTGGCAATACGACTTCAACCGGATGGAACTGCAGAGAACCGAGGACATGCCAGCGTTCCTGCTCCCGTTGCGCGAACGTGCGGCTCGCTTCGCCAGCCTTGAAGCCGCTGAATTCCAGCATGTCCTTCTAACGGAATATTCAGCTGGCGCTGGGATCGGCTGGCACAAGGACAAGCCCATGTTCGCCGAGGTGGTCGGCATCTCGCTCGGATCACCGTGCGTGTTTCGCTTCAGGCGCAAGGTGGGTTCCAAGTGGGAGCGCGCGTCCGTTGTCACGGAGCCTCGCTCTGTGTATCTGCTGCAGGGCCCCTCCCGAACGGAGTGGGAGCACAGCATCCCGGCCGTGGATAGCCAACGCTACTCGGTCACCTTCAGAAACTTCAAACCTTCACACCAGCCTGAACGGTAAGAACGGGACTGCTGAGCCAGCAGCCTGACTGGTCATGATCTCGCAAGTGTGCATCTGGCATGTGGACCAGATACTGTTCACCTCGCCATCTTCTGCAGACCCGACCAGTGACGATGTGATAGATCCCGGCCCCGCGCAGCACGTCATTCGTCGGCTCGCCGATCAGCCCCCGCTTGCCCGTCACCAGAGCCGCGCCGACACCGCCCGCGGGACCGCCGATGGCGGAGGCGATGCGATGGGTCAGGGCGTTGCGCGCGCCGTCCACCTGGGCCGCGACCCGGACGGACCAGGGCGGATCCGATGGCGGATCGGCTTGCTTCACCGCACCCGTGAAGGACCCGACGGCACCGATGCCCTTGTAATAGGCGTCCCGCGCGAAGTCGTACCCTCCCGGCCAGGCGGGCTGCGGCGGCGGGAGGAGGCGCACCGTTCCGGTGACGAAGAGCCCTGCCGCCAGCCCCTCCCCGTTCCGCACCGACACGCGCACCAGATGCGGTCTTTCCGCATCGGGAACGCCCTTCAGTTCGGCAACGAGGATCAGCAGCCGCTTGCCCTGCTCCCGGTCCTCCACGGCCTCGATGAAGCCTGCGACCGGCGCAATCGTCATGCGGGCGAGAACCGGAGCCGCGACGCTCCGGGCGCGGATCGCTCCGGCCGAGAACCCGGCGAAAAGCGCGGCGAACCCGATCATGACGGCAAGCGGCACCGGGCGCCGGCGCAAGCCCGCTGCGACAGCCGTGCAAAGGACGAAAGCCCCCACCGGCGCCCAGAGTGCGGGTGCATCGGCCTGAAAGAACAGGATGATGCCGAGCCCGAAACAGACGGCGATCCACGGGAAAAGCCGGCGCTGCTCGACCTCTCTGGCCAGATTTCCCGCAAGCCATTCGCGGCCGTCGAGGAAGCCGAAATCGATGGAAGTCCACCCGATCCGGGGCAGCACGAGGGCCCGCGCGAGGGTGCGCGGCGTCCGGCTTCGGTCTCCCCTGTTGTCTTCGGCCATCGCTTCGGCTTAACGCTGGGTGGGTTTGCATGTTAGACGAGCGCGCGCCGCGGCCAAATCCGGCCTGTGGATGAGTCGCGGGCGCCGTGACCGTGAGCCCGCACGAACTCCTTGAACGCTAAGGTTTTGCCACCGATGACCGTTGTCACCCGTTTCGCCCCCTCGCCCACCGGCTTCCTGCATATCGGCGGAGGACGCACGGCCCTGTTCAACTGGCTCTACGCCAAGCGGCACGGCGGCAAGATGCTGCTGCGCATCGAGGACACGGATCGGGAACGCTCCACGGACGCCGCCATCGCGGCGATCCTGGACGGGTTGAAATGGCTCGGCCTCGATTGGGACGGGGACGTGGTCTACCAGTTCTCCCGCGCCGCACGGCACAAGGAGGTGGCGGAGTCCCTGCTGGCCTCCGGCCGCGCCTATTACTGCTATGCCAGCCAGCAGGAGCTGGAGGAGATGCGCGAGACGGCCCGCCGCGAGGGCCGCCCCATGCGCTATGACGGCCGCTGGCGCGACCGCGACCCCTCCGAGGCGCCCGAGGGCGTGAAGCCCGTGATCCGCCTCAAGGCCCCCACCGAGGGCGAGACCGTGGTGGAGGACGAGGTGCAGGGCCGCGTGGTCTGGCAGAACAAGGATCTGGACGATCTCGTGCTGCTGCGTTCGGACGGGACGCCGACCTACATGCTCGCCGTGGTGGTGGACGATCACGACATGAACGTGACCCACATCATCCGCGGCGACGACCACCTGACCAACGGCGCCCGCCAGACGCAGATCTATCAGGCGCTGGGCTGGGACGTGCCGAAGATGGCCCATATCCCGCTCATCCACGGACCGGACGGCGCGAAGCTCTCCAAGCGTCATGGCGCGCTCGGCGTCGAGGCCTATCGCAGCATGGGCTACCTGCCGGAAGCCCTGCGCAACTATCTCGTGCGCCTCGGCTGGAGCCATGGCGACCAGGAGATCTTCTCCACACAGGAGATGATCGACGCCTTCGCTCTCTCCAGCATCGGCCGCTCTCCGGCGCGCTTCGACTTCGCCAAGCTCGAAAACCTCAACGGCCACTACATGCGCCAGTCGGACGACGAGCGGCTGGTGAATGCTCTCGAAGATCTGCTGCCGGAACTCGACAAGGACGAGCACCATCTCGGCCGCACCCTCACGCCAGCCCTGCGGCAGAAGCTTCTCGCCGCCATGCCGGGCCTGAAGGAGCGCGCCAAGACCCTCGTGGAGCTCCTCGACAGCGCCTATTACCTCTATGCGAAGCGCCCGCTGCACCTCGACGAGAAGGCCGCGAGCCTGCTGGCGGACGGCCGCGCCCGCCTGGACGGCATCGTCGAGAAGCTGGACGCGGTCTCCGACTGGTCGGCTGCCGGCGTGGAGGCGGTCGTGCGCGAGCACGCCGAGGCCATCGGCGCCAAGCTCGGACAGGTGGCGCAGCCCCTGCGCGCGGCCCTGACGGGACGGGCGACCTCCCCCGGCCTCTTCGACGTGATGGCGGTGCTCGGCAAGGACGAAACGCTGTTGCGCCTGCGCGACCAACTGAAGGATGCGCCCGCTGCATAGCGGGCGCACCTCGCCTTTAGACGTGCTTGCCCCCTCCATACGGATAAGCTACCGAGACCCCATCCTACCTACCGACCGGCATAATTCGGATCGGCAGTCCGGCCGGAGACCTTCTCCGAAACCCATGGCTGCTCTAGGTTATGCCCGGCCTCCTTTTGAAAGGGCGAAGACGCATGAGTTCTACCTCCAGCACGCTCAACGTTGACGATAAGTCGGTGGAACTGGCTGTCAAAGAAGGCACCATCGGTCCGAGCGTCGTCGACATTTCCAAGCTCTACGGTCAGACCGGGATGTTCACATACGACCCCGGCTTCACCTCGACGGCGGCCTGCGAGTCCAAGATCACCTATATCGACGGCGACAAGGGCATCCTGCTCTACCGCGGCTACCCCATCGAACAGCTCGCCGAGCACGGCGACTTCCTCGAGACCTGCTATCTGCTTCTCTACGGAGAGCTGCCGACCGCCGCCCAGAAGGCGGATTTCGACTACCGCGTCACGCGCCACACGATGGTGCACGACCAGATGAACCGGTTCTTCACCGGCTTCCGCCGCGACGCCCACCCGATGGCGATCATGGTCGGCTGCGTCGGCGCCCTTTCGGCCTTCTATCACGACTCGACCGACATCTCGGATCCGCACCAGCGCATGGTCGCCTCCATGCGCATGATCGCCAAGATGCCGACGCTCGCCGCGATGGCCTACAAGTACCATGTCGGCCAGCCCTTCGTGTATCCCGCGAACGAGCTGGACTACACGTCCAACTTCCTGCGCATGTGCTTCGCGGTCCCGGCCGAGGAGTACAAGGTCAACCCGGTGCTCTCGCGGGCGCTGGACCGGATCTTCATCCTCCACGCCGATCACGAGCAGAACGCCTCGACCTCGACCGTGCGCCTCGCCGGCTCGTCGGGCGCGAACCCGTTCGCCTGCATCGCGGCCGGCATCGCCTGCCTCTGGGGTCCCGCCCATGGCGGCGCCAACGAGGCGGCCCTGAAGATGCTGGAGGAGATCGGAACGCCCGACCGGATTCCGGAATACATCGCCAAGGCCAAGGACAAGAACGATCCGTTCCGCCTCATGGGCTTCGGCCACCGGGTCTACAAGAACTACGATCCGCGCGCCCGCATCATGCAGAAGACCACGCACGAGGTGCTCAACGAGCTCGGCGTCAAGGACGATCCGCTCCTCGAAGTCGCCATCGAGCTCGAGCAGATCGCCCTGCGGGACGAGTACTTCGTCGAAAAGAAGCTCTACCCGAACATCGACTTCTATTCGGGCATCACCCTCAAGGCGATGGGCTTCCCGACCTCCATGTTCACGGTGCTCTTCGCGCTGGCCCGCACGGTCGGCTGGATCGCCCAGTGGAGCGAGATGATCGAGGACCCGTCCCAGCGCATCGGCCGCCCGCGCCAGCTCTATACGGGCTCGCCCAAGCGCGACTACGTGACGGTCGCCCAGCGCGGGTAAGCGTTCGATACTCGAGAAAGAAAAGGGGCCAAAAGGCCCCTTTTTATTGTCTGTTGTCTTGCGGATAGCCGAAACCGATACCGTAGACCTTCGGCGCTACGGCCATCATTTCAGGGTATCCGATCCGAATTCGCTATCGCCGGAGACCTTCAAC
This sequence comes from Microvirga sp. GCM10011540, assembly GCF_042650665.1. Lineage (NCBI taxonomy): Bacteria > Pseudomonadati > Pseudomonadota > Alphaproteobacteria > Hyphomicrobiales > Methylobacteriaceae > Microvirga > Microvirga sp. GCM10011540. Next base: position 162,198 of record NZ_JBHSBQ010000041.1, on the reverse strand, counting down.
CGTGCATCTTCGCCTGAGCTCTGTTCAGGGCTGAAGATGGCGAACGGATTGCAGTCGCCGGGGAGCCTGGCGAGTGCGCCGCCCTTCCAATCCGATATAGTGCCTCCGTAATCCCAACCGAAGCCGTAGAGAAGGAAAGGTCTGCCATTGGCTGCCTCCACCTCGTTCAACGGCATGCCCACGCGCACACCCTTCGGCAGTGACCAACCTGTTCCGAGCGTGCGAACGATGGACGGCTGCCTACTGGCCTCCTCGTCCCACCAGATCACTTCCAGACGTTTCTCCGGATCATCAGGGAAGACGACGCTCGCCTTGATCTCCATGCCCTCTTCGTGAACGATTTCTTTCGCGACATTCGCTTCTCCGAAAGCCGAAACGAGCTGCTCGTGGCCCGCGTTCCGGGCAAATGGCCCCTCACACTTCAGCTCGTTCGCATAGGCGCCAGCAGCCGTAAGGCCTGCTGCGAATATCGTGACCGAATATCTGGCGATGCAAGCCATACGCTGCAGGCCCATGCCGAGATCCTCCTGATCTTCACGCTTGAACTGAGCACAGGGCAGCAGGTGGCTCAAGCCTCAACGGCTCAACACCTCTTCCACGATCCGCGCCGCACGCTCGCTCGGAGCCTCGTCGCCGATGCGCATGAGATCGTCCATGCGCCGGAACGCTTCGACCTGACGGCGGCGCTCCGGCGTGTCGGAGAGCAGGGGCAGCAGCGCCTCGGTCAGCTTCTCGGGCGTGCAGTCCCACTGGATCAGCTCCGGGATCACGTTCTCGCCCAGCACCAGGTTCGTGAGCACGATGGAGGGCGCCTTGATGAGGTATTTCAGCACCTCCTCGATCTTCGACACGCGATAGGCCACGACCATCGGCACGCCGGAGAGCCCCAGTTCCAGGGTCACGGTGCCGGATGCCGCGAGCGCGGCGTCAGCTTCGCGGAAGGCGGCCCATTTCGCGGCCTCGCCCTCGACAATCTTCGGCTTCACGCTCCAGGCACCTGCCCTCTGCCCGATTTCGGCGGCGAGGTGCGGCACGGCCGGAATCGTCACCTCGAAGGGGCGCGGCGAGCGCTCCTTCAATAGCGCCAGGGTCTCGCCGAAAGGCTCCATGAGGCGGCTCACCTCCGAGCGGCGGCTGCCGGGAAGGACGAGGAGCTTCAGGGGAGCATCCGCCGCCTGTCGCCTCTCGCCCGCCTTTGGCCGGATCTCGTCGAGACGCTCGATGAGCGGATGGCCCACATAGGTCGTCGGCGGACCGCCGAGGCGCTCATGGGCGGCGGGCTCGAAGGGAAGCAGGGCCAGGAGGTGGTCCACATAAACCCGCATCTTCGGGGCACGGCCCGGACGCCAAGCCCAGACGGAGGGGCTGACGTAATCGACGATCGGGATCTGCGGGGCGCGCTGCCGCACGGCCTTGGCCACGCGGTGGGTGAAGTCCGGGCTATCGATGATGACGAGCAGGTCGGGCTTGGCCGCCACGACCGCATCCACGGTGAGCCTGATGCGTTTGAGGATGGTGGGCAGGCGCGCGATGACGGCGGAGATGCCCATGACGGCGATGTCTTCCAGGGGAAAGAGGCTTTCCAGCCCCTCAGCCCTCATGGCATGACCGCCGACGCCGCCGAATTGCAGGCGCTCGGCTCCGAGCCGCTTCTTGAGGCCCCGCATGAGCTTCGCGCCGAGCTGGTCACCCGATTCCTCTCCCGAGACGATCCAGATCGACAACGGCCTGTTCTCACTCATGGGGCGGCTCCATCCAGGGCAGGTCCACGGCGACGAGGAAGAGGCCGAGCCGGTCCGCCGTCGCCAAAGTCTCCTCCTGTTCGAGGACGAGGGTGGAGCCTGCACCCACTGCGATGCCGGACAACCCGGCCCGCGCGGCCTCCTGCACGGTCTTCGGCCCTATGGTCGGCATGTCGACGCGCAGATCCTGCCCGCGCTTGGCAGCCTTGATCAGAACGCCGCCCTCCTTGCTCCGGCGCAGGCCGAACCAGCTCTGACGCATGCCCCGGACCCGGCGCAGCATCCGGTCCGTCCCCTCGGGGCCTTCGATGGCGAGCACGTGCTCGCGGGCCACGATCGCGGCTTGACCGATGTCGAAGGCCGAGAGGGAGTTGAGGAGGTCGAGCCCGACCGCAATGGCCTGCCGGTCGTCGGCGCCGGCTTCCCGCGCGCCGCGCAGGCTGGACGGCGCCACGAGGCCGGGCGCCAGCTCATGGGCGCCCACGACCCGGTGGCCGCGCTCCTCCAGCAGCATCACGGCGCCTCGCAGCACCTGATCGTCGCCGCGGGCGATGACCTCCATCACCTCCTGCCGGTTGCGCAGGAGCGAATAGGCCCCGAGCAGAGCCGAGAAGCCGGGGCGACGCACCGCTCCCACGAGGGAAACGGCCTGCGGCCGCCACCCGTCGAGCACGGACATGATGGTCTTCAGGTCGAGGAGATCCGCGCTCGCATGGGCCTGCCGGCGCAGCTCCGGCGCGGCGAAGCCCCGGAAGGCGAGGATGCGGTAATCCCGCCCCACCCGCTCGAGATGCTTCACGAGCTGGATGGGGAGCTGCCCGGACCCGGCGAGAATCGCAATCGGGCCGTCCGGATTCATCAGGCGGTTCCGACAGGATCCCGGGGCGTGCAGATCGAGCGGTCCTTGCCCTCGCGGATGAAGTCGAGGATCTCGTGAACGAAGGGATGGGTGGAGAACTCCTCCGCCACGTCCTCGACGCGCTCCGACAGGGTGCCCTCGTCCGCGAAGAGCAGGCGATAGGCACGGCGGATATCGTGGATCTGCTCGCGCGTGAAGCCGCGGCGGCGCAGGCCGATGATGTTGAGACCGGCCAGATGCGCCCGGTTGCCCATGGCCATGCCGTAGGGGATGAGATCGTTCTCGAGGCCGGACATGCCGCCGACGAAAGCGTGCGATCCGACGCGGGCGAACTGGATCACCGCCGAGCCGCCGCCGAAGATCACGAAGTTGCCGACCGTGACATGGCCCGCCAGCATCACGTTGTTGGACAGGATGCAGTCGTTGCCGACCTTCGTATCGTGACCCACATGGGAGCCCGCCAGGAAGGCGCAGCGGTCGCCGATGACGGTGCGCAAGCCCCCGCCTTCGGTGCCCGGATTCATGGTCACGCCTTCGCGGATCATGCAATCGGCGCCGATCTCCAGAGTCGAAGCCTCACCCTTGTATTTCAGGTCCTGCGGGATGTGGCCGATGGACGCGAAGGGGAAGATGCGCGTGCGCGGGCCGATGGTGGTCCGCCCGGCGAGGGCCACATGGCTGATGAGCTGGCAGCCGTCGCCCAGCTCCACCTCGGGCCCGACCGTGCAGAAGGGGCCGATCCTGACGCCCTCGCCGATCTTCGCGCCGTCTTCGACGACGGCCAGCGGATGGATGAACGTTTCCATCAGTCGGTCACCAGCATGGCGCTGACTTCGGCCTCGCAGACGAGGTTCCCGTCGACCTTGGCCTCGCCCTTGTACCACCACATGTTGCGGCGGTTGTTCAACTTGCGCATATGGAATTCAACCCTGTCGCCCGGTTCCACGGGCTTGCGGAACTTCACCTTGTCGATGGTCATGAAGAAGACCTGCTTCGGCTTGGTCTGCTGGGCGATCTTCGATGCCACGCAGATCGCACCGGCGGTCTGAGCCATGCCCTCGATCAGGAACACGCCCGGAAAGATCGGGCGCGACGGGAAATGACCTGTGAATTGCGGCTCATTGAAGGTGACGTTCTTGATGCCGATGCAGGAATTGTCGCCGTCGATCTCGATGATCTTGTCGACGAGCAGAAACGGATAGCGATGGGGCAGCAGATCCAGAATCTGCATGATATCGGCCGTTTGAAGCGTAGTCGGCGCTTCGGACATGTGTTCACTCCGGATGCTACTCGGCGTCTATTCTACGAAGACGCGCCATCATCTTTGGCGGAATCGCTGGAATCGCCCTGGGATGCAAGTTTTTTCAGAGCGTGGATTTCCCTGAACCACTCGCGCATCGGGCGAGCGGGAATTCCGCCCCACCGGGCGCCGGCCGGCACATCGCCGTTCACGCCGCTGGTGGCGGCGATCTGCGCGCCCATGCCGATCCGCACATGCCCCTTCACGGCGACCTGGCCGCCGATGGCGACGAAATCCTCCACCGTGGTCGAGCCGGCGATGCCGACCTGGGCCACGATCACGCAATGGCGGCCGATGACCACGTTGTGGGCGATCTGAACGAGGTTGTCGATCTTGGTGCCCTCGCCGATCACCGTATCGCGGCTCGCACCGCGGTCCACAGTGGTATTGGCGCCGATCTCCACGTCGTCCTGGATGATGACGCGGCCGACCTGCGGCACCTTGAGATGACCCTGCGGCCCCATGGCGAAGCCGAATCCGTCCTGACCGATGCGGACGCCCGGGTGCAGGATGACCCGGTTGCCGATGAAGGCGTGGGACACGCTGACATGGGGCGCGATCGTGCAGTCCCGCCCGATCTTGACGCGCTGGCCGATGACCGCGTGCGCCCCGACCAGGGTTCCCGCCCCGATCTCCGCCTCCGGACCGATCACGGCCCCCGGATCGACCCGCACCCCATGCTCCAGGCGGGCCGTCGGATGGACGAAGGAGCCCGGAGAGATGCCGGTGGAGGCGAAGGCCGATTCCGGCCGCATGGCGGAGGGAAACAGCAGGGCCAGGACCTGAGCGAACACCCGGTAGGCGAGCGGCGTCACGATGGCGACGGTATGCGCCGGCACCTTCGCGGCGAAACGCGGCGTGACCAGACAGGCCGCGGCCTTCGTTGCACCCAGGGCGCCGACATAGGCCGCGTTGTCCATATAGGCGAGATCGTGCGGGCCGGCGCTCTCCAGCGGAGCCACGCCTCGAAGCAAAAGCTCCCCGTCGGTACCGTCGGGGAGCTTCGCGTTGGCCATCTCCGCCACCTGACGCAGCGTAAGCGCCTGGCTTTGCGGGAAGAAAGTCGTTTCTGTCATGAAACAAGAGCGAGGGCGCCGCTGAGGCGCCCTCTCCTATTAGAAGCGTGTACCGCCCGAGAAGCGGAAGGCCTGGGTCCGGTCGCCACCGATCCGAGCGCCGTTCGCAGCAAGGATACCTTCCTCCTTCGAGAGCGCAAAGGCATAGTCGAAGCGGATCGGGCCGAGCGGCGAAGACCAGAGGATCGAAGCACCGACGGACGAGCGCAGCTTCTTGCTGTCCAGCACGCTGATGCAGTTCTGCGGAACGTTCGGGTTCTGGGTGCAGCCGTTGATCGGGTCCAGGATGCTGCCGCCGCCGATATCGAACGAGGTCGGGCCCTTGTAGCCGAACAGCGTACCCGCATCGGCGAACACGGCGCCCTTCAGGCCCAGATCGCGCGGCAGGCCGAAGATCGGGAACTGAACCTCGAGGGTACCGCCGAAATAGGTGGTGCCGCCGATGGCGTTCGCGTTGGTGTCCAGGCTCGAAATGTCACGCGGTCCAATACCGTTGGTGGCGAAGCCGCGGACCAGCGACGGGCCCATGAAGAAGTGGTCGACGATACGCAGGTCGCCGCCGTTTCCGATGCCGCTGTTGTTGTTTCCGAGGCCGATGATGTGACCGCCCTGGACGCGGGCGATACCGACGATGTCTTCCATCAGCTCGTAGTAGTAACGGGCGTCGCCGGTGGCGCGGAAGTAGCGCGAGTCGCCGCCAAGACCGGCGAAGTCGGTCTTCACCTCGGCATAGAAGCCGTTGCGCGGGTCCTTCACGTTGTCGAGCGTGTTGTAGTTGAAGGTCAGACCCGCGAGCGAGGTCAGGGTCTTGCCCTGAGATTCCTTGATCGCGAGCGACGCCTCGCCGTTGCCTTCACAGAAGAAGCGGTTGGGCGTCCCATCGGCATTGAGCTGGGTATAACCCGGCAGCGGCGCCGAGCAGTCGTTATAGGGCTGCTTGTAGGTGTTCGGGATCTTCAGGTCCTGCTGGAACAGCGAGTAACGCAGGGTCAGCGTGAACTCTTCCGTGAAGGGAAGGCCGAGGCGGAGCTGACCGCCGGTGACGCGGTTCTCGTAGCGGGAGTACTTGGTCTGATCGCTGAACTTCGAGAACAGGTCGATACCCGCCGACATCCGGTAGCCGAGGAAGTACGGCTCAGTGAACGAGAAGTCGACGCCGTTGGTGCGTTCGCCGAGCTGGCCGGCCAGGCGGACGAACTGGCCGCGGCCGAGGAAGTTCGACTCGCTGACGGCCACCTCGCCGATGAACCCGTCGGCGGTGGAGTAGCCGCCCGAGACCGAGAAGGCGCCGGTGGACTGATCCTCCACATCCACGTTCACGACGACGCGGTCGGGAGCGGAACCCGGCTCGTTCGAGATCCGGACGCGCTTGAAGTAGCCGAGGTTGTTGAGGCGGCGCTCGGCCCGGTCGATGAGCACCTTGTTGTAGGCGTCACCCTCGCCGAGGTCGAACTCGCGACGGATCACGTAGTCGCGGGTACGGCTGTTGCCGCGGACGTTGAGGCGCTCGATGTAGACGCGCGGCCCCTCTTCGATGATGTAGGCGAGGCTGACCGTCTGGGTCGCCGGGTCGCGCGTGCCGACCGGGCGAACCTGCGCGAAGGCATAGCCGCGACGGGCCACGTTCGTGGTGATGTCCTGGAGCGTCCGCTCGACGAGATTGGCGTTGTAGACCGCCCCGGCAGAGGTCGAGATGGCGCCGCTGACGGACTCGGCGGTCACTTCGGGGATACGCGAATCGACGTTCACGCTGCCGATGCGGTATTGCGGCCCCTCCTCCACGGCGATGGTCACGATGTAGCCGCCGCCATTGGGGTCGAACGTCACATCGCTGGAAACGATGCGGAAATCGGCATAGCCGTTCTTGAGGTAGTAACGACGGATCAGCTCGAGATCGTTAGCGATGCGATCCGGATCGTAGACGTCCGAGGTCTTGAGGAAGCTCAGGAAGTTCGTCTCGGTGGTCGTCATGATGCCGCGCAGGCGGCTGGACGAAATCTGGCTGTTGCCGACGAAGCGGATCTCCCGCACGCCGGTCTTGTCGCCCTCGACGATGGTGTAGACCACGTCGACCCGGCCGTTCGGCAGGTCCACGACGCGAGGCGTCACCTGGGCCAGGCCACGGCCCGAACGGCGATAGACCTCGAGAATGCGCTGGACGTCGGCATCCACGGCCGCCTGATTGTACGGCGCCCGCGCCCGCAGCTGGAGATCGCCCTCGATCAGGGCCCGCTCCACCCGCTTGTTACCTTCGATGACCACCCGGTTAATGATGGGACCCTGCGCCGCCGAGGCCCGGCGGCTCGCCTGCTGAGCGAAAGCGGTATCGGCTGCAGTGATTCCCGCCATCAGCGCGCTCAGGGCGATAACAGCGGTGGCGGCCGGTTTCTTCCGGCGTGGCGTGGTCGTCGACATCATCAACTGGCCCGTCTCTTTATCATTTGTCCCATAGCGGGTTGCCCCGCCGGCTGAGACACGCGTCCCAACCTTATCGGTGTGGGTCGCTTGTACAAACTTTCGCCGTCATTGCAAACGGCGCTTTCCCCTACACAGTAGCATTTTTAACGGGCGTGGCGTCTGTGTCACGATCCTCGGTCCATAAAACTTGTGCCAAGGTGAACAAGATCGTTCCAGGTGGCGAAAAGCATAAGCATCGCAACGATCGCGAAGCCGATGCGGAAGCCGATTTCCTGGGCCCTTTCGCTCAACGGACGGCCGCGGATGGCCTCGATGGCATAGAAAAGCAGGTGCCCGCCATCGAGAAGCGGAATGGGAAAAAGGTTAATGAGGCCGATGGAGACCGACATGAATCCGATCAGGCTCACCAGGCTGTAGACGCCGCCGACGTCGAATGCCGTACCGGAAGCACGGGCGATGCCGATGGGGCCGGAGAGCTGGTCGGCCGATTCCCACCCCATGACGAGGCGGCGCAGGAAGTTGAGGGTCCGGTCGATCAGGTTCCAGGTCTCGGCGACGCCCGCCTTGAGGGCCCCGAGCGGAGAATAGGAGACCCGCTTGATCGCCGCCGGGTCCTTCGAGGCCTCGACTCCGAGAAGGCCGATGCGCTGCTTGCCGAAGGGAGTCGTCCGCTCAACAAAGTTGGGGACGGCGCTGAGGGTAACGGTCTGCCCGCCCCTTTCGACCGTGAAGGTGAGGCTTTCGCCCGCGCTCGAGCTCACGAGGAGCTGCATGTCCGCGAAGGTCTCGATTCTCCTGCCGTCGATGGAGAGGATGAGGTCCTGCGGCTGGAACCCGGCCCGCTCGGCGGCGCTGCCGGCCTGCACGGCCTCGATCCGCGGCTCCAGGACCTGCCGGCCGCTGAAGTAGTTGAAGCCGGCGAAGATCGCGATGGCGAGGATGAAGTTCGCGATCGGCCCGGCCGCCACGATCGCCGCGCGCTTCGCCACGTTTTGATGGGGAAAACTCACCGCCCGCTCGGCGGCAGACATCTGCTGGATCTGGTTCTGGTTCGGAACGCTGGCCGCGTTGAGATCCCCGACGAACTTCACGTAGCCGCCCAGCGGAATCGCCGCGATCTTCCAACGGGTTCCGTGCTTGTCGGTCCAGCCGAACAGCTCGCGCCCGAAACCGATGGAGAAGGCGGTCACGCCCACGCCGCAGAGCCGACCGACCCAGAAGTGGCCGAGTTCGTGGATGAAGACGACCACCGTCAGGACCACGAGAAATGAAATCAGGGTGAGGGCGAGAGATCCCGTCGCGCCGCTGATCGTTGCAAGCAATTCCATCATCGTCCCTTTCGCGCCCCCTGGGGCAGCGTCTGTTCGTAAACCGCCGGGATCGCCTGCCGTGCCGTCACCCGGGCCTCCTCGTCGATGGCGAGGGCCTCGGAGACGGTCGAGGGAGCGGCGATGTTTCTTCGCGAAAAGATCGAGCAAACACTCTCAACATATTCGGATATCGCGTAAAATCCAATGCGTCCTGCCATGAACGCTTCGACGGCGATCTCATTGGTCGCATTCAACACGACCGGCATCGCTCCGCCGGCCTGGAGAGCGGCTTTGGCAAGGGAAAGACACGGGAAGCGGGTCTCGTCCGGCCGTTCGAAACTTAATCCCCCAATCGCGGCAAGATCGAGACGGGGCAGATCCATGCGCAGGCGCTCACGATGCCGCAGCGCATTGGCGATGGGCACCTTCATGTCGGGCAGGGCGAGCCCCGCCGTCAGGGCGCCGTCGCTCCATTGGACCAGCCCATGGACGATGGCTTCCGGGTGGACCAGGACGTCGAGGCGCTCCGCCTCGAGACCGAAGAGATGATGGGCCTCGATCAGCTCCAGGCCTTTGTTCATCAGGGTGGCCGAGTCGATGTTGATCTTCGAGCCCATGGACCAGACCGGATGAGCCGAGGCCTCCTTGGCGCTGGCCTTAGCGATGCGCTCCCGCGGCCATGTGCGGAAGGGACCGCCCGTGGCGGTGATGATCGCCTTCTCAACGTCGGCGTTTCGCCCGGCGGCGAGCGCCTGGTCGAGGGCGTTGTGCTCGGAATCGACCGGCATGATCTCGACCCCGAGGCGCTTGGCATCGGCCATGAAGGCCGCGCCCGCGCAGACGAGGCTTTCCTTGTTGGCCAGAGCGAGCCGGCGCCCGGGCTTCATGGCGGCATGGGTGGGCCGAAGGCCGGCGGCGCCGCTGATGGCGGCCAGCACCACGTCGGCATCGCGCTCGGCCGCCTCGATAACGGCCGCGTCTCCGGCCCCGGAGGCAATGCCGGAACCGGCGAGGGCCTCCCTCAGCTCGGCCCCGCCCCGCTCGTCGGCCAGAGCCGCGAACCGGGCTCCGAGCCTGCGGGCGACCTCCGCCAGGGCCTTGGCATCGCGCCCTCCGACCACCGCCTCGATGCGGAACTCGTCCCGGTGGGAGAGAACCACATCGGACGTCGAGCGGCCGATGGAACCGGTCGCCCCGAGAATGGTGAGAGAACGCGTCATGAAATTATGCTGCCAACCAGGTGATCAAAAGGACGAGCCCGAGAAGAAGCGAAACGGCCCAGAATCCGTCGAGGCGGTCCATCACGCCGCCATGGCCGGGGATGAGATGGCTCGAATCCTTCACGTCGCAATGCCGCTTGAGGGCGGATTCGCCCAGATCCCCGAGCTGGCTGGCCACCGAGGCGATCATGGACAGGATGATGGTGTTGCGCAGGCTGAAGGGCGGCATCAGGCCGAGGCGCTGCGAGCCCCACGCCACGAGAAGGCCAGCGAGTGTGCCGGCGACGAGACCGCCGCCGAAGCCTGACCAGGTCTTCTTGGGGCTGACCGCCGGCCAGAGCTTGGGTCCGCCCAGGGCCCGCCCGGTGAAGTAGGCGGCGATGTCGGTCGCCCAGACGACGGCGAACATCCAGAGCAGGCCGATCAGCCCGAGATTGGGATGCTCGCGAACGATGGGTGGAACGAGGACGATGACGGCCGCATAGGCGAAGGCGGAGGCTGCCCAGAGCTTGCCCGTCGCTCCTTTCGCGAGAAGCGTTCCGGCGACGAGAAAGCCCAGCCCGGCCAGGGCGGAGGGGACGAAGCCGGCATCGGCGAGCAGGAGAGCGGTCAGCACCACGAGGCCGGTGCCGAAGACCGCCTGAACCAGCCGCAAGGGCTCGGTCCGGGTCATGTTGGTCCACTCGATCATCATGGCGATTCCGGCGGCGAGCCAGAACAGGGCGAACGCCCATCCGCCCATATAGGCGGCGACCAGGGCCAGCGGGATCAGGACGACGGCGGATGCGATCCTGGTCGTCAGCTCCTTCGAGGGGCCTCGCTTCGCGACATGGGGCAAGGGAGGGCCTTCTTGGGCGGCCATGCTTACCCTGCCCGCACGCTCAGGCCGCCGAACCGGCGCTCCCGTCGGCCATATTCCGCCAGCGCGGCGCGGAAGGTCGCCTCATCGAAGTCGGGCCAGAAATCCGGCAGGAAGACGAACTCGGAATAGGCCGTCTGCCAGGTGAGGAAGTTGGAAACCCGCTGCTCGCCCGAGGTGCGGATGACCAGATCCGGGTCGGGGATGCCCTGGGTGTCGAGGGCCGTCTCGACCATGTCCATGTCGATGGCGTCCGGGTCCAGTGCCCCGTCCCTCACCCGCCGGGCCAGGGAGCGCATCGCCTCGACGATCTCCTGGCGGCCGCCGTAGTTGAAGGCGATCACCAGGGTCAGGCCCGTATTGGAGCGGGTCAGCTGCTCGGCCTCGTCCAGGAGCATCCGGATGTCCGGCGAAAGCCCCTGCCGCTGCCCGATGATCCGGACCCGGATGTTGTTGGCGTGCAGTTCAGCCAGATCGTGACGTACGAAGCGCTTGAGCAGGCCCATAAGATCGGAGACCTCCTGGGCCGGCCGGCGCCAGTTCTCGGCCGAGAAACTGTAGACCGTGAGATAGCGGATGCCGAGATCCCCGGCCGCGCGCACGGCACGGCGGATCGCCTCCACGCCGCGACGGTGGCCTTCGAGGCGGGGCAGCCCTCTCTGGGCCGCCCAGCGGCCGTTCCCATCCATGATGATGGCGACATGGGCCGGCATGCCTTCGCCTTCCGGTTCACGGGCAAAGGGAGTGATCGACCGCTTGGCTTCGCCGCTCATGATCTCGTTCCAGATGCAGGTCCGACCACGTCAGACCTGCATGATTTCCTTTTCCTTGGCCGCCAGAATCTGCTCGACCTCGGCCACGAAGTGGTCGGTCTGCTTCTGGACCTGCTCGCCATGGCGCCTGCTGTCGTCCTCGCTGACCGTGCCGTCCTTTTCCAGCTTCTTGAGCAGATCGAGGCCGTCGCGGCGCACGTGGCGGATCGCGATGCGCGCCTCTTCCGCATATTTGTGGGAGACCTTGACCATCTCCTTGCGGCGCTGCTCGTTCATTTCGGGGATGCGCAGGCGAATGACCTGGCCCTCGGTCTGCGGGTTGAGGCCGAGATCGGATTCCCGGATTGCCTTTTCCACTGCGGAGACCATGCCCCGGTCCCAAACCTGGACGCTGAGGAGGCGAGGCTCCGGCACGCTCACGGTCGCGACCTGGGAGATCGGCAGCATCGAACCGTAGGCATCGACCTGGATCGGGTCGAGCAGATTCGGCGAGGCGCGCCCCGTGCGGAGGCTGCCGAGGTCGTTCTTGAAAGCGTTGATCGCGCCCTGCATGCGGCGCTTGATGTCATCGAGGTCGAAAGTCGTGGCCATCGGGTCCCTATCCTTACGCGAACGATTACAACCGGCTTACGCTGAGCGGGCCGCTGCATCAAGGGGAGACAACGGTCGAAGGAACTTTGCCTTGGAGAATTGCGGTCACGGAACTCGGGGCATGGACCGAGCCGACGATGATGGGAAGCCTGCTCTCGCGGGCGAGGGCGAAGGCCGCCGTGTCCATCACCTTCAAGTCCCGAGCGATGGCCTCGTCGTGGGTGATGCGGTCGTAGCGGACCGCGTTCGGGTCCTTCTTGGGGTCGGCCGAGTAGACGCCGTCCACCTGGGTGGCCTTGAGCACCGCGTCGCAGCGCAGCTCGGCCGCCCGCAGCACGGCCGCGGTATCGGTCGTGAAGAACGGGTTGCCCGTGCCGCCTGCGAGGACCACGACCTGCCCCTTGTCCAGATGGTGCAGAGCCGGCTGGCGCGCATAGGTCTCGCAGATCGTCGGCATGGAGACGGCCGCCATGGTGCGGGCGGAGACACCGGCCGCGTTGAGCGCGGTCTCGATGGCGAGCGAGTTCATGACGGTGCCGAGCATTCCCATGGAGTCGGCGGTGGGGCGGTCGATCCAGCCGGCCGCGCTCATGCGGGCGCCGCGGATGATGTTGCCGCCGCCGATGACCAGGGCGATCTCGAATCCGGCGCGGGTCGCCTGGGCCAGGTCTTCCGCCAGCCCCGACAGGGTCTGAGGATCGAGCCAGTATCCGTCGGGGGCCATCAGGGCCTCTCCCGAGAGCTTCACCAGGATGCGCCGAAACTGTGTCACTGTCTGACCTCTCTTTTCAAACCTTCTCATGAAAACGGCGGCTGAAGCGCCGCCGTTTTGCTTGGTTCGATTTAGGCCTTGCCGCCTGCCGCCGCGGCCACCTCGGCCGCGAAGTCCGGGGCTTCCTCCTTCTCGATGCCCTCGCCGAGGGCATAGCGGACGAAGCTCTTCAGGCTGACCGGCTTGCCGGCCTTGGACTCGGCCTCCTTGAGGACCTGGGTGATGGTCTTCGAGGGGTCGTGGACGAAAGGCTGCTCCAGGAGAGTGACCTCCTTGTAGTAGCTCTTCAGGCCGCTCTCGACGATCTTCTGCAGCACGTTGTCCGGCTTGCCGGCATTCTTCTCGCGCAGGATGTTGCTCTCGCGCTCGATGGTCGCGGCATCGATGCCGGAAGCATCGACGGCCACCGGGTTCGTCGCCGCGATGTGCATGGCGATCTGGCGACCCAGGGTGCCGAGCACGGTCACGTCACCTTCCGACTCCAGCGCCACGAGAACGCCGATCTTGCCGAGGCCATCGCCGACCGCGTTGTGCACGTAGGAGGCGATCAGGCCCTTCGAGACCTCGAGCTTCGCCACGCGGCGCAGCGTCATGTTCTCGCCGATGGTGGCGATCAGCTCCTGCAGGCGGTCCTTGATGGTCGTCTGCGATCCCGGGAAGTGGGCGTTCTCGAGCGACTCGATGGTGCCGTTGCCCATGAGGGCGATCTTGGCGGCTTCGCGGACGAAGGCCTGGAACTGGTCGTTGCGGGCCACGAAGTCCGTCTCGGAGTTGACCTCGAGGATCGTCGCGGTGTGACCGGAGGACTCGACGGCGACGAGGCCCTCGGCGGCCACGCGGCCGGCCTTCTTGGCGGCCTTGGACAGACCCTTCTTGCGCAGCCAATCGACGGCGGCCTCGATATCACCGTTGGTCTCGTTGAGGGCCGTCTTGCAGTCCATCATGCCGGCGCTGGTCTTGTCGCGCAGCTCCTTCACCATCGCAGCGGTAATGTTCGCCATGGCTCATCCTTTCACAGGTTTACGCATATAGGGAGCCCGGCGCTCATGGAACGCCGGGCTCGATCAATTTGCTCAAGCAGCGCCGCGAATTCGCGGTGCCGGACAGCCTCTTTAGGCTGCCTCGATCATCGACCGGGCTTGGCCGAGCCAGCCGTCGCGCTCGACGCGGCCGTTGAGCTTCAGGTCCTTGTCGAGCTGCTCGACATCGGCCGGCTGCATGGCAGCGAGCTGCCAGTAGTGGAAGATGCCGGCTTCGTTGAGCTTCTTCTCGAGCTGCGGGCCGACGCCGTTCAGCTTGGTCAGGTCGTCCGGGGCGCCGCGGGGAGCCGCAAGGCGCTCGAACTGCTCGCCCTCGTAGGCGGGAGCGGCGTCGTTGGCCGGGAGCTCTTCGGCCATCGGATTCTCGGACTCGCCGATATCGATGCCCATGGCGCCGGCGCCGCGGGAGATGCCATCAAGAGCGGCGCGGGCGATCAGGTCGCAGTAGAGCGCGATGGCGCGGCCGGCGTCGTCGTTGGCCGGAACCGGGAAGGTGATGCCGTCCGGATCGCAGTTCGTGTCGACGATGGCGGCAACCGGGATACCGAGGCGACGGGCCTCTTGGATCGCGAGCTGCTCCTTGTTGGTGTCGATCACGAAGATCAGGTCGGGCGTGCCGCCCATGTCCTTGATGCCGCCGAGAGCGCGCTCGAGCTTGTCCTTCTCACGGGCGAGCATGAGGCGCTCTTTCTTCGTGAGGCCCTGGCCGCCGCCGGCGAGGATCTCGTCGACCTTGCGCAGGCGCGCAATCGAGCCGGAGATCGTCTTCCAGTTGGTCAGCATGCCGCCGAGCCAGCGGGAGTTCACGTAGTACTGAGCCGAACGCTTGGCCGCATCGGCGACCGCATCGGCAGCCTGACGCTTCGTGCCGACGAAGAGCACGCGGCCGCCCTTGGCAACCGTGTCGCTGACGGCCTGGAGAGCGCGGTGCATCATCGGGACCGACTGGGCGAGGTCGATGATGTGGATATTGTTGCGGGTGCCGAAAATGTACGGACCCATCTTCGGGTTCCAGCGGTGAGCCTGGTGGCCGAAGTGAGCGCCAGCCTCGAGGAGGCTGCGCATCGAGAATTCAGGAAGCGCCATAGTTTTTCTCCGGTTAAGCCTCCGCGTAGCAGTGGACCGGTCCTGCCGGCCACCGGGACGCCTCATTGATTCATGAGGCAAGCTCCGCGTGTGGGATGGGGCGCGTATAGGGGAAAAGGTGGGGGAATGCAAGGGGGATACACCCCCTATTTCCCTTGACGATCCAAGGCCAAAAGGTCGGCAGAGTCCTCTTCCGCCTGAACATAATCCTCGCTCAGAACGTGACGCTCGAGCCATGAGGCTTGGCTATCAAGACATCAGCGTCGCCCATCAAACGCAAGTCTGATGGCTAGGCCGGCGAATACCGTACCGAGAAGAAGCTGGGGCATACGGCGCAGCCTCTTCTGGCCCGTGAAGGTTCTGCCTATGTGGCTAGCCATCATGATAATGGTGCCGTTGACCAGAAGCCCGACGAGATTGAGCACGGTTGCCAAGAGCATGATCTGCACTGCAACAGAGCCTACATTGGGGCGCACGAATTGCGGAAATAGGGCCAGCACGAACAGGGCCATTTTTGGATTGAGCAAGTTAGTGAAAAGTCCCTGCCGAAATACCTGTCCAAGCGGGTACTCGTGCAGCCCGTCCGTAGAAAAGAGCGCCGCATCGTGGGATCGAAACGTCCTCCACGCCAGATAAAGCAGGTAGGCCGCCCCAACATAGCGCACCACGTCGTAGGCAAGCGGTACAGCCAAGAACAGGTGCGAAAGACCGAAGGCCGCTGCGAGAGCATGGCAATAGGTGCCGGTCTGGATACCGGCGAGGGTCGCGAACCCGGATGCCGGGCCTTGGCTAGCGCTGCGAGATGCGATGAGCAGCATATCGGGGCCTGGTGTGGCCGTGAGCGCCAAACAAGCCGCTGCGAAAAGGGCGAGAGTCGATAAATCCGGCATAAGAGGCGTTCCTACATTCAGCCGGACGGAAACGTTAGCCGATACCGCAGATCCTGTCACGCTGTTGCACGAACGCCTCCACTCCAGAAAAGAACGAAGCAAAGCCTCAATTCATATGCACGTCGACCACCCCCGGCACGGCCCTCAAGGCTCCGGCGATCTGGGGTGTCGCCATATACTTGCCCGGAAGCTTGACCTCCACCTCCCGGTCCCCGTCGTCGAGGATCAGCACTAGGGAGACCTCGCCCTCGCCCCGCGCCTTCAGCCGCTCGAACACGCTGCCGATGGGGCGCTCGTCGCGCAGGAAGATCCGCATGCCCTTCTGGTGCTTGGCGACCGCCTCCTCCAGGGGCTCGGCCATGCCGATACGCGCCCTCACCTCCTCGCCTTCCAGGCCGGCCTGGAGCATCAGGATCACGG
This sequence comes from Microvirga sp. GCM10011540, assembly GCF_042650665.1. Taxonomy (NCBI): domain Bacteria; kingdom Pseudomonadati; phylum Pseudomonadota; class Alphaproteobacteria; order Hyphomicrobiales; family Methylobacteriaceae; genus Microvirga; species Microvirga sp. GCM10011540. The sequence goes on along the minus strand of NZ_JBHSBQ010000041.1, from coordinate 145,842 downwards.
CGTTGCCGGGCTCCAGCACGTCGCGCAGGCGCTGCAGGCCCTCGGAGAAGATGATGGCCTCGTATTGGCCGGTCTGATCCGACAGGGTGAGAATGCCCATCTTGTTGCCGGTCTTCGTGCGGCGCTCCTGCCGGTCCAGGACCGTGGCGGCGACCCGGCCGACCGAGTTGCCGGCCCTGACGGAACGGCTGAACTCCATCCAGGTCTGGACCCTCAGCTTCTTCAGCAGGTCGCCGTATTCGTCGAGCGGGTGGCCCGAGAGGAAGAAGCCGACAGCGTCGTATTCCTTCTGAAGCCTCTCGGCGGCGGGCCAAGGCTCGTAGGGGCCGATTCGCAGCTGCACGTCCGCCGCCGCGACGCCCCCGAACATGTCGATCATGCCGCCATTGGCGGCCTCGTGGGATTGCTGGGCCAGGCTCATCATGGCGTCGATGGAGGCGCAGGCTTTGGCCCGGTCCGGCTCCAGCTCGTCGAAGGCGCCGGCCGCGATGAGGTTTTCCAGGGTCCGCTTGTTGAGCATGCGCGGATTGATGCGGCGGGCGAAATCGGCGAGGTCCTTGAAGGGCTTGTCGCCGCGGGCCTCGACGACCGATTCGATGGCCTGGCGCCCGACGCCCTTCACGGCCGCGAGCGCATAGAGGATCTGGCCCTTGCCCTCCTGGTCGTAGACGACGTCGAAGACCACGCCCGACCGGTTGATGGACGGCGGCACCACCTTGAAGCCGAGGCGCTGAGCCTCGCGGCGGAATTCGGACAGCTTGTCCGTGTTATCCAGGTCGAGCGTCATGGACGCGGCGAGGAACTCGACCGGGTAATTGGCCTTGAGATAGGCGGTCTGGAACGCCACGAGGGCATAGGCCGCCGCGTGGCTCTTGTTGAAGCCGTAATCGGCGAACTTGGCGAGAAGGTCGAAGATCTCGTTGGACTTGGCCTTGTCCAGCCCGCCCTTTCCGGCGCCCGAGACGAAGCGCTCGCGCTGGGCGTCCATCTCGGCCTTGATCTTCTTACCCATGGCGCGGCGCAGAAGGTCGGCGTCGCCGAGCGAGTAGCCGGAGAGGACCTTCGCCACCTCCATCACCTGCTCCTGGTAGACGATGATGCCGAAGGTCTCGCGCAGGATCGGCTCCAGCTTGTCGTGCGGGTACCAATCCTTCTTGTTGTGCTCGTCCTTGCCGAGCTTGCGGGCGCAGTAGACCGGAATGTTCGCCATCGGGCCCGGGCGGTAGAGGGCGACCAGCGCGATGATGTCCTCGAAGCGGTCGGTCTCCATCTCGACGAGAGCTTTTCTCATGCCCGCCGATTCCACCTGGAACACGCCGACCGTTTCGCCGCGCCGGAGCATCTCGTAGGTCTTGCGGTCGTCGAGAGGCAGGGCCGACAGATCGACCTCCACGCCCGTGCGCCGGATGAGGTCGACCGCCGTGCGCAGCACCGTCAGCGTCTTCAGGCCCAGGAAGTCGAACTTCACGAGACCCGCCTGCTCGACCCATTTCATGTTGAACTGGGTCACGCGCATGCCGGTTTTCGGGTCTCGGTAGAGCGGCACCAGCTCCTGCAGGGGGCGGTCGCCGATCACCACGCCCGCCGCGTGGGTCGAGGCGTGACGGTGAAGGCCCTCCAGCTTCTGGGCGATGTCGAGCATGCGCTTGACGACCGGCTCCTCGTCGATCGCCGCCTGCAGGCGCGGCTCACCCTCGATGGCCTGGGCGAGCGTCACCGGATTGGCCGGATTCTGCGGCACGAGCTTGGTGAGCTTGTCCACCTGCCCATAGGGCATTTCCAGCACGCGCCCCACGTCGCGTATCACCCCGCGGGCGAGCAGCGTACCGAAGGTGATGATCTGCGCGACCTGCTCTTCGCCATAGCGCTGCTGCACGTATTCGATCACGCGCTCGCGCCCCTCGACGCAGAAGTCGATGTCGAAGTCCGGCATCGACACGCGCTCGGGGTTCAGGAAGCGCTCGAAGAGCAGGGCGAAACGCAGTGGGTCGAGATCGGTGATGGTGAGCGCATAGGCCACGAGCGAGCCCGCGCCCGAACCACGGCCCGGCCCGACCGGGATGTTGTGATCCTTCGCCCATTTGATGAAGTCCGACACGATCAGGAAGTAGCCCGGGAACTTCATGTTCCGGATGATCCCGATCTCGTAGGCGAGCCGGTCGTGATAATCCTGCTCGGTCAGGCCCGGGGCGGGGCCATGCGCGGCAAGGCGCTTCAGGAGCCCCTCCTCCGCCTGCCGCTTGAGCTCCTCGCCCTCGTCCAGGGTGGCGGCATCCGGGCCCGTTCCGAAGCTCGGGAGAATGGGCTTGCGCGTTCTCACGCGGGTCGAGCAGCGCATGGCGATCTCGACGCTCGCCTGCAGCGCGTCCGGCAGGTCCGCGAACAGCTCCATCATCTGCTGGCGCGTCTTGAAATTGTGCTGGGGCGAGACCCGGCGGCGGTTGTCGTCGGAGACGATGCGCCCCTCGGCGATGGCGAGCAGCGCATCGTGCGCCTCGTAGTCGCCGGGCGACGAGAAGAACGGCTCGTTGGCGGCCACGATGGGAAGCCCGTTGCGGTCGGCGAGCGCGATCAGCTCGCCCTCGATCATCCGCTCCGTGTCGAGCCCGTGACGCTGGATCTCCACATAGAGCTGATGCCCGAAAGCGTGCTTGAGCATGTCGAGGCGCGCCTGGGCCAGTTCCTGGCGACCGTCCCGCAGGGCGCAGTCGAGGGGGCCCGTGAAGCCGCCCGTGAGAGCGATCAGCCCCTCGCAGTGCTGGGCGAGCGAGGGGGCCGCGACCCTCGGCGACTCGCCGAGCGGCACGCCGAAATATGCGTGGCTCACGAGGCGCATGAGGTTGCGGTAGCCCTCCTCGGTCTGGGCCAGCAGCACCACGTTCGAGGGCTGGGGCACGACCCGGGCGACAGGATCGGGCTCCTCGAAACAGACCGAGAGCTGAACGCCCGCGATGGGCTGGATGCCGGAGCCGGCCAGCTTTTCTGAGAATTCGAGGGCGCCGAAAAGATTGTTGGTGTCGGTGAGCGCCAGCGCCGGCTGCTTGTCCGCCGCCGCCAGCTTCGCGAGTTGCGCGATCTTCAGTGCCCCCTCGAGCAGCGAGTAGGAGGAGTGCACATGCAGATGGACGAAACCGATATCTTGAAGAACGCGCGTCATGAACCGAAACTCGAAACAGGCGCGCAGTGTGACACGATTCTCCCTAACCGCGCCCTACCTCACGGTAGGGAGAATTCCTTCCTGTGAATCCAGGGGATTACGCGATCGGAGACAGTACCAGCGCCCAGATCGCTATGGCAGAACCGAACACTGCAAGGGAAGCAATTTCAGCAGCCGTCTCGATGATCATACGCAGCATGTCCGTCACTCCATGTTCTTTGTATGTTCATTGTTGTTCAGCGTATGTTCTGTGTAAAGGGTGTGCAGAACCGGCACTCCGGACGGAGTCAACAGACTCTTAACGCACGGGAAGGTGTGGATAAGAGCCGCACCGGGCCGCTCAAGGGGGCATAAGGCGCGGGAGTGACGCGGCAGGCTCTGCGGTCGCAGGAGCCATGGGCCCCTTCCCCGTCGGGCGACATGCGAACCCAGCAACAAGCCAGCCTTACGGCATCTGCACCACGAGACCGTCGCGGATCGTCACCCGCCTGTCCATTCGGGCAGCGAGATCCATGTTGTGGGTGGCGATCAGGGCCGCAAGCTTCGAGGCGCGCACGATCGAAACGAGGGTTTGGAAGACGCGATCCGCGGTGTGGGGATCGAGGTTGCCAGTCGGCTCGTCCGCCAACAGGAGGCGCGGCGCATTGGCGACCGCACGGGCGATGGCGACGCGCTGCTGCTCGCCGCCCGAGAGTTCGCCCGGCCGGTTGTCCAGGCGCTTGCCGAGACCGAGAAAGGTCAGGATCTGCTTGGCGCGCTCCTGCGCCTCGTTCTTGGGCAGCCCGCGGATGAGCTGCGGAATCACCACGTTCTCCAGGGCCGAGAATTCCGGCAGGAGATGGTGGAACTGGTAGACGAAGCCGAGCTCCTCGCGGCGGATGCGCGTGCGCTCCGGGTCGCCCATCCCGGCGGTCGGCTGCGAGCCCACATAGACCTCGCCCCCATCGGGCTTCTCGAGGAGCCCCGCCACATGCAGCAGGGTGGACTTGCCCGTTCCGGACGGCGCCACGAGCGCCACGATCTCGCCCGGCCAGATCGCCAGGTCGGCTCCGCGCAGCACCTCGAGGAAGCTCTCCCCTTGCGGATAGCGGCGTTCGACCTTCGAAAGGAAAAGGGCGGGTTTGGTCTGACCTGCTGACATGGACTACCCGTAGCGCAGCGCTTCGACCGGATCGAGCTTCGCCGCCCGCCAGGAGGGGTAGAGGGTCGCCAGAAGCGACAGGACCATGGCCATGACGAGGATGGTGATCACTTCGGCCGTATCGACCTCCGCCGGGAGGCGGCTGAGGAAGTAGAGCTCCGCCGGGAAGAGGTTGGTGCTCGTGAGGTTCGAGATGAAGTTGCGGATGGTCTCGACATTGAGCGCGAGAAGCAGCCCGAGCCCGAAGCCCGCAATCGTGCCGACGATGCCGATTGATGCGCCCGTGATCAGGAAGACGCGCATCACCGCCCCGCGGGTCGCCCCCATGGTCCGCAGGATCGCAATGTCCGACGACTTGTCCTTCACGAGCATGATGAGCCCGGAAATGATGTTGAGCGCCGCCACGAGGACGATGAGCGTCAGGATCAGGAACATCACGTTCCGCTCCACTTCCAAGGCGGAGAAGAACGTGCGGTTGCGCTGGCGCCAATCGGTCATGAGGATTGGCCGGCCCGCCGCCGCCTCGATGGCCGCGCGGGCCTCGTCCACCCGGTCGGCGTTCTCGAGGAAGACCTCGATGAGCTGCACGTCGCCCTGGCGGTTGAAGTAGTTCTGCGCCTCGGTCAGCGGCATGTAGACGAAGGTGGAGTCGAACTCCGACATGCCGATCTCGAAAACGGCCTTGACCGGATACCCCTTCACGCGCGGCGCCGTTCCGAACGGGGTCGAGGCTCCTCGCGGGGTGATCAGGGTGAAGGTGTCGCCTGCCTGGAGCGACAGGGCCTCGGCCAGCCGCCGCCCGATGGCGACGCCCTCCCCGTTCTCGAAATCCTCCAGGCTGCCCTGCCGGAGGTTGTTTGCAATGTAGTCGATGCGCCGGATGTCCTCCCCGCGGATGCCGCGCACCAGAACGCCGCTGCCGTTGTACTGCGAGGAGCCGAAGGCCTGCCCCTCCACGAGCGGGATCGCGCGCTTGACCCCCGGAACGGCGGCGATGCGCTGGGCCACTTCCGGATAGTCGGTCAGCGGGGATTCAATGGGGGCCACGAAGATATGGCCGTTGATGCCGACGATCTTGTCGAGCAGTTCCTTACGGAAGCCGTTCATCACCGACAGCACCACGATCAGCGTCGCGACGCCCAGCATGATGCCGAGGAAGGAGAAGCCGGCGATGACCGAAACGAACCCTTCCCGCCGCCGCGTGCGCAGGTAGCGCCCGGCGAGCATCCACTCGAAGAGCGAAAAGGGTTTGGTTCCGGTCGGCGCGGTCTTGGCCATCTCGCCCTTATTTCGATGCTGTCAGGCGGGACACGACATCACCCAGCGGCAGGATCTCCCGCTCGCCCGTGGCGCGATGCTTCAGTTCCACCTTGCCGTCCGCCAGGCCCTTGGGTCCGATCAGGATCTGCCACGGAATACCGATCAGGTCGGCGGTGGCGAACTTGCCGCCCGGGCGCTCGTCCCGGTCGTCGTAGAGCACGTCGCGGCCGGCGGCCGTCAATTCGCCATAGAGGCGGTTCGAGGCCTCGTCGGTGGCGGAATCGCTGGCCTTGAGATTGAGAATCGCCACGTCGAACGGAGCGATGGCTTCCGGCCAGATGATGCCGTTCTCGTCGTGGCTCGCCTCGATAATGGCCGCGATCAGGCGGCTCGGCCCGATGCCGTAGGAGCCCATGTGGACTTCCCGTTCCTGGCCGTCCGGTCCCATGACCTTGGCGCCCATGGGGGCGGAATACTTGGTGCCGAAATAGAAGATATGCCCGACCTCGATGCCGCGGGCCGACATCTTCTTGTCGCCCGGAATGGCCTCGAAGTCCGCCTCGTCGTGCATCTCGGAGGTGGCGGCATAAAGAGAGGTCCACTTGTCGACAATGCCCTGGAGACCGGCGACGCTGTCGAAATCCGTATCCACGGAGGGAATCTCGTAGTCGAGGTAATCGGCGTGGCAGAAGACCTCGCTCTCGCCCGTGGAGGCGAGGATGATGAACTCATGGCTCAGGTTGCCGCCGATGGGTCCGGTATCGGCGCGCATGGGAATGGCCTTGAGGCCCATGCGGGCGAAGGTGCGCAGATAGGCCACGAACATCTTGTTGTAGGAATGGACGGCGCCGGCCTGATCGAGATCGAAGGAATAGGCGTCCTTCATCAGGAACTCGCGCGAACGCATGACGCCGAAGCGCGGGCGCACCTCGTCCCGGAACTTCCACTGGATATGATACAGGTTCAGCGGCAGATCCTTGTAGGACCGCACATAGCCCCGGAAGATCTCGGTGATCATCTCCTCGTTGGTCGGACCGAAGAGCATTTCGCGCTCGTGCCGGTCCTGGATCCGCAGCATCTCCTTGCCGTAGGCGTCGTAGCGGCCCGACTCGCGCCACAGATCCGCCGACTGGATGGTCGGCATGAGCAGTTCGATGGCGCCGGAGCGGTTCTGCTCCTCACGCACGATGGCATTGACCTTGTTCAGCACCCGCAGGCCCAACGGCAGCCAGGCATAAATTCCGGCCGCTTCCTGGCGGATCATCCCGGCCCGCAGCATGAGGCGGTGGGACACGATCTCCGCCTCTTTCGGCGTCTCGCGGAGAATAGGCAGGAAATAACGGCTCAAACGCATAGAACGCCTTCGGATCGATGAAGAGTGGAATGACGGGTCGCGACTCGTTTCAAGCACACAACACAGACCCTTGGCAAAAGACAAGCTGTCATCTGTTCGCAAGGTCCGGGCCGGCGCCTTAGACGAAAGGTCAATACAATATGTGCCGAAAAATGCATCAGACCCTGCCCAAAAAAGATGACACGGCTTTTTGAGGCGGTTATAAACGGAACGCTAACGTTCTAGACCTTGAAAGGTCAGACGCTGCGGTCCGAGTTTCGGGAGGAACAAGACCCTCGCTCGCTATAACAAGCGACGGCGTAAGAAAGCCAAGGGTCAAAATTGCCAAAAGGCAGTTCGAGCAAGGCGAAAGCCTTGCTTTTTTCTTTCCTGCTTCAGAGCCCCGAGAGAGGCAATATTCCGGCGACGACCACGAGAACCGTGGCGGCGACGAGGGTCGTCCAGATCGCCTTTTCCCGCAGTGCCGGTGCGGCAGGCGCGCCCGGCTCGCTTCCCTTCACGACCTCCCCGGTCTCCGCCTGGCTGCGGACCCCGAAGGGCAGAACCGCGAAGAGAAGCGTCCACCAGATCACGAAATAAAGGGCGAGCGCGCCGCTGACGGTCAGCTCGAAGAAGCTGACCGTAACGGCGACGGCAGCGCCCGACACGGCAGCGACGATGCCGAGGGTCGCCCAGAGCGAGTCGGAAACGGTTTTGATGAGCTTTACCAAGAGCTTGTCCTCACGCCTGCTCGAGCTCGATGAGGGTGCCGTTGAAGTCCTTCGGATGCAGGAAAAGAACAGGCTTCCCATGGGCCCCGATCTTCGGCTCGCCCGAGCCGAGCACCCGCGCCCCGGTTTTTAGGAGCTGATCCCGCGCAGCTCCGATGTCCTCGACCTCGTAGCACACGTGATGGATGCCCCCATCCGGGTTCTTGTCGAGGAAGCGGGCAATGGGCGAATCCTCGCCCAAGGGCTCCAGGAGTTCCACCTTGGTGTTGGGCAGCGCGACGAACACGACCGTGACCCCGTGCTCCGCCAGCGGCTCCGGACTCGAAACCTCGGCGCCGAGGGTGTCCCGGTAGAGCCTCGATGCCGCGGCGATATCGCGAACCGCGATGGCGATGTGATTGAGACGACCGATCATCCCTGCTCCCCCTGAAGACCTCCGGGCCGAGGCTATACCTCGATCACGAGAACATGGCAGGCGGGCTTCTTGCCCCACGCCTCGTTCACCGCAGCCCGAACGGCGCGGGTCACCGCATTCTCGACCGTTTCCGGATCACGGCGCTTGGCCTTGGACAAGCCATCGAGGAGCTGGGAGACCGCATCGGCAATCAGATCGAGAATGTTCTCGCCCTGCCGGTTCTTTTCCGGCAGGCCCATAGCGTCGATGACCGGATCGCCTGCGATCTCACCGTCCTCGTCGATGGCGATGGCGACGGTGACGATGCCCGCGAAGGACAGTTTCCGACGCTCCGGAACGGCTCTCTCGCTCGCCGATGTGATAATGTTGCCGTCCTTGTAGAGGCGGCCGGCGGGCACGTTGTCGATGATCTCGGCAGGTCCCGGCGCCAGCCGCACGAGGGTGCCGTTCTTGGCGCGCACGACTTCCGGCACGCCTTGGGCGCGGGCGAATTTCGCGTGTTCGGCGAGATGCAGCGCCTCGCCATGCGCTGGAATCGCGATGCGGGGACGGGTCCACTCGTACATCTGGGCCAGTTCGCCCCGGCGCGGGTGGCCCGACACGTGGACGAGTTCCGTCCGGTCCGTGATGACCTCGATTCCCTGCTCGATCAGGCTGTTGATGATCGACCCCACGGCCTTTTCGTTGCCCGGAATGGCGCGGGACGAAAAGATCACCCGGTCGCCCTTCGACAGGGCGATGTCTGGGTGTTCGTCCTGTGCGATGCGGGCCAGGGCCGCCCGCGGCTCACCCTGGGAGCCGGTGAGGATCGCGACGACCTTGTCGCGCGGGAGGTAGCCGAAGGTCTCGGTGGAGCGGAACTCCGGCAGGCCTTCCAGGTAGCCGCACTCGTTCGCCACATCGACCACCCGGTCCATGGCGCGTCCGACGACGACCACCTCGCGCCCGCACTCCCTCGCCGCCTCCGCGACCGAGCGGATGCGCGCGACGTTGGACGCGAAGGTGGTGATGGCGACCCGGTGCGGCGCATCCTTGATGAGGGCGGCGAGATTGCGGGACACGTCGGCCTCGCTCGGGCTCACGCCGTCGCGCACCACGTTGGTGGAATCGCAGACGAGGGCTAGGACGCCTTCATCGCCCAGGGCGCGGAAGGATTCCTCGGACGTGAGGCTTCCGAGATAGGGAGTGTTGTCGAGCTTCCAGTCGCCGGTATGGACCACGAGGCCATGCGCCGTTCGGATCGCGAGGGCGTTGGATTCGGGAATCGAGTGCGCAACCGGCACGTACTCGACATCGAACGGCCCCAGATTCACCCGCTGGCCGGGCACGATCTCGTTCAGGTCGATCTTCGGAGCGTTCGCCTCGGAGAGGCGCCGCGTTTCCAGAAGGCCGATGGCGAATTTCGTGGCATAGACCGGCGCGCGCAGGCGCGGCCACATCTCGACGAGGGCGCCGATATGGTCCTCGTGGGCGTGGGTGATGAAGATGCCGAGGAGGTTCTGGCGCTCCTCCTCGATGAAGCGCAGATCCGGATAGACCAGATCGACGCCGGGAAGGTGCTCCTCGCCGCCGAAGCCCATTCCACAATCCACGAGGATCCACTGGCGGTTCAGCTCGGGCCCGAAGCCGTACAGGGCAGCGTTCATGCCGATCTCGCCGAGGCCGCCGAGAGGCAGAAACACCAGTTCGTCTTTGGAGGATGGCATCTATCAAAACCTTGTCGCGCCAGCGCCGAGCTTGGCTATATCGTGCAGCAAATTGGGAAAATAAAGGTCGCCTGCATCGATCAGTTCCACGCCGGAGGAGCTTTTCAACTGAAGGCGACCGGAACGGTCCAGACCCTCGAAGATACCGCGCTTCTCGCCGGAGGGAAGGCGCAGGGTCACCTCCTGCCCTATTCCGGCGGCGCGCTCGAGCCAAAGACGGCGAATGGGACCGAACGGATCGGCGTTGTTGTTGCGGATCGAGGCCCGCCATGCGGCATAGGTCGATGCGAAAGCGGACGAAAGGGCGGAGAAGACGTCCTCCCGCGCGAGACCCGGCCTGATCGACTCCAGCGTGGCCGCCGGATAGGGCGTATTGGTCGGCGCGAAGGCGACGTTCACGCCGAAGCCGATGACGACGGCAAGGCTGCCGCCGGCCCCGACGCGATGCCCTTCGAGCAGAAGGCCCGAGAGCTTCGCGCCGTCGAGGAGAAGATCGTTCGGCCACTTGAGAGCCAGGCGTGGGGCACCCAAAGCCGTCAGCCTCTCCGCCGCCTCGTGGAGGGCGAGGCCCGCGACGAAGCCCAGCTGCGGGGCGACCGCCGCCTCGCAGGGATCGATGAGGAGGAGGCTGGCGTAGAGATTGCCGGGCGGCGACGACCATTGTCGGCCGTGGCGCCCCCTCCCCGCATGCTGCTCGGTCGCGGTGATCCAGAGAAGGCCGGGATCTCCGGCTTTCGCTGCCTGCAGGGCGTCGTCGTTCGTGGACTCCGTCGCCTTGAGCGAGAGAAGCCGGTAGCCGGCGGCCTCAGATTCCGGCGACAGCTTCACGTCACAAGAACAGCGAGCGCGCGGCAGCGCCTGCGGCATTCACCACGGGCGCCGGAACGATCCAGAACAGGAGCACCACGGCGCTCGACACCACGAGGACGAAGCTGACGCCGGGCGCCATCGGCTCGAACCGCTCCACCGGCTCGTCGAAGTACATGACCTTGACGATGCGCAGGTAGTAATAGGCGCCGATCACGCTCGTCACCACGCCGATCACGGCCAGCGCCACCAGGTTGGCCTGGATGGCGGCGGCGAAGACGTAGAACTTGGCGAAGAAGCCGGCGAGCGGCGGAATGCCGGCGAGCGAGAACATCATCATCGCCAGGCAGAACGCCATTACCGGATGGGTGCGGGCGAGGCCGGACAGGTCGTCGATGGTCTCGAACATCACGTTGCCGCGGCGCATGCCCAGGATGACCGCGAAGGTGCCGAGCGTCATGGCCAGATAGATCGCCATGTAGATCGCCACGCCCTGGACACCCTCAGCCGTGCCGGTCGCCAGGCCGATGAGCGCGTAGCCGACGTTGCCGATGGAGGAATAGGCCATCAGGCGCTTGATGTTGCGCTGGCCGATGGCCGCGAAGGAACCGAGCGCCATGGAGGCGATCGAGATGAAGACGATGATCTGCTGCCACTGGACCAGGATGCCCGGGAAGGCATCGATGAACACGCGCGTCGCCATCGCCATGCCGGCCATCTTCGGCGCAGCGGCGAAGAACGCGGTCACCGGCGTCGGGGAGCCCTCGTACACGTCCGGGGTCCACATGTGGAACGGCACGGCCGAGATCTTGAAGGCAATGCCCGCGGCGACGAAGACGAGGCCGAAGATCGCGCCGTTGCCCACATTGCCCTGAAGCACGGAAGCGATGACCGGGAACGACACGCTGCCGGTGAAGCCATAGACCAAGGACGCGCCGTAGAGCAGCATGCCCGAGGACAGGGCGCCGAGGACGAAGTATTTCAGGCCGGCCTCGGTGGAGCGCACGTTGTCCCGATCGAAGGCTGCGATGACGTAGGACGACAGGCTGAGCAGTTCGAGGCCGAGGTAAAGGGCGATGAGATCATTCGCCGAGATCACCATCAGCATGCCGATGGTGGAGAGCACGATCAGGATCGGATACTCGAACCGGGCGATCCGCTCGCGGCGCATGTAGTCCATGGAGAGGATGACGCCGCAGGCCGAGGCGATCAGCGTCAGGCTCTTCATGAACTTGGCGAAGCCGTCGACCACGAAGGAGCCGGCCATCGTCTCGACCCGCTCCGACGGAAGCATCAGCACCGCCAGGAAGGCGACGGCGAGAAGCGCCAGGGCGATGACGTTCATGCCCTCCACCGAGCGCTCGCCACGGAACGCGCCGAACAGGATGAGGACGAGCACGCCGACGGCGAGGATGATTTCCGGCAGCAGAGGACCGAAGGCAGGGATGGTGAAGGCGGGGTTCATCATGGCCTCAGTGTGCGGCAACAGCCGCCGTTTTCACGGTTTGGAGCGCGACCTCGTAGCCCCGCAGGAGGGCATCCGTCGGCGCGGCAAAGGCATCGAGGATCGGGCCGGGATGCACGCCGTAATAGATGACGAGCAGCACGAGCGGTGCGAAAGTGATGATCTCACGGCGGTTGAGGTCGGTGATACCCTGCAGGCTCGGCTTGTCGAGCACCCCATAGACCACGCGCCGGTAGAGCCAGAGCGCATAGGCCGCCGAGAGGATGACGCCGGTGGTGGCGAGGAACGACACCCAGGTATTGGCCCGGAAGGCACCCATCAGGGACAGGAACTCGCCCACGAAGCTCGACGTGCCCGGCAGGCCCACATTGGCCATGGTGAAGATCAGGAACACGACCGCGTAGAGCGGCATCCGGTTCACCAGGCCGCCATAAGCCCGGATCTCGCGGGTGTGCATCCGATCGTAGATGACGCCGACGCAGAGGAAGAGCGCGCCGGACACGAGACCGTGCGAGATCATCGTGAACATGGCGCCCTGGATGCCCTGGGGGTTCATGCTGAACAGGCCCATGGTCACGAAGCCCATGTGGGACACGGACGAATAGGCGATGAGCTTCTTCATGTCCTCCTGCATCAGGGCGACCAGCGAGGTGTAGATGATCGCGATGACCGAAAGGGCGAAGACCAGCGGCGCGAAATAGACGGAAGCCTCCGGGAACATGGGCAGGGACACGCGGATGAAGCCGTAGCCGCCCATCTTCAGGAGAACGCCCGCCAGGATGACGGACCCCGCCGTCGGCGCTTCCACGTGCGCGTCCGGCAGCCAGGTATGGACCGGCCACATGGGCATCTTCACCGCGAAGGAGGCGAAGAAGGCCAGCCACAGCCACGTCTGCAGGTTCGCCGGGAAGTCGTAGGCGAGCAGGGTCGGGATGTCGGTGGTGCCGGCGGTCCAGTACATGGCCATGATGGCCAGAAGCATCAGAACCGAGCCGAGGAGCGTGTAGAGGAAGAACTTGAAGCTGGCGTAGATGCGCCGCTTGCCGCCCCAGATGCCGATGATGAGGAACATCGGAATGAGGCCCGCCTCGAAGAACAGGTAGAACAGCACCAGGTCGAGGGCGGAGAACACGCCGATCATCGTGGTCTCGAGGACCAGGAAGGCGACGAAATATTCCTTCACCCGGTGCTCGATGGATTCCCACGATGCCAGGATGCAGAACGGCATCAGGAAGGTCGTGAGCAGGATGAGCGGCATCGAGAAGCCGTCCACGCCGAGCTTGAACCGGATGGTCTCGGCCAGCCAGGTGTGGCTCTCGACGAGCTGGAACGACGACGACGCCGTGTCGAACCGCCCCCAGGCAACAAGGGACAGCAGGAAGGTCACGGCCGTGGTCGCGAGAGCCGCCCAGCGCGCATTGGACCGGGCCGCCTCGCTGTCTCCGCGGAGCAGGAGGATGAAGGCCGCCCCGACCAGAGGCAGGATCAATAGGCCGGAGAGAATGCCGAACCCGAGCATCAGTGCGCTCCCCTGAAGAGATAGAAGGTCACGAGAGCGGCAACGCCGATCAGCATGGCAAAGGCATAGTGGTAGAGATAGCCCGTCTGGATGCGGACCACGCCACGGGTGACGTCGAGCACGCGGGCAGAGATGCCGTCGGGACCGAGGCCGTCGATGATCCGCTGGTCGCCCGTGCGCCAGAAGAAGCGGCCGATCCACATGGCGGGGCGCACGAAGATCGCGTCATAGAGCTCGTCGAAGTACCACTTGTTGAGCAGGAAGCGGTAGAGGATCGGATGATCCGCCGCGAGCTTCGCCGGCTGCTTGGCATCGATGATGTACATGTAGACCGCCAGCAGGAAGCCGAGGATCATCATCACGGTCGGCAGCAGCGGCACCCAGCCCGGGAGATGGTGCATCTCCTCGAGGATGTGGTTCTCCGGACGGGTGAAGATCGCACCCTTCCAGAACTCCTGATAGCCCTCGCCGATGAAGGCGTTGTGGAAGAGGATGCCTGCGACCAGGGCTCCCACGGCCAGCACGACCAGCGGGATCAGCATGACGAGCGGGCTCTCGTGGGGTGTGTGATCCCCATGGTGGCCGTGCTCATGGTCCGCATGGTGGGCGGGCTCCACGTCCCGGCTGCGCTCGTCGTGCTCCACGCCCTCATGGTCGTGGGGCGCATGAGCATGATGCCCGTGGTGGCCCCAGCGGGCGCTGCCCTCGAAGGTGAGGAAGAACAGGCGCCAGGAATAGAACGAGGTCATGAAGGCGGCGATGACCGTCGCCAGGAAGGCGAAGGAGCCCGCGGAGGAATGGGCCGCGTAGGCCGCCTCGATCACCGCGTCCTTCGAATAGTAGCCGGCGGTGAACGGGAAACCCGTGAGCGCAAGGGTGCCGATCGCCATCATCGTCGTGGTGAACGGGATGTAGCGGCGCAGGGCGCCCATGTGCCGCATGTCCTGCTCATGGTGCATGGCGTGGATGACCGAGCCGGCCCCGAGGAAGAGCAGCGCCTTGAAGAAGGCATGGGTGAAGAGGTGGAACACGCCCACGCTGTAGGCGCCCACGCCCAGCGCCACGAACATGTAGCCGAGCTGCGAGCAGGTCGAATAGGCGATGACGCGCTTGATGTCGTTCTGGACCAGACCGACGGTCGCGGCGAAGAAGGCTGTGATGCCGCCGATGACGGTCACGACCGTGAGAGCCGTCGGAGCGAACTCGAAGACCGGCGACAGGCGCGCGACCATGAAGACGCCGGCCGTGACCATGGTGGCGGCATGGATGAGCGCGGAGACCGGGGTCGGGCCTTCCATCGCGTCCGGCAGCCAGGTGTGCAGCAGGAACTGGGCCGACTTGCCCATGGCGCCCATGAAGAGCAGCAGACAGGCGATGGTCAGGGCGTGCCACTCGACGCCGAGGAACATGAACCGGCTCTCGGCGAACTCGGCCACGCGCGGGAAGATCTGGTCGAAGGAGACGCTGTTGAACAGCACGAAAAGGGTGAAGATGCCGAGAAGGAAGCCGAAATCGCCCACGCGGTTGACGATGAAGGCCTTCATGGCGGCCGCGTTGGCCGAGTCCTTCTGGTACCAGAAGCCGATCAGCAGGTAGCTGGCGAGACCCACGCCTTCCCAGCCGAAGAACATCTGGACCAGGTTGTCGGCGGTCACCAGCATGAGCATGGCGAAGGTGAACAGCGACAGATAGGCGAAGAACCGGGGACGGTGCGGGTCCTCGTGCATGTAGCCCATGGAATAGAGGTGCACGAGGGCCGAAACCGTGTTCACCACGATCAGCATGACGGCCGTGAGCGTGTCGATCCGGAAGGCCCAGTCGACCACGAGGTCACCGGATGCCATCCACTGGGCCACCTGGACCCGGGTCGCGCCCGAGCCGAACCCGACCTGGATGAAGGCGACCCAGGACAGGGCCGCGGCGACAAAGAGCAAGCCGGTTGTGATCAGCTCGCTCGGACGGGCGCCGAGGACACGGCCGAACATGCCTGCGATGAGGAAGCCGACGAGCGGCAGAAAGACGATTGCGTGATACATTGTCGTTTACTTCGCCGGTCGGGCGTTTAGCCCCTCATCATGTTGACATCTTCAACCGCGATGGAGCCGCGGTTGCGGAAGAAGACCACCAGAATGGCAAGGCCGATGGCCGCCTCCGCCGCCGCCACCGTGAGGATCAGCAGCGCGAAGACCTGGCCGACGATGTCGTTCATGTGGGTCGAGAAGGCCACCATGTTGATGTTCACGGCGAGCAGGATCAGCTCGATCGACATCAGGATGACGATCACGTTCTTCCGGTTGATGAAGATGCCGAAGACGCCGAGCGTGAAGAGCACAGCGGCGACGGTGAGATAATGACCAAGGCCGATGACCATCGCGTGTCTCCCTTAGATGCCCTGGCGGAAGGGAACCTTCCGCACCTCGACCGCAGTCTCCTGCGTCCGGGCGTTCTGTTTCGAAATGTCCTGGCGACGGACACCGACGCGCTCACGCAGGGTGAGCACGATGGCGCCGATCATGGCCACCAGCAGGATCAGGCCGGCCGCCTGGAAGAAGTAGAAATAGCGGGTGTAGAGCACGAGGCCGAGCGCCTCGGTATTCGTGACCACCTCGGCCGGCGGGATCGGCACGGCGGAAGTCCGGATCAGACCCGGGTCGACCACATAGGTGCCGATCACCAGCACCAGCTCGAGCAGGAACACGATGCCGATGAGCCCGCCCACGGGCAGGTACTGCAGGAAGCCCTGGCGCAGCTCGGCGAAATCCACGTCGAGCATCATGACGACGAAGAGGAAGAGCACCGCCACCGCGCCCACATAGACGATGACCAGGATCATCGCCAGGAACTCGGCCCCCATCATCAGGAAGAGCCCCGCCGCATTGACGAAGGCGAGGATGAGGAAAAGCACCGACTGTACGGGATTGCGCGAGGCGATCACCATGAAGCCCGAGGCGACGGTGATCGTCGCGAAGAGGTAAAAGAAGGCAGCGGTAACCGTCATGCTTCAAGCTCAAGCCGCAAGGAGCGGCCCCTTCCGACGTGGCTGCCGGAGAATCCGGCGGGCCTGTCTATAATTTCCGAATCCGGGCGGGACAACCCGCCCGAGCTGTTTGCCCCCTGCCCTTTTCCGGCAGGGGACGCGCTCAGACGTAGGGGGCGTTCTTCGCGATGTTCCTCGCGATCTCGCGCTCCCACCGCTCGCCGTTCGCGAGAAGCTTGGCCTTGTCGTAGTAGAGCTCCTCGCGGGTCTCCACCGAGAACTCGAAATTCGGGCCCTCGACGATGGCATCGACCGGGCAGGCCTCCTGGCACATGCCGCAATAGATGCACTTCACCATGTCGATGTCGTAGCGGGTCGTGCGGCGCGTGCCGTCGTTCCGGCGCGGACCGGCCTCGATGGTGATGGCCTGGGCCGGGCAGATGGCTTCGCAGAGCTTGCAGGCGATGCAGCGCTCTTCCCCGTTGGGGTAGCGGCGCAGCGCGTGCTCGCCGCGGAAGCGGGGCCCGCGATGGCTCATCTCGAAGGGATAGTTGATGGTCGCCTTCGGCTTGAAGAAGTACTTCACGGTGAGGATGAACCCCGCCACGAACTCCTGCAGAAGAAGGGACTTTGCGACTTGATCGAGCTTCATTTCGCCGATCTCCGTTAGCGCATGCCCGGCGCGGTGCCGGTGAGCATCAGAACACCCGCCACGATGACGACCATTGCCAGCGACAGCGGCAGGAACACCTTCCAACCCAGGCGCATGAGCTGGTCGTAGCGGTAGCGTGGCACCAGGGCTTTCACCATGGCGATGAGGAGGAACAGGAAGCTGGCCTTCAGGACGAACCAGATCACGCCGGGCACCCAGGTGAAGGGCGCGAACGGGATCGGGGACAGCCAACCGCCGAGGAACAGGATCGTGCCGAGCGCGCACATGGTCATGATCGCCACGTACTCGCCGAGCATGAAGAGCAGGTACGGGGTCGAGGAATACTCGACCATGTAGCCGGCCACGAGCTCCGATTCCGCCTCGGGAAGGTCGAAGGGCGGACGGTTCGTCTCGGCCATGGCCGAGATGAAGAAGATCACGAACATCGGGAACAGCGGCAGCCAGTACCAGCCCAGGATGCCGAGGGCGGTGTTCTGGGACTCGACGATGGCCGACAGGTTCAGGGTGCCGGCGCACATGAGCACCGTCACGATGACGAAGCCGATGGAGACTTCGTAGGACACCATCTGCGCCGCCGAGCGGAGTGCGCCCAGGAACGGATATTTCGAGTTCGAGGCCCAGCCGCCCATGATGACGCCGTAGACGCCGAGCGACGAGATGGCGAAGATGTAGAGGACGCCCACGTTGATGTCGGCAATCGCCCAGCCCGCATTGAGCGGGATCACGGCCCAGGCCGCGAGCGAGAGCGTACACATCAGGAGCGGCGCCAGCAGGAACATGCCCTTGTTGGCCGAGGACGGGATCACCGGCTCCTTCAGCACGAACTTGAGCAGGTCCGCGAAGGACTGGAGCAGCCCCCAGGGGCCGACCACGTTCGGGCCGCGGCGCAGCTGCACCGCCGCCCAGACCTTGCGGTCGGCATAAAGCGCGTAGGCGATGAAGACGAGCAGCGCGACCAGCATGAGCAGGCTCTTGCCCAGCATGATCGCGACCGCGAGGAAGATATCTCCGAATTCCATGATCCGATCCTCTTACTCGGCCGCCTCGAGCCGCAGCTCACGGGCGAGCGCGGAGCACTCGGCCATGACGCCGGAGGCGCGGGCGATCGGGTTGGTGAGGTAGAAGTCCTTGACGGGGCTTGCGAACGGATCGCGGCCGGGAGCGCCGCCGATTCCGGCCAGGGCCTGAACGGCAGACGCCACATCCGCTTCCGTGATGTCCTCGACCGCGGCGAAATGCGGATACTCGGCATAGAGCCGCGCCCGCAGAGCGTTGAGGGAGTCGAAGGGCAGGCGTTGGCCCAGCACGTCCGACAGGGCGCGCAGGATGGCCCAATCCTCACGGGCCTCGCCCGGAGCGAAGGCCGCCCGGTTCGCCATCTGCACCCGGCCCTCCGTGTTCACGAAGGTGCCCGACTTCTCCGTATAGGTCGCTCCTGGCAGAATCACGTCGGCGCGGTGGGCGCCGCGGTCACCGTGGGTGCCCTGGTAGATCACGAAGGCGCCGGGCGCGATGTCGATCTCGTCAGCACCGAGGTTGAACAGAACGTCGACGCCGCCCTGCGCCATGGCCTGGGCGGTGATGCCGCCCTCGCCCGGCACGAAGCCGACATCGAGCGCGCCGACCCGCGCCGCCGCCGTATGGAGAACCGAGAAGCCGTTCCAGCCTTCCTTCACCGCGCCTATGCTCTGGGCGATCTGGGCCGCGAGGGAGAGCACCGCAAGGCCGTCGGGACGGATGAGCGCCCCCTGCCCCACGATGATGAGCGGACGCTCGGCGCCCTTCAGCTTCTCGGCGAAGCTGTGGCGGCCACCCAGGAGATCGGAAAGGGTCTCGGGGCCGGCCCCGAGATACTCGTAGTCATAGGTGAGGTCCGGGTTCTCGCCGATCATGGCGATGGGCAGCGGAGCCACGCGCCAGCGCTTGCGGATGCGCACGTTGACGAGCGACGCCTCGATGCGCGGGTTCGCCCCCACGATCAGGATCGCGTCCGCATCCTCGATGCCCGCGATGGTGGAGTTGAAGAGATAGGAGCCGCGGCCATAGGCCGGGGACAGGACCGTGCCGTCCTGGCGCGCATCCGTGTTCGTCACGCCGAGGCTCTGCATGAGGAGCTTGAGAGCATAAAGCTCCTCGACCGCCGCGAGATCTCCCGCGATGGCGCCGATGCGCTTGGCGTCGGTGTTCAGCAGACGGTTGCCGATGACGCCGAACGCCTCCTGCCAGGAGGCGGGACGCAGGCGGCCGTTCTCGCGCACGAAGGGGCGGTCCAGGCGCTGGAGACGTAGGCCGTCCACGATCTGGCGGGTCTTGTCGGAGATCCACTCCTCGTTCACCGCCTCGTTGATGCGCGGAAGGATGCGCATGACCTCGCGGCCACGGGAATCGACGCGGATGGAGGAGCCCACCGCATCCATGACGTCGACGGAATCGGTCTTCGTCAGCTCCCAGGGGCGGTAATGGTAGGATTCCGGCTTGTGGGTGAGCGCGCCCACCGGGCAGAGATCGGCCACGTTGGCCTGAAGCTCCGAGCCCAGCGCCTTCTCGAGATAGCTGGTGATCTCCATGTCCTCGCCGCGCCAGAGGGCGCCGAGGTCCTCCACGCCCGCCACCTCGGTGGTGAAGCGGACGCAGCGGGTGCAGTGAATGCACCGGTTCATGGAGGTGCGCACGAGCGGGCCGAGATACTTGTCGGTCACCGCGCGCTTGTTCTCGTGGAAGCGGCTGGTGTCGACGCCATAGGCCATGGCCTGGTCCTGCAGGTCGCACTGGCCGCCCTGGTCGCAGATCGGGCAGTCGAGCGGGTGGTTGATGAGCAGGAACTCCATCACCCCTTCGCGCGCCTTCTTGACCGTCGGCGACTTGGTCAGGACCTCCGGCGGCTCGCCGTTGGGACCCGGACGGCAGTCGCGCACGCCCCAGGCGCAGGACGCGACCGGCTTCGGCGCACCCTTCACCTCGACGAGGCACATGCGGCAGTTGCCGGCGATCGAGAGCCGCTCGTGGAAGCAGAAACGCGGGATCTCCGCCCCGGCCGCCTCGGCGGCTTGGAGCAGCGTGTATTCCGCAGGAACGTCTACCTCGACGCCATCAACGATGATTTTCGCCATCTTTCTCTCACTCCGCCGCGATCATGACGGATTCTGAATGCGGGTTCGCCGCGTAGTCGTCGATGCGCTTCTCGATCTCGTGCCGGAAGTGCCGGATCAGGCCCTGGACCGGCCAGGCCGCCGCATCTCCGAGGGCGCAGATGGTGTGGCCTTCGATCTGGGTCGACACCTCGAGAAGCATGTCGATTTCGCGCTTCTGGGCGCGGCCTTCGGCCATGCGGGTAAGCACGCGCCACATCCAGCCCGTGCCCTCGCGGCACGGCGTGCACTGGCCGCAGCTCTCGTGCTTGTAGAAGTACGAGATGCGGGCGATGGCGCGGACGATGTCCGTGGACTTGTCCATCACGATCACGGCCGCGGTGCCGAGACCCGAGCGCAGGCCGCGCAGGGTGTCGAAGTCCATATGCGCGTCCACGATCTGCTCGGCCGGAACCAGCGGAACCGAGGAGCCGCCGGGGATGACCGCCAGCAGGTTGTCCCAGCCGCCGCGGATGCCGCCGCAATGGCGGTCGACCAGCTCACGGAAGGTGAGGCCCATCTCCTCTTCCACGTTGCAGGGCTTGTTCACATGGCCCGACACGCAGAAGAGCTTGGTGCCGACGTTGTTCGGCCGGCCGATGCCGGAGAACCAGGCGGCGCCGCGGCGCAGAATGGTGCCGGCGACGGCGATCGACTCCACGTTGTTGACCGTGGTGGGGCAGCCGTAGAGGCCCATATTGGCCGGGAACGGCGGCTTCAGGCGCGGCATGCCCTTCTTGCCTTCCATGCTCTCGATGAGCGCCGTCTCCTCGCCGCAGATGTAAGCGCCTGCGCCGTGGTGGACGTAAAGGTCGAAGGGATAGCCGTGGATATTGTCCTTGCCGATGAGCCTGGCGGCATAAGCCTCGTCCACCGCCCGCTGGAGCGCATGCCGCTCGGCGATGTACTCGCCGCGGATGTAGATGTAGGCGGCATGGGCGCCCATGGCGAAGGAGGCGAGGAGGCAGCCCTCGACGAGGAGATGCGGATCGTTCCGCATGATCTCCCGGTCCTTACAGGTGCCCGGCTCCGATTCGTCCGCGTTCACCACGAGGTAATGCGGGCGTCCGTCCGACTTCTTCGGCATGAAGGACCATTTCAGGCCCGTGGGGAAGCCCGCGCCGCCGCGGCCGCGCAGTCCCGACGCCTTCATCTCGTCGATGATCCAGTCCCGCCCCTTTTCGAGCAGGAACTTCGTGCCGTCCCACGCGCCGCGCATCTTCGCGGCCTCGAGGTCGGGCGAGTGGAAACCGTAAAGGTTGGTGAAGATGCGATCTCTGTCCTGAAGCATTCCCGATCACTCCATCAGGACGTCTTGTTGTCTTTGTCGACGACCACGTCCGGCTTGCTCTCGCTGCCGTCGCGACGGGTCTCGGCGTGTGAAGGCGGCGTTCCGGCGATCGGCGTGGTCGGGCTTTCGGCCACGGGGGCACCCTCTTCCGGCTTCGACGGCATCGCCACGTAGGACTTGCTGCTCTGGGGAGCCGGCTTGTCGGCCTCGTCCTTCCGCGGCTCGACGGCCGTGGCCCGGTCCTTGGAGGCCGCATCCGCCCGGTCCTTCTCGTCGATCGGAGGCTTGCCCTCGGCGACGCGATTGGCAGGCGTTTCGATCACCCGGCCGATGGCCCGGCCCGAGTCCGGCTTTCCGGCGCGCGGATTCTCGGCAGCGCGCTGCTCGAGCCCCGGGGCTTCCGTCGGGCCTTCCTGCGCGGTCTCCTCGAAACGCTTGCGCCAGGCCCCGACGACGGAACCGTCATAGAGCGACGGATCCTGAAGGGTGTTGACGGCCTCGTACGGCTCCGAGGTGCGGCGTCCGATCTGGGAGCCCGTCTTCACCGGGCGTCCGGCGGCGAGGTCGTTGAGGAGCTTCTCGAAGTTCTGAGGGGTCAGATCCTCGTAGTAGTCGTCGTTGATCTGCACCATCGGCGCATTGCAGCACGCGCCCAGGCACTCGACTTCGAGCCAGGAGAAGTTCCCGTCCGCCGACACGTGGCCGGAATCGCCGACGCGGGCCTGGAGCACCTTCTTGATCTCGCCCGCGCCGCGCAGGGCGCAGGGGGTCGTGCCGCAGAACTGGATGAAATACTTTCCAACCGGCTCCAGGTTGAACATCGTGTAGAAGGTCGCCACTTCCATGACGCGGATCGGCGCCATGTCGAGCTTGGCCGCGACGGCCTCGATGGCTTTCCGGGGCAGCCAGCCGCCCGCCTGCTCCTGGGCGCGCCACAGGAGTGCGATCACCGCCGAAGCCTGGCGGCCCGGTGGGTACTTGGCGATCTGCTGATCCGCAAAAGCTTCGTTCTCGGGCGAGAACGCGAAGCTCTTGGGCTGCAACTCTTCAGGCGCGAGCTTACGAACGGCCATTCACTCTTCTCCTCATCGGCATGGCCGGGCACAGGCCCGGCCATCCACGACTTGAACTTCTCTGCCTCGCCTTTCGGGCGCGGATGCCAGACCGGTCGTCGGGCTGGCGCTGAACTTTTACCGGTCCACTTCGCCGAACACGATGTCGAGCGAACCCAGGACGCCTGCGACGTCGGCCAGCATGTGGCCGCGGCACATGAAGTCCATGCCCTGAAGGTGGGCGAATCCCGGGGCACGGATCCGGCAGCGATACGCCTTGTTGGTGCCGTCGGACACCAGGTACACGCCGAACTCGCCCTTCGGAGCCTCGACGGCGGCATAGACCTCGCCCGCGGGGACGTGGAAGCCTTCCGTGTAGAGCTTGAAGTGATGGATCAGCGCCTCCATGGAGCGCTTCATGTCCTTGCGGGACGGCGGCGCGACCTTTCCGTCGAGGGTGGCGACGGGCCCCTGCCCGTCCGGCGCACGCAGCTTGGCGATGCACTGGCGCATGATACGCACGCTCTGGCGCATTTCCTCCATGCGGATGACCTGACGGTCGTAGTTGTCGCCGTTCTTGCCGACGGGGATGTCGAATTCCAGTTCCTCGTAGCACTCGTAGGGCTGCGACTTGCGCAGGTCCCACGGAACGCCGCAGCTGCGCACGAGCGGACCGGAGAAGCCCCAGGCCCAGCAATCGTCGAGCGTGATGGTGCCGATATCGACGTTGCGCTGCTTGAAGATGCGGCTGTTCATCACGAGCGTGTCGAGATCGTCGAGCACGTTCAGGAACGGGTCGCAGAACGCCTCGATGTCGTCGATCAGCTCGGGCTGAATGTCCATGCTCACGCCGCCGGGGCGGAAATAGTTCGCGTGCATCCGCGAGCCCGAGACGCGCTCATAGAAGATCATGAGCTTCTCGCGCTCCTCGAACCCCCACAGAGGCGGCGTGAGGGCTCCCACGTCCATGGCCTGCGTGGTGACGTTGAGAAGGTGCGACAGCAGACGGCTGATCTCGAGGAACAGCACGCGGATCAGCTGGGCGCGCCGCGGCACCTGGATGCCGAGCAGCTTCTCGATCGCTAGGCAGTAGGCGTGCTCCTGCGACATCGGCGCGACGTAGTCGAGCCGGTCGAAATAGGGGTTCGCCTGAACGTAGGTCTTGTACTCGATCAGCTTCTCGGTGCCGCGATGGAGCAGGCCGATATGCGGATCGACGCGCTCGACCACCTCGCCGTCCAGCTCCAGCACGAGGCGCAGAACGCCGTGCGCCGCCGGATGCTGCGGGCCGAAATTGATCGTGAAGTTGCGGATATTATGCTCGCCCATGGAAGATCCTCTCCGCCCCTCAGGCCTTGGCCTTCTCGTCGCCGGGCAGCACGTAGTCCGTGCCTTCCCAGGGCGAGAGGAAGTCGAAGTTGCGGAATTCCTGACTGAGCTTCACCGGCTCGTAGACCACCCGGCCCTGCGCCTCGTCGTAGCGGACCTCGACGTAGCCCGTGAGCGGGAAGTCCTTGCGCAGCGGGAAGCCCTCGAAACCGTAATCCGTCAGGATGCGGCGGAGGTCGGGATGACCCGAGAACAGGATGCCGTAGAGATCGTAGGCCTCGCGCTCGAACCAGTTCGCGGCCGGGAAGACGCCGATGAGCGAGGGGACGGGGGTCACCTCGTCCGTCTCCACCTTGACCCGGATGCGCCGGTTATGATGCGGCGCCAGGAAATGGTACACGACGTCGAAACGCCTCTCGCGGCCGGGGTAGTCCGCGCCGCAGATGTCGATGAAACACACGAACCGGCACTGCGGGTCGTCGCGCAGGAAGGTGGCCACCCGCACGATGTCCTCGCCTCGCACGACGATCGTCAGCTCGTCGAACGTGATGGCGCGCGCCGTCACCGCCTCGCCGAGGGACGAGGCGATGTGATCGCTCAGGGCTTGGAGCTCAGAACTCATACGATGACCTTTGCTCAGCGCTCGATGGTGCCCGTGCGGCGGATCTTCTTCTGCAGAAGCAGCACGCCGTACAGCAGTGCCTCCGCCGTGGGCGGGCAGCCCGGCACGTAGATGTCGACGGGCACGATGCGGTCGCAGCCGCGCACCACCGCGTAGGAAAAGTGATAATAGCCGCCGCCGTTGGCGCAGGAGCCCATGGAGATGACGTAGCGCGGCTCCGGCATCTGGTCGTAGACCTTGCGGAAGGCAGGCGCCATCTTGTTGGTCAGCGTACCGGCCACGATCATCACGTCCGACTGGCGCGGCGACGCGCGGGGCGCGAAACCGAAGCGCTCGGCATCGTAGCGCGGCATGGACATCTGCATCATCTCGACCGCGCAGCAGGCGAGACCGAACGTCATCCACATCAGCGAGCCGGTGCGGGCCCAGGTGATGAGGTCCTCGGTCGAGGTGACGAGAAAGCCCTTGTCCGCAAGCTCGTCCTTGATCCCGACGAAATACGGATCCGTGGAGCCTACGGGCTGGCCGCTATTGGGGTCGATGATCCCGCGGGGAGCAGGAGCGACCAGGGTAGACCGGTTATCGGAGATCAATCCCATTCGAGGGCCCCCTTCTTCCACTCATACACGAATCCGACCGTCAGGACGCCCAGGAAGATCATCATGGACACGAATCCGAACCAGCCGAGGTAACCGAAGGTAATGGCCCAGGGGAACAGGAACGCCACTTCGAGATCGAAAATGATGAAAAGGATGGCGACGAGATAGAACCGCACGTCGAATTTCATGCGGGCATCGTCGAAGGCATTGAACCCGCACTCGTAAGCCGACAACTTTTCCGTGTCAGGGCGGCTGTAGGCGACGATGAACGGCGCCACGAGCAGCGCCAGCCCGATCACGAGCGACACGCCGATGAAGATCACGAGAGGCAGGTAGTCGGCGAGGAGATTCGTCATGCGACACCTAAAGAAACGGAGCACGGCAAAAGCCGGCAACAGTCATGCATTTAAGCCGCAGCGAGGCCCCTTAAAAGGCCCTGCGACAATGCAGATTGCGGGGCGAGGCTTAACCGAGATCCCCTTCCCTGACAAGTGTTTGCGGCATCGGGAAAGAAGACTTCTAAACTGCGATATAGCCTGTTCGGCGCGAGGGGCCGCCCTGGCCTCAGACCCGCTCCCGACGCCCCATGGCACCGTTTTCGCCTATTTTTGGCCATAATAGACGCCCGTTCACCTCCACGATCCCGGCCAAGCTAGCCTCGGCAGCCATAACCCGCCGCAAGGAAGAACGGACCGGTTGCGAGCAGGCGGCGCGACATGCTCCTGAGCCTCGCCACCCCCGCCGGCAGCGCATAACTCGGAGGGATCGCCCTGGGATGCGAGAAAGCCCCCAAGCGACGGCAGCGCGAACGGGCGGCATCCAGCTTTTGGTGGGGAGGATCACTGCTCTTCGGAGCAGAAGTGGCGCGGGCGACGGGGCTCGAACCCGCGACCTCCGGCGTGACAGGCCGGCACTCTAACCGACTGAGCTACGCCCGCGCATCGGACCGCCGAAGCGGTGTGGAGGCGGGTTTACGAGGGCCTCCGACCCCTGTCAAGCGTTCCGTGCACCCGATCCGAAAATCAGTCTCGGAAAGCTTGAATGGTGGGCGGTGACGGGATCGAACCGCCGACCCTCTCGGTGTAAACGAGATGCTCTACCAGCTGAGCTAACCGCCCGGTGCGCTTCACATAAAAAGAGAAAGCCGACAACGCAAGCGCTGCCGGCCTTCTTTATGCGATCGTCGCTGAAAAAGCGGCTGTTACGCGTTCACGGCGTCCTTCAGACCGGCGCCGGCGCGGAACTTCGGGGTCTTCGAGGCGGGAACCTTCACCTTCTCGCCGGTGCGCGGGTTGCGCGCCTCGCCGGCGGCGCGGTTCGTGACCACGAACGTGCCGAAGCCGACGATCTTCACCTCGTCGCCCTTCTTGAGAGCTCCGGTGATGGCCTCGATGGCGGCGTCGATCGCCTCACCAGCCTGGCCCCGGGTCAGCCCCACCTTATCGGCGACGGCCGCAACGAGCTCGCCTTTGTTCATCTTCTTGTCCTCCAATGATCACGGCGGCATCAAGACAAGTGTGCCACCGTTTCAGGGACCTCCCCTCTGGCTCAAAGCTGGTCCGTACGCAAGCCCCGAACTGGCTGAAATATGGGGGTTTTCGACAATCCAGAACAAAAAAAGAGCCCCCGGATTCGGCATCCGGGGGCTTTGGATAAGATGACGTAACGTCAGATTCAGTGGGCGACGACGCCGACCGAATCATCCTCTACGCCGGGAGTCTTGGGAGTCTTGAGCACCGACGCCTCGTCCCACTCGATGGGCTCGGGCATGCGCACGAGGGCGTGCTGCAGCACCTGGTCCATCATGGAAACGGGGACGATCTCGAGCCCATTCTTCACGCTCGCCGGAATGTCGGCCAGATCCTTCGCGTTCTCCTCGGGGATCAAGACCTTCTTGATGCCGCCGCGAAGCGCCGCCAGGAGCTTCTCCTTCAAGCCGCCGATGGGAAGCACCCTGCCCCGCAGGGTCACCTCGCCCGTCATGGCGATATCGCGGCGAACCGGGATACCCGTGATGACGGAGACGATGGCGGTCCCCATGGCGATGCCGGCAGACGGACCATCCTTGGGCGTCGCACCTTCCGGTACGTGCACGTGAATGTCCCGCCGATCGAACAGGGGCGGCTCGACGCCGAAATCGACGGCACGGGAGCGGACGTAGGACGCCGCAGCCGAGATCGATTCCTTCATGACGTCGCGGAGGTTGCCCGTGACGGTCATCTTGCCCTTGCCCGGCATCATGATGCCTTCGATGGTAAGCAGCTCGCCGCCGACCTCGGTCCAGGCTAGGCCCGTGACCGCGCCGACCATGTCCTCCGCCTCGACCTCGCCGTAGCGGTAGCGCGGCGGGCCCAGGAAGTCGGGCAGGTTGGCGGTCGTGACCTCGACCTTCTTGACCTTGGAGATGAGGATCTCCTTCACGGCCTTGCGGACGAGGTTGGCGATCTCACGCTCCAGGTTACGCACGCCCGCCTCGCGGGTGTAGCGCCGGATCAGCATGAGCAGGGCCTCATCCCCGATCTCCCACTCCTTCACCTCGAGGCCATGCTTCTTCATGGCGGACGGGATCAGGTGCGTACGGGCGATCTCGGCCTTCTCCTCTTCCGTGTAACCCGCGATGCGGATCACTTCCATACGGTCGAGCAGGGGCGCCGGGATGTTCAGCGTGTTGGCCGTCGTCACGAACATCACGTTGGACAGGTCGTAATCGACCTCCAGGTAATGGTCGTTGAACGTGCTGTTCTGCTCCGGATCGAGAACCTCGAGCAGAGCCGCCGACGGGTCGCCGCGGAAGTCCATGCCCATCTTGTCGATCTCGTCGAGCAGGATGAGCGGGTTGGACGTCTTGGCCTTGCGCATCGACTGGATGATCTTGCCGGGCATCGAGCCGATATAGGTCCGGCGGTGTCCGCGGATCTCCGATTCGTCCCTCACGCCGCCGAGCGACATGCGCACGAACTCGCGGCCGGTCGCCTTGGCGATCGACTTGCCCAGGGAGGTCTTACCGACGCCCGGAGGGCCGACGAGGCAGAGGATCGGGCCGGTGAGCTTGTTGGCCCGCTGCTGCACGGCAAGGTACTCGACGATGCGCTCCTTGACCTTGTCGAGGCCGTAGTGATCGGCATCGAGAATGTCCTGGGCGACCTTGAGGTCCTTCTTCATCTTCGAGCGGCGGCCCCACGGAATCCCGAGCAGCCAATCGAGATAGTTGCGCACGACGGTCGCTTCCGCGGACATCGGGGACATCTGACGGAGCTTCTTGAGCTCGCCCAGAGCCTTCTCGCGGGCTTCCTTCGTGAACTTGGTCTTCTCGATCTTCTCCTCGAGCTCGGCCAGCTCGTCGCGACCCTCGTCGTCGCCGAGCTCCTTCTGGATCGCCTTCATCTGCTCGTTGAGGTAGTACTCGCGCTGCGTCTTCTCCATCTGACGCTTGACGCGGGTGCGGATCCGCTTCTCGACCTGCAGGACGGAGATTTCGCTCTCCATCAGGCCGAGCACCTTCTCCAGGCGCTGGGCGACGGTGGGGATCTCCAGGATCGCCTGCTTGTCGGCAATCTTGATCGCGAGATGCGAAGCGATGGTGTCGGCGAGCTTGGCCGGCTCGTCGATCTGGGTCACCGCGGAGACGACCTCCGGGGAAACCTTCTTGTTCAGCTTCACATAGTTTTCGAATTCCGACACGACGGAGCGGGCGAGAGCTTCGGCCTCGATCTGGTCCCCGAGCGCGTCGGGCAGGACCTCGGCTTCGGCCTCGTAGTACTCGTCGGTCTGCGTATAGGCCTTGACCTTGGCGCGGCTTGCCCCCTCGACCAGCACCTTGACGGTGCCGTCGGGCAGCTTCAGGAGCTGGAGCACGCTGGCCAGGGTGCCGACCTTGTAGATCGCATCCGTGGCAGGATCGTCATCCGTCGCATCGATCTGGGTTGCCAGGAGGATGTGACGGTCCCCCTTGACCACCTCCTCAAGCGCGCGGATCGACTTCTCGCGGCCGACGAAGAGCGGCACGATCATGTGCGGAAAGACGACAATGTCGCGCAGAGGCAGAACCGCATAGGTTCCGGTCGAGCCTGGAACGACAGGCTGACGTGGCTTCGATTGTGTCATGAGACGACATCCTTTTAACTGCGCCCGGAGAGCCCCTCCGATGAGCAGGCCCGCGGACGAAAAACCGAAACGCTCAAGCTTTTTTTATCTGCTGCGTCCGGTACGTGGCGTCATCCCTCGCATGCTGAGCTGACGACGTTCACGTCAGAGATTATGTGGCGTGGCGGGCACAATGTTTCAAGAATATGCCCGCCATGCACGGTTTCATTTGGATCCTTGCAAAGGTCCTCAGGCGCTGGCGCTCGCGGTCTGCTCCCCGCGGTCGCCATGGATGAAGAGCGGCTTGGCCTTGCCTTCCACGACCTCCGGGCCGATGACCACCTGCTCGACCGAATCCAGGCCGGGAAGGTCGTACATGGTCTCCAGGAGGATGCCCTCCATGATGGAGCGGAGGCCGCGGGCGCCGGTTTTCCGTTCGATCGCCTTGCGGGCGATCATGGACAGCGCCTCGTCCTGGAAGGTGAGGTTCACGTTCTCCATCTCGAAGAGACGCTGGTACTGCTTCACCAGGGCGTTCTTCGGCTCCTGAAGGATCTTCTTCAGGGCGTCCTCGTCCAGGTCCTCGAGGGTGGCGAGCACCGGCAGGCGGCCGACGAATTCGGGGATCAGGCCGAACTTCAGGAGATCCTCAGGCTCCACCTCACGGAAGATCTCGCCCGTGCGGCGGTCGTCAGGCGCGCTGACGGACGCCCCGAAGCCGATGGACGTACCCTTGCCGCGGCCGGCAATGATCCGCTCCAGGCCGGCGAAGGCGCCGCCGCAGATGAACAGGATGTTCGTGGTGTCGACCTGCAGGAACTCCTGCTGGGGATGCTTCCGGCCGCCCTGGGGAGGAACGGACGCGACCGTGCCTTCCATGATCTTCAGGAGAGCCTGCTGCACGCCCTCGCCCGACACGTCCCGGGTGATGGACGGGTTGTCGGACTTGCGGGAGATCTTGTCGATCTCGTCGATATAGACGATGCCGCGCTGAGCCCGCTCGACATTGTAGTCGGAGGCCTGGAGCAGCTTCAGAATGATGTTTTCGACGTCCTCGCCGACATAGCCCGCTTCGGTCAGGGTCGTGGCGTCCGCCATGGTGAACGGGACGTCCAGGATCCGGGCCAGGGTCTGAGCCAGGAGGGTCTTGCCCGAGCCCGTGGGCCCGATCAGCAGGATGTTGGACTTCGCCAACTCCACGTCATTGTGCTTCGTCGCATGGGCGAGGCGCTTGTAGTGGTTGTGAACCGCCACCGAGAGCACCTTCTTCGCGTGCTCCTGCCCAATCACGTAATCGTCAAGAACGCGACTGATCTCCTTGGGAGTGGGAACCCCGTCGCGCGACTTCACGAGCGACGATTTCGACTCCTCGCGGATGATGTCCATGCACAGCTCGACGCATTCATCGCAGATGAAAACCGTCGGGCCAGCGATCAGCTTGCGAACCTCATGCTGGCTCTTGCCGCAGAAGGAGCAGTACAGCGTGCTCTTGGAGTCGTTGCCGCCAGCCTTGGTCATAATCACATCTCCAATCGGTACCGGGTCGGCCTCTGCCGACCCTGCACCCCTTTAGTTTATGAGCGCCGGAGCTAATGAAAGGTTCCAGCGCCAAGAATTTGAGCCACCAAAATTATCTCGCCTCCCGAATCCGCATGCAAACACGCGAAGGGCGTGCGATCAATAGAAACGCGGCCGCACGCCAAAAAGACGCATCCGGGAGGAATTTGTCCCCAGGTTTTAGGGATTAGGCCGTCGGGGTGGCAGGAGCGGCCGCCTCGGGACGCTTCATGAGGACCTGGTCGATGAGACCGAATTCCTTGGCCGCATCCGCGGTCATGAACTTGTCGCGCTCCAGGGCCTGCTCGACGGTATCGATATCCTGACCCGTATGCCGCACGTAGATCTCGTTGAGGCGGCGCTTGAGGGCTTCGCTCTCGCGCGCGTGGATCATGATGTCGGTCACCTGCCCCTGGTATCCGCCGGACGGCTGGTGAACCATGATTCGGGCATTCGAAAGGGCAAAGCGCTGGCCCGCCTCGCCGGCAGCCAGAAGCAGCGAACCCATCGATGCCGCCTGGCCGACGCAGAGGGTCGAAACCGGGCAGCGGATGAACTGCATCGTGTCGTAGATCGACAGGCCCGAGGTCACGACGCCGCCGGGCGAGTTGATATAGAAGGAAATTTCCTTCTTCGGGTTCTCCGCCTCGAGGAACAGGAGCTGCGCCACGATCAGCGAGGCCGAATAGTCTTCGACCGGCCCGGTGAGGAAGATAATCCGTTCGCGCAGGAGGCGCGAATAGATGTCGAACGCGCGCTCGCCGCGATTCGACTGCTCGACCACCATCGGGACGAGCGTATTGTTAAAGAGGGCGACCGGATCTCTCATCGTCTCACTGCTCCAAAAGTCCGGCCGCGCGGACGCGCGGCCGTAATGATGATGCTAGCGGCGAGACGCTTGAAAGGGCGTTACTCGCTCTTGCCAGCCTTCTTTCCGCCCTTCGAGGACGTCTCCGACTCGGAAGCAGCTTCCTCGCCGTCGTCGTCGCCGAAAAGCGCCTCCTTGGTGACGGGCTCGTCGACCACCTTCACCTGGGACAGGATCTGGTCGACGACCTTCTCCTCGAAGAGAGGCGCCCGGATTTCAGCCAGAGCTTGCGGGTTCTTCTGGTAGAACTCCCAAACCTGCTTCTCCTGGCCGGGATACTGGCGGACCCGCTCGATGAGAGCCTGGGTGACCTCATCGTCGGAGATCTTGATATCGGACTTCTCGCCGATCTGTGCAAGGACCAACCCGAGGCGCACGCGACGCTCGGCGATCTTGCGGTACTCGGCCCGGGCCTCCTCCTCCGTCGTGTCCTCGTCGGCGAAGGTGCGGTTGTTGGACTTCATGTCCGCCTCGACCTGGGACCAGACCGCGGCGAATTCCTGCTCCACGAGGCTCGGGGGCAGCTCGAAGCTGTACTTGGCGTCGAGCGCGTCCAGGAGCTCCTTCTTCACCTTGCGGCGGGACTGGGCGTCGAAATCGCGCTTGATGGCGTCGCGGATCGCGTCCTTGAGCTTGTCCAGGGACTCCATACCGAAGCCCTTGGCCAGCTCGTCGTCGATCTTCAGCTCGCCGGGAGCCTCGACCTCCTTCACGGTCACGTCAAACTCGGCGTCCTTGCCGGCCAGATGGGGCGCAAGGTAGTTCGCCGGGAAGGTGACCTTCACGAGCTTGGTGTCGCCGGCCTGGAGGCCGACCAGCTGGTCCTCGAAGCCGGGGATGAAGGTGTTGGAGCCGAGCTCGACCCGGATGTCCTCGCCCTTGCCACCCTCGAATTCGGTGCCGTCGATGCGGCCCACGAAATCGACCACGACGCGGTCGCCGTTGTCGGCCTTACCCTGCTTCGGCTCGAAGGAGCGGTTCTGCTTGGCCATGCGCTCGAGCGACTCGTTGATCTCGGCGTCCGTGACCTCGACCACCGGCTTCTTGACCTCGACGTCGGAGATGTCGGCCAGCTCGAAGGTCGGCAGGACCTCGAGAGCGACCGTGAAGGCCAGATCGCCCTTGGCGTCCATCGCCTTCTCGATCTCGTCCTGGCTCTCCGGGAACTTGATCTGCGGCTCGAAGGCCAGCTTGAGGCTGTTGTCCTCGACGATCTTGCGATTCGCCTCGTTGACGGCGTTCTGGACGACGTCGCCCATCACGGAACGGCCATAGACCCGGCGCAGGTGTCCCACGGGCACCTTGCCCGGGCGGAAACCATTGATGCGAACGCGATCCTTGAGGGTCGCCAGCTCGCTGTTCAGGCGCTGCTCCAGCTCGGTTGCGGGCAGCACGACCTTGAATTCTCGCTTCAAGCCTTGGGACAGTGTTTCCGTCACCTGCATGGTATTATTCGCCTTCATTCCTCGAAAGAATCTATGTCCCAGGCTCCGGCCGATGCGACACTAAGCCGTCAACCAGGCCGAAGGAGCCATCCGGATACCAATCTCAGCGGATTGGTGCGGGCGGAGGGACTCGAACCCCCACGACTTTCGCCGCTGGAACCTAAATCCAGTGCGTCTACCAATTCCGCCACGCCCGCGCGGGAGGCGGCGCGGTGCACGCGCCCCTCGTCCGGACGCGGCTCTATAACACGGTCAGCGGCCCGTGCATCAAAAAAGTTCGTGTTCTCCGTGGGAAAGCAACCGACCTTGGCCATTGGCGTTGACCCCTGTAATCCGGCTCCCGCCCTCCTCTCTGGATCGAGTTTCCGATGATCACTCGCCGCGCCGCCGTCGCCGGTCTCGCCACGTCCCTCGTCAGCCTGACGCAAGGAGCGGCGGCCCAGCCCTCCGCCGGGCAGATGGCCACACCCGGCGCCCGGGCCGAGGACAGTCTGAACCTGACAGCAAGGCCCCAAACCCAGAAGCTGCGCCCCGACGCATCCGCGCAGGCTGAGACCTGGTCCTTCGACGGGGTGCTGAGCCCTGTTTTCCGTCTCAAGCACGGAGCGGAGTGGCGTCTTGCCCTTCGGAACGAGACGCCGAAACCGTTATCCCTTCATTTTCAGGGGGTTCGCGGCCCGAATGCCATGGACGGCGTCGGCGGCCTGACCCAGGAACCGGTGCCGCCCGGAGGCCGCTTCGAGTACCGGTTCACCCCTCCCGACGCGGGCACCTTCCTCATCCGCCCGTGCATTCTCGGCGGAAGCGCCGAGCCCCTGGAGCGCGGCCTTTCCGGCATTCTCGTCGTCGAGGAGGAGACCCCGCCGGAGGTCGATGGCGACTTCGCCATCCTCGTGGACGATTGGAACCTGAACGAGGACGGCACTCTCGCCGCCTTCGACGGAGAGCAGAATCCGGCGGGCCGCCTCGGAAACTTCCTCTCGATCAACGGCAGGGCGACACCCCACCGGGTCGAAGGGCCGCAGGGCGGGCGGGTGCGGCTTCGCCTCGCCAATGTCTGCAACGCGCGTACCATGCGCCTGCGCTTCGACGGCATCAGGACCACCGTCATCGCGGTGGATGGCCAGCCGACCGATACGTTCGAACCCCTCAAGGCGTCCCTGCCCTTTCCTCCCGGCACCCGCTACGACGTCCTGGTCGATCTGCCCGCCGAGCCGGGGGCAGGCGGCACCGTCATGGCTCTCATCGGCAACGGGTTTCCGCTGGTGGAGATCGGGGTCACGGACAAGAAGCGACCGGCCCTTCCGGCCGTCGCTCCCCTGGCGCCCAACCCAAAGCTTCCGCAGCAG
The DNA here is from genome assembly GCF_042650665.1 of Microvirga sp. GCM10011540. Taxonomy (NCBI): domain Bacteria; kingdom Pseudomonadati; phylum Pseudomonadota; class Alphaproteobacteria; order Hyphomicrobiales; family Methylobacteriaceae; genus Microvirga; species Microvirga sp. GCM10011540. The sequence continues at coordinate 111,335 of NZ_JBHSBQ010000041.1, read as the reverse complement.
ATCCGGCTTCAGGACGCCGCCCGCAAGGACATCGCCATTGCGGCCTCGCCAAGCCAAGCCGGAACGGCCTGGACCCTCAACGGCGCGACGGGAGATGCCTCTGCGCCCCCGCTGCTCCGGGTGAAGCGCGGCACCCCCGTCGTGCTGGCCCTCACCAACCAGACCCGTTTCGTGCAGCCGATGCATCTCCACGGCCATGTCTTCCGGCTGCTTCACCCCCTCGACGACGGCTGGGAGCCTTATTTCCTCGATACTGTGCAGGTGCCGGAGAACCGCACCATCCGCATCGCCTTCGTGGCCGACAACCCCGGAAAGTGGCTGCTGGCCTCCACCGTCATGGAGCGGTTCGACCAGGGCCTCTGGACCTGGATCGAAGTTACGTGAGCAGCCGGCGCAGGACGCCCGGCAGGAGATCGGCCAGATCCTCGGCGATGAGGCCCGGCCCGAAGCCGGCGCCCGCCTCGGCGTGAATCCATGTTCCGGCGCAGGCCGCCTCGAAGGCGGGCAGGCCCTGGGCCATGAGCCCGGCGATGATGCCGCACAGGGTATCGCCGGATCCCGCCGTTCCCAGGTAAGGCGTGCCGTTCTCGTTGATCGCCGCCCGGCCGTCCGGTGCGGCGATGACGGTATCGGGCCCCTTCAGGAGCACGACCGCTCCGGCATAGACCGCAGCTCTCCGCGCCCGCTCGATTTTGGACGGCGGATCAAGCAGGTCCGGATGGTCCTTGAAGAGGCGCTTGAACTCGCCCTCGTGCGGCGTCAGCACGGTCGGCGTGTAGCGAAAGGCCTGGTGCAGTTCGGAGGCCATTCCCTCGAAGGACGTGAGGGCATCCGCATCGAGAACGAGACTGCGCTGCGCCTGAACGGCAACGGCCACCATGGCCCGGGTCCCAGCATGCACCCCGAGAGCGGGCCCTAGAACCAGTGCGTTGAACCGCTGGTCCTTCAGAATACCGTGCAGCCCTTCCGGGCCGTCGCAGCCTCGCAGCATGACGGCCGTGAGATGCGCCGCATTCACCCCCAGCGCCTCCGGAGGGGACGCGACCGTGACGAGGCCGGAGCCGATCCGCAAGGCTGCCTTGGCGGCAAGGCGGGCGGCCCCCGTTCGGGTCGCCCCTCCCGAGGCGACGAGGGTATGGCCCCGGTCGTACTTGTGCGAGGCGAGCCCCGGCCTCGGCAGAAGACTGCTCCAGAGGGCCGGACCGTTGGCGAACAGGCGCCCTCCGCATGTAGCGAGGGTTTCCCTTGGAATGCCGATATCCGCCACCTCGACGGCACCGCTGTAGAGCCGTCCGGGCATCAGCAGATGGCACGGCTTGCGCGCGGCGAACGTCACCGTCCGCGTCGCCTTGACCACAGCCCCACGGACCTCCCCCGTCCCGCCGTCCAGACCGGATGGAAGATCGACGGCCAGGACAGGCCTCCCGGCCATGTCGATCCGTTCGACGAGTTTGCGGGCCTGCCCTTCGAGATCCCGGGTGAGGCCGGTGCCGAACAGAGCATCGATGATGAGATCGGCATCGCCGAGGGAGGCGCCGTCGGCGGGCAGAACCTCGCCCTTCCATTCCCGCGCCGCTTCCGCCGCATCCCCTTTGAGCACGTGCATTTCGCCGAGCAGGATCAGGGACACCCGATATCCACGCTCGGCCAGAGCCGCCGCCGCGATGAACCCGTCGCCGCCGTTCTGGCCGGGACCGGCCGCGACGATGATCCGGCCGCCCTCTGCCACCATCTGTTCAGCCCCGTTCGCGACGGCGAGACCTGCCCGCCTCATCAGCTCGAGTCCGGACGTGCCGGCGGCGATGGTCGCAGCATCGGCCCGCCGCATTTCGTGAGGAGTCAGAACGAGCTCAGGGGCAGGCATGATGCGGATTCAGCCAAGGTTGGAGGGGCGAAGATCGGGAAAGATGCAACTGCACAAACTTTAATCACGCCATGCCTTCCCGAGCGGCAGAACTGCCCACTTTGGAACGATGAGGGCATGGAAGGCGCCTCCTGGTGGTGCTAAAAGCGGCAAACCTCGAAATGAAGCGGTTCATCCGGATGAAGAAAATTGAAGCCATCATCAAGCCTTTCAAGCTCGATGAAGTCAAAGAAGCTCTTCAGGAGGTCGGTCTCCAGGGCATCACCGTCATCGAGGCAAAGGGTTTCGGGCGCCAGAAAGGCCACACCGAGCTCTACCGCGGTGCCGAGTACGTCGTGGACTTCCTGCCGAAGGTGAAGCTCGAAATCGTCCTGGGCGACGACATGGTCGAGAGCGCCATCGAGGCGATCCGCAAGGCGGCCCAGACGGGACGCATCGGCGACGGCAAGATCTTCGTTTCGACGATCGAGGAAGCCGTTCGCATCAGAACTGGCGAGACCGGATCAGACGCGATCTGAGCTTGCCCGACCGGACCAAGGCTCCACGCCGAGGACAATTCTTAAAGGCCAGAAGAGGACCATAAGACCATGCAGACCGCCAAGGATGTGCTGAAGGCGATCAAAGACAACGACATCAAGTATGTCGATTTCCGGTTCACGGATCCGCGCGGCAAGTGGCAGCACGTCACGTTCGACGTGTCCATGGTCGACGAGGACCTGTTTGCCGACGGCGTGATGTTCGACGGCTCGTCGATTGCCGGCTGGAAGGCGATCAACGAATCCGACATGGTTCTCATGCCCGATCCGACGACGGCCCAGGTCGACCCCTTCTTCGCGGCTTCGACCCTCTCCATCGTCTGCGACATTCTCGAGCCGGCCACGGGCGAGCCCTACGAGCGCGACCCGCGCGGCATCGCCAAGAAGGCCGAGGCCTTCCTGCGCTCGACCGGCATCGGCGACACCGTCTTCGTCGGCCCTGAGGCCGAGTTCTTCATCTTCGACGACGTGAAGTTCATGGCCGACCCGTACAACACGGGCTTCAAGCTGGACGCCGCCGAGCTGCCGACCAACGGCGACACCGCCTATGAAGGCGGCAATCTCGGCCACCGCATCCAGACCAAGGCCGGCTACTTCCCGGTTCCGCCGCTCGATTCGGCTCAGGACATGCGCGGCGAGATGCTGGCGGCCATGGCGGCCATGGGCGTGACGGTCGAGAAGCACCACCACGAGGTGGCTTCCGCCCAGCACGAGCTCGGCACGAAGTTCAACACCCTCGTGAAGACCGCCGACGAGATGCAGATCTACAAGTACTGCATCCACAACGTCGCGCAATCCTATGGAAAGACGGCGACTTTCATGCCGAAGCCGGTCTATGGCGACAACGGCTCGGGCATGCACGTCCACCAGTCGATCTGGAAGGACGGCAAGCCCATGTTCGCCGGCAACAAGTATGCCGACCTCTCCCAGGAGTGCCTGTGGTACATCGGCGGCATCATCAAGCACGCCAAGGCCCTGAACGCCTTCACCAACCCGTCGACGAACTCCTACAAGCGCCTCGTTCCCGGCTATGAGGCCCCGGTTCTGCTGGCCTACTCGGCCCGCAACCGCTCCGCTTCCTGCCGTATCCCGTGGACGACCTCGCCGAAGGCCAAGCGCGTCGAGGTTCGCTTCCCCGATCCGACCGCCAACCCCTATCTCGCCTTCGCGGCGATGCTGATGGCCGGTCTCGACGGCATCCTGAACAAGATCGATCCCGGCCAGGCGATGGACAAGGATCTCTACGATCTGCCTCCGCGCGAGCTGAAGAAGATCCCGACCGTCTGCGGCTCGCTGCGCGAAGCGCTCGCCAGCCTCGACAAGGACCGGGCCTTCCTGAAGGCCGGCGGCGTCTTCAACGACGACTTCATCGACAGCTACATCGAGCTGAAGATGACCGAGGTCGCCCGTTTCGAGATGACCCCGCACCCGGTCGAGTTCCAGATGTACTATTCCTGCTGAGCAGGAAGCCGACTTCCTCCCGACTGCGGTGATGCAGTCTTCCTCCGCCGGAGCCCGAAAGGGCTCCGGTTTTTTGTTTGTTTGGAAGGGGTTGGCGGCAGCGGATCCCAGATGCAAAGGCCAAGCTGGAACGGCTTATAATCATATTGAGTTAGTTGGACTGCGATGACCCGGCACGGCGCCTGGGTCAGGAATCAAGGAGGTCTGACGATGAAATCGCTACTCGTTGCTGCTGCCGCGACCATCGGCCTGCTGGCCGTCGCTCCGGCCAATGCGCAAACCTCGGTGACGACCACGACGACGACCACCTCGCCGTCCACCACCGGCTCGATCACCATCGCTCCCGAGAAGCGCACCATCATCCGCGAGCGGCTGAGCACGTCGAGCCCGGTCACGGTGAAAGAGGAGGTCTCGGTGGGTTGGACCGTGCCCGAATCCGTTGAGCTGCAAACCGTTCCGGACACAATCGTGGCCGATATTCCGACCGTGAAGGGCTACCGCTACTTCGTGCACGACGACAACGTGGTCCTCGTCGACCCGCAGACCCGCAAGGTCGTGACCATCGTCGAGTAAGGATCGGCCCCTCACGGGAGCACCATGGCTCCAGGAGATTGGCCAAACAAAAAGGCCCGGGTTTCCCCGGGCCTTCCTTTTCGCCGAAGCGAAAGATCTTAGTAGGTGCCGAACTTGAAGTTCAGGCCGGCGCGAACCACGCCGAACTCGGCGTTGTTGCGGTCGGCATAGAAGCCGAAATCGTCGTTCGAGGTGTCGAGGTTCACGTACAGACCTTCGACCTTGGCGGTCAGGTTGTTCGTGAAGGCGTACTCCACACCACCGCCGAGGGTCCAGCCGGTGTTCACGTCGTCGCTGGAGCCGTAGATGAAGTCGCCGTCGGCGTCGACATAGAAGCTGTTGCCGCGAGCAACGTCACCGTAGGCGAGACCGCCGGTCACGTAGATGAGGGCGCGGTCGAAGGCCACACCAGCGCGAGCGCGCACGGTGCCGAACCAGTTGCCGTCCGAGCTGTCGCGGAAAGCGATGCCGTCGAAGGCGCCGCGGTCACGGCCGCCGATGTCGGCGTACTGGATGTCCGTCTCGACGCCGAGAACGAAGTTGCCGATCTGGTAGTTGTAGCCGACCTGAGCGCCGCCGACGAAGCCACCCTCATCCGAACCGCCGCGGACGATGAGGTCGGTGGTCGGGTCGACGTAGTAGCCGCTGTCATTGGTGCTCCAGCCGTAGCCAGCGTTCACGCCGACGTAGAAGCCGGTCCAGGTGAACACCGGAACGGGAGCGATGACCGGGAGCGGAGCAACGCGGGACGGAAGGTCAGCAGCCATCGCGCCAGCGGTGAGGCCGAGGAAAGCAACCGAAGAGAGGAGAATCTTTTTCACTGTTTTGGTCCGTTCGTTTCGTGGGATCCGGCTACGCTAATAGCCGAGACCACCGGGCAGGTCTGTCACTTTTGTGCAACATACCCTAAGGGAAGCGCCACGCTGTGGATGGGGGACCTTTGAATCATATCGTAACGTCAGGTTTCGCGACACGAAATCGCCCTGCCCTCCGCGAGCCGGACCGAAAATAGCTCAATTACTGTCATGGGATAGCAAGGGAATTGCGGGAGAATTAATGTGCCTCCCTCCCGCTAACCGTCGGTTGACCATCTTATCCAATCAGGGAAAAATTCCGGAGAGTGAGCTCGGTCAATCGAGCTCCAGCCATAGCCGCAGCGCCCGATTCACCTCGTCGGGCCTCTCGAGATTCGCGAGGTGCCCGGCATCGGCCACGACGACCAGGGAGGCCCACTCGATCATCTCGGCCATCTCCCTCGCGATCGCCGGCGGCGTGATGGCGTCCGCCTCCCCCACCAGGACCAGGGTCGGGATCTCGATGCCCGGGAGCATCGGCCGCGAATCGGCCCGCGCCATGATCGCCCTCTGCTGCCGGATGAAGGATTCGGCTCCCGTCTCCCTCATCATGTCGACGACAACGGCCCTCAATTCCGGGTCCGACTGCCGCTGGGGATGAACGAGGCGGGGCCAGAGCTTTGCGGCGATGTCGTCGAATCGTCCCGCCTTCGCCAGGGCGATCAGCCGTTCGCGATCATCGCTGGCCTCGGGGGTATCGGGCCGGGCGCTCGTGTCCAGCAGGGCCAGCCGCTCCACCCGCCCCGGCGCCTGCCGCAGGATCTCCAGGGCCACGTAGCCGCCCATGGAGAGCCCGGCCAAGGCGAACCGCTCGGGAGCATTCCGCAGCAACCGGGCCGCGATGGCAGGGATGGAATCGTCCTGGTTGTGATCCGCCACGATGATTTCGCGGTCCGGACCGATCGCGGAGATTTGCGGTTCGTAGAGCCGAGCGGTCGTCGCGAGCCCCGGGATCATGACAAGTGTTTCGACCATCAAGTGTTTTCCTTGGATTGACAAGCCTGACGCTTGTCCTATGGTCCCGCCACACATCAACTTGAGTAGACGTCTCAGGTGAAACCAGTCTTGCGCCTGTTTGTTGCCGTATCGAGCGGCCGGCACTGAGAGCGCGACCAGCCCTCAACGGTAATACCATTCATGTCGTTCGCCGAACTCGGACTTAGCGATAAAGTACAACAGGCCGTGGAAGCCTCGGGCTACACGGAGCCGACCCCCATTCAGGCGCAGGCGATCCCGCACGTGCTCGCGCGCAGGGACGTTCTGGGCATCGCCCAGACTGGCACGGGCAAGACGGCGGCCTTCACCCTTCCCATGCTGACCCTGCTCGAGACCGGCCGGGCGCGGGCGCGCATGCCCCGGACCCTCATCCTCGAGCCGACCCGCGAGCTCGCGGCCCAGGTTCAGGACAACTTCGACAAGTACGGGATCAATCACCGCCTGTCGGTGGCCCTGCTCATCGGCGGTGTCTCCTTCGGCGACCAGGATGCCAAGATCACGCGCGGCGTGGACGTTCTGATCGCGACGCCGGGCCGCCTGCTCGACCATTTCGAGCGCGGCAAGCTCCTCTTGAGCGGCGTCGAGCTCCTCGTGATCGACGAGGCCGACCGGATGCTCGACATGGGCTTCATCCCGGATATCGAGCGAATCGTGAAGCTCGTGCCCTTCACCCGCCAGACGCTGTTCTTCTCGGCGACCATGCCGCCCGAGATCCAGCGGCTCGCCGACGCCTTCCTGCACAACCCGGTCAAGGTCGAGGTCGCCAGGGCAGCCTCGACCGCCGCCACGATCACCCAGCGCCTCGTCGCGACCGGGTCCGAGGATTACGAGAAGCGCGAGACGCTGCGCGGCCTCATCCGCGGAGCCACGGACCTGAAGAACGCCATCGTGTTCTGCAACCGCAAGCGTGATGTGGCGGTGCTCCACCGCTCGCTCCAGAAGCATGGTTTCGCGGCCGCCGCGCTCCATGGGGACATGGACCAGCACGCCCGCATGGCGGCCCTCGACAGCTTCCGGACCGGCGAGATGCCGATCCTCGTCGCCAGCGACGTGGCCGCCCGCGGCCTCGACATCCCGGCCGTGAGCCACGTGTTCAACTACGACATCCCCCACCACGCGGAGGATTATGTCCACCGGATCGGCCGGACGGGCCGCGCGGGTCGAACCGGCTACTCCTTCACCCTCGTGGGTCCGGGAGACGAGAAGTCCCTGGCGGCCATCGAGAAGCTGATCGGCCAACCGATCGAATGGGAAGGTCCGAGCCTGGCGGAGATGCCGTCTTCGGGCGAGCGCCCGTCGCGCCGCCGTGTCCGGAACGAGGAACGCTCCACCCGCGGGCGCAAGGGCGGACGGCGCTCGCAGTCGGAGGGCCGCGAGGAGCGGCGGCCGGAGAGGCAGGAGGAAGCTGCGCCGCAGTCTCGCCAGGAGCAGCCTCGCCAGGAGCAGGCCCCGCGCGCGCCGAGGCCTGAGCGGGAGAACAGGCCCGCCAGGTCCCCCCATGGCCGCTCCCGTCACGACCACGACAACGATGCTCCCGTGGTCGGGCTGGGCGACCATGTGCCGGCCTTCCTGCTGCGGCCGACGCCGATCAAGAAGGCGAAGTAACCGTCCCGGCTAAGCGGGCTTCGGGGATTTTCGGGGCGGCGATGCTTTGCCGCCCTTTTTGCTGCCTGCGGCCTTGGCCCGGAGAGCAGCCTCGAAGGCCAAGTGCGCCAGCTCGGCAGCCTCGTCCGGATCGTCGAGGGCGGATTCGGGCATGAGCCAGTAGCTCATCGTAGCGGTCCGGCCATCGCGCCCCGTATAGGTGAACGGGCGGGAACCCAGGTTGCGGAACAGCTCCGCGCTCTCGGAATCGGCCTTCAGGTACAGTTCGCCGTAGGCCTCCAGGGCGAACATGAGTTCGCCCCGATAGACTCCCTGCCCTCCGAACATCCTGCGGATCCGAACAGGCCCGAAGACACGGAACACATCGCCTATGGCTTCCGCGTCCATGGATTAGGGGGAGGTTTGATGCGCCTGGGGTGTGGCGGGCGTGATCGCAACCGATTCCCCGCAGCCGCAGGCCGAGGTCTGGTTCGGATTGTTGAACACGAACTGGGACGACATCTTGGTCGTCTGGAAGTCCATTTCCGTGCCGAGCAGGAAGAGCACCGCCTTGGGGTCGATCAGGACGGTGACGCCCTTGTCCTCGACCACCTCGTCCATGGGGTTCACGCTCTCGGCATATTCCATGGTGTAGGACATGCCGGCGCAGCCGCCGTTCTTCACGCCGACGCGGACGCCGACGATGGGCCGCTCGGCCTTGGCGATGATGTCCTTGACGCGGCTTGCCGCCGCATCGGTCAAGGTGACGACCTTGAATCCGGGTAGAGCCATAAAATTCTCTCCTGACAGCCGGGTTCAAGGCCCGGGCAGAACGAGTGGGTTGTTCCTAAGATAGGAGATCGAAGGCCGAACGTCGAGATTTGAGGCCGAAATCCATCGGCATTCGGTCGATGCCCCGCGCTTTTTCAGTCCGTAGGAGGCCGGAACCGCGGAGCCTAACGCACATGCTCCGGTCGAAAGCCCATTCCGATCATCCGGGCCGGAAGGCGCTGCAGCAGCGGCCAGCGGGAGACGGCCCGCATGAGCCAGGGCGGCGCGATGGGGCCCGTGCCCGCCAGGACCCGGCTGATCAGGCGGTTCTGAAGCAGCACCTGCACGCGTTGGGTCATGCGGGTTGGAAAGTCCCGACGCCTCTGAACCGCCTCCAGCCGCTCCGGCTCCGGAGCCCCCTTCGCCAAGGGTCCCGACAGGATGTTCGCCGCGGCAACGGCATCCTGGATCGCAAGGTTGATGCCGACGCCTGCGATGGGAGACATGGCATGGGCCGCATCGCCGATGCAGAGAAGGCCTGGCTTCGACCAGCGTTCGAGACGGTCCACGGCGACGGTCAGGAGCTTGATATCGTCCCAGTCCTGCAGCTCCCGCACCCTTTCCCCCAGGAAGGGCGCAAGCGTGGCAAGACTTGCGCGAAAGGCTTCGAGACCCTTCTCGCGAACCTTGTCCAGGGAGCCCTTCGAAATGACGTAGGCGCACTGCCAATAGGCGCCGCGGTCGATCAGGATCAGCATCTGCCCCGCCCCGATACGGCCTTGCAGCTGATCCGGATCGCTCGGCGCGCGGGGAATGCGCATCCACAGCACGTCCATGGGTGCGCCGATGTTCTCGACGGTCAAGCCCGCCTTGTCCCTGACGATGGACCGCCGCCCGTCGGCGCCGACCACCAGATCCGCCCGCACCTCCAGCGGCCCCTCGGGCGTGTCGACCCTGACGCCCGCAACCCGGCCCCCGTCCTCGATCAGATCGGTCACTTCGGCCTGCATGCGCAGATGGAAATGCGGATATTTCCGCCCCTGGTCGGCCAGGAAATCGAGGAAATCCCACTGCGGCATGAGGGCGATGAACTTGCAGCGGGTCGGCAGATGGGAAAAATCGGCCAGCTTGATCGGAGTGTCCCCGATCGTCATCGTGGCCTGCCGCGCCTCCTGGTGCGGGAGCTTCAGGAACTCGTCCAGGAGACCCAGCTCGCTCATGACCTCGAGGGTCGAGGGATGAATCGTGTCGCCGCGAAAATCCCTGAGAAAGTCGGCATGCTTTTCGAGGACGAGAACCTCGATCCCGGCGCGGGCGAGGAGAAACCCCAGCATCATTCCGGCGGGGCCGCCGCCGGCGATGCAGCAGCGGACCCGGAGGGTCTGGTCGGGCGTGGTATCCATGGTCGGGTCTCCAGACATCCGAAGCGGCGTCTTCGGACCCGACAAGCTTACCACATGTCGAGCGCGACCCGAGCTTCGTCGGACATGCGGCTCTGATCCCACGGCGGATCGAAGACCATGTTCACCTTGACGTTCTGGACGCCCGGCACCGAGGCCACCGCGTTCTCGACCCAGCCCGGCATCTCGCCGGCCACCGGGCAGCCCGGAGCCGTGAGGGTCATGTCGATGGTCACGTTGCGGTCGTCGTCGATATCGACCCGGTAGATCAGGCCGAGCTCATAGATATCGGCCGGGATTTCCGGATCGTAGACGGATTTCAGCGCCGCGATGATGTCGTCCGTCATGCGGTCGAGCTCTTCGGGCGGAATCGCCGAGCCTGGCGAAACCTGCGGCGCGTTCGGCGCATCGTCGATCGGATTGGCAGCGTTCACAGGTTTCTTCCTCAAGCAAACAGGGCCTCGGCCTTCTGCAAGGCGTCGGCGAGTTTATCGACTTCTTCCATGGTGTTGTAGAGGCCGAACGACGCGCGGCAGGTCGAGGTTGCGCCGAAACGCTCGAGCAGCGGCATGGCGCAATGGGTTCCTGCCCGGACGGCGACGCCCTGGCGGTCGATGACGGTCGCCACGTCATGGGCATGGGCGCCCTTCATCTCGAAGGCGATGATGGCGCCCTTGCCCTTGGCCCGGCCGATGATCCGCACGGAGTTCATGGCGCCGAGCCGCTCATGGGCATAAGCCGACAGGGCGGCCTCATGCGCCTGGATGTTCTCCCGGCCGAGCTTCATCATGAAGGTCAGGGCCGCATCGAGGCCGATCGCCTCGATGATGGCGGGCGTGCCCGCCTCGAAACGGTGCGGCGGATCGTTGTAGGTGATCGTTTCCTGGCGGACCTCGCGGATCATCTCGCCGCCGCCCTGATAGGGGGGCATCTTCGCCAGAAGCTCGCGCTTGCCGTAGAGAACGCCGATGCCGGTCGGCCCGTAGACCTTGTGACCGGTGAACACATAGAAATCGGCGTCGAGGTCGCGCACGTCCACCTCGAGGTGCACCGCTCCCTGGGCTCCGTCCACCAGCACCGGCACCCCATGGGCATGGGCGATGCGGATGATGTCCTTGATCGGCGTCACCGTGCCGAGCACGTTCGACATGTGGGTGATGGCGACGATCTTGGTGCGGGGCGACAGCAGCTTCTCGAACTCGTCGAGAAGGAAATTGCCCTCGTCGTCCACAGGCGCCCAGCGGATGACGGCTCCCTTGCGCTCGCGCAGGAGGTGCCAGGGCACGATGTTGGAGTGGTGCTCCATGATGGAGAGGATGATCTCGTCCCCCTCCCCGATCTCCATGCGCCCGAAGGAGCTGGCGACGAGGTTGTAGGCCTCCGTCGCCGACTTCGTGAAGACGATCTCGTCCACGGATTCGGCGTTCAGGAACGCCCGCGCGGTTTCGCGCGCGCGCTCGAAGCCCTCCGTCGCCATGTTGGCCATGTAGTGCAGGCCGCGATGGACGTTGGCGTAGCCCGTCTCCATGGTCCGCACCATGGCGTCGATCACCGCCCGCGGCTTCTGAGCCGAGGCGGCGTTGTCGAGATAGACCAGCGGCTTGCCGTAGACCTGCTGGCTCAGGATCGGAAATTCCGCCCGAACCGCCTCGACGTCATAGGGCGCGAAAGGTGCGTTCATAACTGCCTCTTTCCCCTCCGCCTTGCGTGGAGGGGTTGGGGGTGGGGGCGGTGCAGGAGGCACACGAAGCGCCCGATCCTGCCTAGCCCCCGCCCGACTTCCGTTCGCTCACGCTCACTCAAGCCACCCTCCCCGCGAGGGGAAGGGAGATCACGCCCTGGCCCGCAGCCAGCCCTCGACAACCGAGACGAGGGCGTCGTGGACGCCTTCGTGCTCGACGAACTCGACCGCCTCGCCGAGGAAGGCCTGGACCATCAGGCTCTCGGCTTCCTTGCGTGGGATGCCGCGGGCCATGAGGTAGAACAGCAGGTCCTCGTCGAGCTGACCGCAGGTGGCGCCGTGGGCGCACTGCACGTCGTCGGCGAAGATTTCCAGCTCCGGCTTGTTGTTCATCGTGCCGCCCTCCGAGAGAAGGACGGCTGCCGACATCATGCGCCCGTCGGTCTTCTGGGCATGATGCGGAACGATGATCTTGCCCTGGAACACGCCCGTGGCCTCGCCGTCGATCACCGTCTTGAACAGCTCGCGGCTTTCGCAGTTCGGCGCCGCATGCTCGACCACGAGGGTCGAATCCGCGTGCTGGCCGCCCTTGACCATGGTCATGCCGTTGATGCGCGCCTTGGTGTTCTCGCCGTCGAGGATCGCAAAGACCTGATGGCGGGAGGTTGCTGCGCCGGCCACCACGTTGATGCTGAAGAACTCGGCCTCGGCCCCGACCTTGAGGGTCAGGGTGGAGAGCGCCAGCGCCCCGTCGCCCTCGGCGTTGAGGCGCACGTGGCGGACATTGGAGCGGTCGCCCGCAACCATCTCGATCACGTCGTTGGGCTGGTGGTTGGCGCCGTTCGGGCTCTCGTGGCTTTCGAGCAGCGTGACGGAGGCGCCCTCCTCCACGAGCACGAGCACGCGGGTGGCCGTGGCAACGGCCGAGTTGCCCGCGGTGACGAAGCGCAGATGCACCGGCGTCTCGACCTGCCCCGTCACGCGCAGCATCACGCCATCCGCCATGAAGGCGGTGTTGAGCTGATAGACCGGGTTCTGCCGCGCCCAGGCCACAGGGCTCAGGCGGTCGAGCCAGTCATGGCCGGATGCGAGCGCCTCGGCCAGGGGCACGATCTCGACACCTTCCGGCAGGCTGCCGAAATCGACCGCGTCGCGCACGAAGTGGCCGTTGACGAAAGGCACCTGCAGGGCCTCCACGCCGGCAAGAGCTTTCGCGCTCTGCAGCGCGGCCTTGGCCTCGCTGGCCGTGGGCGTGCCGGCGAAGGGGGCGGCCTCCCGCATGAGGGCGCGCAGGTCCGTGTACTTGAACTCCTCGACCCGGCGGTGCGGAAGACCGTTCCTGGTGAAGAGCTCGAAAGCCTCGGCGCGCGATTCCACATTGCCCGGCAATATGGCCTTCGCGGACTCGTAGGCCTGCGCCAGCGCGGTTTCCGCCGGCGTTTTCATGAGAGTGACGTCGGCCATGTTATGCGGCCTCGCTTGTCCGGTAATCGGCATAGCCGTTCGCCTCGAGTTCGAGGGCGAGTTCCTTGCCGCCGGACTTCACGATGCGGCCGGACGACATCACGTGCACGGTGTCGGGCACGATGTGGTTCAGCAGGCGCTGGTAATGGGTGATGACCAGGAACGAGCGGTCCGGCGAGCGGAGCGCGTTCACGCCCTCGGAGACGATGCGCAGCGCGTCGATGTCGAGGCCGGAATCGGTCTCGTCCAGGATGCAGAAGGTCGGCTGGAGCAGAGCCATCTGCAGGATCTCCATGCGCTTCTTCTCGCCGCCGGAGAAGCCGACATTGAGGGCGCGCTTGAGCATGTCCTTCGGGATCTCGAGCTGCTGAGCAGCGGCGTTCACGCGCTTGATGAAGTCCGGCGTGGTCAGCTCCTCCTCGCCGCGGGCTTTGCGCTGGGCGTTCAGAGCCGCCTTCAGGAAGGTCATCGACGCGACGCCGGGGATTTCCAGCGGGTACTGGAAGGCCAGGAAGATACCGGCGGCGGCGCGCTCGTCGGGCTCCATCTCCAGCACGTTCTGGCCGTCGAGCAGGATCTCGCCGTCGAGGACCTCATAGTCCTCCTTGCCGGCAATCACATAGGAGAGCGTGGACTTGCCGGAGCCGTTCGGGCCCATGATGGCGGCGATCTCGCCGTTGTTCACGGTGAGGTTCAGCCCGTTGAGAATGCGCTTGTCCTCGATCTGGACAACAAGGTTTTTGATTTCGAGCATTGCAGAATTCCATCCACGTCATCCCGGACGGCCTCGGGCCGATCCGGGATCGTTATCCGAATTGAACTGGCTTTCGCGATCCCGGCCCTTCGCTGCGCTGCGGCCGGGATGACGCTTGTCCGTTACCCGACCGAGCCTTCGAGCGAGATCGAGATCAGCTTCTGAGCCTCCACGGCGAACTCCATGGGGAGCTGCTGCAGCACGTCCTTCACGAAGCCGTTCACGATCAGCGCCGTCGCCTCCTCTTCCGAGAGGCCGCGCTGCTGGCAGTAGAACATCTGATCTTCCGAGATCTTCGACGTCGTCGCCTCGTGCTCGAACACCGCGCTGGCGTTCTTCGACTCGATGTACGGGACGGTGTGCGCGCCGCACTGGTTGCCGATCAGGAGCGAGTCGCAGTTCGTGAAGTTGCGGGCGCCGGTCGCCTTGCGGTGCGCCGAGACGAGGCCGCGATAGGTATTGTCCGACTTGCCCGCCGCGATGCCCTTCGAGATGATCCGGCTGGTGGTGTTCTTGCCCAGATGGATCATCTTCGTGCCGGAATCCACCTGCTGCATGCCGTTCGACACCGCGATCGAGTAGAACTCGCCGCGGGAATTGTCGCCGCGCAGGATGCAGGACGGGTACTTCCAGGTGATGGCGGAGCCGGTCTCGACCTGGGTCCAGGTGATGACCGAGTTGCGCCCGCGGCAATCGCCGCGCTTCGTCACGAAGTTGTAGATGCCGCCCCGGCCCTGGGCGTCGCCCGGATACCAGTTCTGCACCGTCGAGTACTTGATCTCGGCATCGTCGAGCGCCACGAGCTCGACCACCGCCGCGTGGAGCTGGTTCTCGTCCCGCTTCGGGGCCGTGCAGCCCTCGAGATACGAAACATAGGAACCCTTGTCCGCGATGATGAGCGTGCGCTCGAACTGGCCGGTGTTCTTCTCGTTGATGCGGAAATAGGTCGACAGCTCCATCGGACAGCGGACGCCCGGCGGGATGTAGACGAAGGATCCGTCGGTGAAGACCGCCGAGTTCAGGGTCGCGAAGTAGTTGTCCGTCACCGGCACGACCGAACCCAGATACTGGCGCACGAGGTCCGGATATTCCCGGATCGCCTCGGAGATCGGCATGAAGATCACGCCGGCCTTCGCCAGTTCCTCCTTGAAGGTCGTGGCGACGGAGACCGAGTCGAACACCGCGTCCACGGCAACCCGGTTCTGCGGCTCCACGCCGGCCAGGATCTCCTGCTCGCGCAGGGGAATGCCGAGCTTCTCGTAGGTCTTGAGAATCTCCGGATCCACCTCGTCGAGGGATTTCGGCGCCGGGTTGTTCTTCGGCGCGGCATAGTAATAGATGTCGTTGTAGTCGATCTTGTCGTACGACACGCGCGCCCAGTTCGGCTCCCGCATGGTGAGCCAACGCTTATAGGCGTCGAGGCGCCACTGGAGCATCCATTCAGGCTCGCCCTTCTTGGCCGAGATGAAACGGATCACGTCCTCGGAGAGGCCCTTCGGCGCCTTCTCCATCTCGACTTCGGTCTCGAAGCCGTACTTATATTGGTCGACGTCGATCGATCGAACCTGATCGATGGTCTCCTGCACTGCAGGCATCTGTCTCTCCCACCGCTCACGGCTTCAAGGGCCGCGGGTTGATGACATGGAAATGCAAGCGTGGCCGATCAGGCCGCACTTGCCTTCCGCTTATATAGGATGCCGACCACCTTTTCGCACGTCTCCGCGAAGCGGATTACGTCTTCTTTTGTGGTCTTCCACCCCAAACTGACACGCATGGCTCCCTCGGCGAGGGTCGGCTCGACCCCCATGGCGTCGAGCACATGCGACCGCCTCACCTTCCCGGACGAACAGGCCGAACCGGAGGAAAGGGCGATTCCATCGAGATCGAAGGCAATGAGGGCCGTCTCAGCCTTCAGGCCGGGTATGGCAAAGGCGAAGGTATTAGGCAACCGCTCAGCTTCGGATCCGATGACGACGGCATCCGGCACGACCCGGCGCAGATGCGCCTCGGCCTCGTCCCGCAGCCCGCGCAGGCGGGCGGCCTCTTCGTCCAGCCCGGCCAGGGCGGCTTCCGCCGCGGCGCCGAAACCGGCGATGGCGGCGATATTCTCCGTGCCCGCCCGGTATCCCTTCTCCTGCCCGCCGCCCCGGATCAGCCGGTCGGCGATCTCGATCTGGTCGGAGGCGAGCACCACGGCTCCGATTCCTTTCGGTCCACCGATCTTGTGAGCCGAGAGCGTCAGGACATCGACACCGAGCGTGGCCATATCGACCGGAACCTTGCCCGCCGCCTGGACCGCGTCCGTGTGGACGAGGCCGCCATGGGCGTGAACGAGACGCGCCACCTCCGCGACCGGCTGCAGGGTGCCAGTTTCGTTGTTGGCGAGTTGGATCGACACGAGGATCCGCTCCTCGCCCGCCTGCTCGAGGCGAGCCTTGAGCCAGGCCAGATCGACGATTCCCTGCCCGTCCACCGGGACGGTCTCGACGGCATCGGCCGGAAAACGGTGGCCGTTGAGCACGCAGGGGTGCTCCGTCGCCCCGACGAAGAGCAGGGTCGCGTCGGGCTGGCCAAGCCGGCGCAGGGACGGGCTCAGCACCATGTTGGCGGCTTCCGTGCCGCCGCTGGTGAAGATCACGTTCTTGGCCTTGGCGCCGACGAGCCTCGCGACCTTCTGCCGGGCATCCTCGATCTCCGCCCGCGCGGCGCGGCCCTCCGCGTGGACCGAGGAAGCGTTCCCGGGCAGTTGCAGCGCGCGCACCATCACAGCCGCAACCTCGGGCCGCAGGGGCGATGTTGCGTTGTAATCCAGGTACGTGCGTTGGGCTGCCGCCATATCCCTCGCCTAAGCCTCACGAAATCCTTGCAATCGACCTGGGTTGCCGTGTTAAAGCACCACAACCACATAACGTCGTACCGCGCCGAACGGGCCATTCCGGCCGTCTGCGCCCCGACATGGACGACTTTAGAATAATTCTAAAGTCTATTTTTTGAGAGATCCGGGGCCGAAAGTCAAGGCGTTCGGGTTTCCCTCTCCCAAGGAGAGGTCGAGAAGAGGTTCGCTTCATGCCTGAAGTCGTCTTTATGGGTCCCGCTGGCCGCATCGAGGGACGCTACCAGCCTGCCAAGCAGAAAGGGGCCCCGATCGCCATCGTGCTGCATCCGCACCCGCAATTCGGCGGCACGATGAACAACCAGATCGTCTATAATCTCTACTACGACTTCGTGAACCGGGGCTTTTCGGTCCTGCGCTTCAACTTCCGCGGCGTCGGCCGCAGCCAGGGAGCCTTCGACCACGGCCAGGGAGAGCTTTCCGATGCGGCCGCCGCCCTCGACTGGGTGCAGTCCATCAATCCCGACGCCCGCGCCTGCTGGATCGCCGGCGTGTCCTTCGGGGCCTGGATCGGCATGCAGCTCCTCATGCGCCGCCCGGAGATCGAGGGCTTCATCTCGATTGCCGCCATGGCGAACCGCTACGATTTCTCGTTCCTGGCCCCCTGCCCGTCCTCCGGCCTCTTCGTCCACGGCTCGGAAGATCGCGTCGCCCCGGTCAAGGACGTGGTCAGCGTCATCGAGAAGGTGAAGACCCAGAAGGGCGTCAAGCTCGAGCACGCGGTGGTGGAAGGCGCCAACCACTTCTTCGACGGCAAGGTCGACGAACTCATGGCCGCCGTCGGCCAGTACCTCGACAAGCGCCTCGGAACGAACGACGAAGAGGCGGCGTGAGTCGAACATCCCGGTCGGTCTTCCTAACGGCAGGTCTCAGGACCTGCCGTTTTCGTTTGAGGTATCGGCCGCCTCTCACGAGATTTCTTCGTGAAATTGTATGGCGAAGCTGCTAAACGCCCACATCCACCGTAATCCGACCAGACGAGAGCCGCGATGAACGCGCCACGTTCCGAATTCCTGAAAGTGCTCACCGAGCGGGGGTACATCCATCAGACCTCCGGTTTCGATGGCATCGACACCGCTGCGCTGGAGGGGCGTCTGACGACCTATGTCGGCTACGACTGCACCGGGCCGTCGCTCCATGTCGGGCATCTGCTCTCGATCATGATGCTGCACTGGCTGCAGAAGACCGGAGCCGGCAAGCCGATCACGCTCATGGGCGGCGGCACGACCCGCGTCGGCGACCCGTCCGGCAAGGACGAGAGCCGCAAGCTCCTCACGGTCGAGCAGATCGAGGATAACAAGACGAGCATCAAGGGCGTGTTCTCCCGCTTCATCGCCTTCGGCGAGGGCAAGACCGACGCCGTCATGGTCGACAATGCGGAGTGGCTGACCAAGCTCAACTACATCGAGTTCCTGCGGGATGTGGGCCGGCACTTCTCGGTCAACCGGATGCTCTCCTTCGACAGCGTCAAGCTCCGCCTGGAGCGTGAGCACGAGCTGTCGTTCCTGGAATTCAACTACATGATCCTCCAGGCCTACGACTTCGTGGAGCTGCACAAGCGCTACGGCACCATCCTTCAGATGGGCGGCTCGGATCAATGGGGCAACATCGTCAACGGCATCGATCTGGGCCGGCGCCAGGGCACGGCCCAGCTCTACGCCCTCACCTGCCCGCTCCTGACCACCGCGTCCGGCGCCAAGATGGGCAAGACCGCCTCCGGCGCCGTCTGGCTCAATGCCGACATGCTGAGCCCCTACGATTACTGGCAGTTCTGGCGCAACACCGAGGACGCGGACGTGGTGCGGTTCCTGAAACTGTTCACCACTCTTCCCTTGGACGAAGTCGACAGGCTCGGAGCCCTTCAGGGCGCCGAGATCAACGAAGCCAAGAAAGCCCTTGCGACCGAGGCCACCGCCCTGCTCCACGGCCGGGAGGCCGCGGAGCTCGCGGCCGAGACGGCGCGCAAGACCTTCGAGCAGGGAGCCCTGGCGGAGACGCTGCCGACGGTCGAGATCGCATCGGGCCAGCTCGAGGAAGGCCTCGGCGTTCTGGCGGCCTTCGGGCCCGACTACGCCAAGCTGGTTCCTTCCATGAGCGAGGCGCGGCGCCAGGTGAAGAGCGGCGGTCTGAAGGTGAACGATCAGACGGTGACGGACGACCGTGGCGTGCTCAAGCTGTCGGACCTCACGGCCGAAGGGGTGATCAAGCTCTCCTTCGGCAAGAAGAAGCACGTGCTGCTGCGGGCGGTCTGATCCGCTCTATCGCTCGGGCACCGTCGGCAGGGCCCCTGCCTGCGGTGCTCCGCCGACGCCGAACAGTTTGCGCAGGAAGCCCGGCGCCACCGCAGAGAGCGGATTGACCGTCAGGGTCGGCGCGCTGGCTTCTCCCGAAACGCGGAAATTCACCGCGAACAACCCCTCGTATTGCCCTCCGCCCAGGAGCGGTCCGAAGAGCGGGACTTGCGCAAAAGCATTGTTCAGCCCGTAAGCCGGCACGAAGGTGCCTGCGATGTCCATCCGGTCGCGCGCGTAGTCGATATAGCCGCCGAGGGTGAAGCCGACCTGGCCTCCGAAGATCGCCGCATCCTTGAAGTCCAGGCGTCCCGCCGTGCGCGTGAAGTCCACCCGGGCCTTGGTGAAGACGACCTCGTTCACGTCCACCCGCACCGCCTGCGGATTGCCCGCCCGGTCTTGACCCGGGATGAACTGCGTCTGGGTCGGGATGATCCGGCGCAGGGCCGGTTCGTTGTTGAGGGCGAAGGAGCGCAGGTTCAGAATCCCGGCCTGCGGACCGTCCCCGGTGGCAAGTTGAATGATGAGCTCGCCCCCGGTCATCCGCTTGTAGACGTCGAGGAAGCGCAACAACGCGCCTGCATCCTCCGCCTGGAGCGTGATGACGGGGTTCCCAGCAGGCTGCGGCGCCGTCCGCGCGATGATGTTCGTGGCTCCCAGGCGCCCCTTCAGATCCAGCTGGCGAATGTTGTCCTTGCGCAGCGAGGCCTTGATCGACGCATTGGTGATCGCCTCCTCGTTGTAGCCCGTGAGGATGTTGAGCACGAGATCGAGGTCGAAATCCCTGCTCTCTCGTTGCGCATTGCGCGCGCCGGGGGCCGATGCGGTGGCGGTCTTCGTGAAGGGCCGGGCATCGCCCACATTGCCTCGTACCGTGACCTTGAACACCCCGTTGCTGCGTTCGATCTGCGCCCGCATGTCGTCGCCCGGCGACAGCTTGAAGGTCGTCAGCTCGGCTTTTTCCAGGTTTCCGTCGTTCGAAAGGGATGCGCTTCCCCGCAGTTGCGTCGAGCCGCTGTCGAGTTGGAGATCGTGGATCTCGCCGGTCGGCCCCTCGACGTACACGAAGGACAGCTTCCCCGGCCGTCCGGCGGGCTTGACCCACCCGGGAATGATCTGGTCGACGGCGGCCTTGGTCAGATCCGCCTCGATGCGGATGCCCGGCTTCGCGTCCTTGCCCAGGGGCATCGTGGCCTTGACGGGAAACGCGCCCGTCAGCTGGGAGCCGAAGGAGAGCCCTCTCTTGCTCCTTGCCGCCTCGTCGAGGATGAACGACACATTGGCCTCGCCCCCCTGGTGGGTTTTCTGGACGTCGATGGAGGCCGGCCCTCCACCGAGCTTGCCTTCGCCCTTGATGGCGAGACTGCCCTTTTCGTAGGCGACGGCAAGAGTGGCCCCCTCGAGCCGGTCCTTCCCGAAGACCTTGTCTATTCCCAGGTCGCTGACCGTTCCCCTCACAGTCAGGGGCAGATCGGCGAAGGCCGGGATGTCGTCGACGGGAAGGCCGATCCCGACGCGGAGGTCCGCACTCCCCTTCATGGTGGCGGGATCCACGTCGAAGCCGGCGATTTCGCGGATCAGCGGCTGCTGCAGCAGGGCGCCCAGTCCGTCCGCCGGACCGGCGAGACGGAAGTCGATCTGCGCCACGGCGCCGTCCTTCCAATAATTGTCGAGGACGAATGTGCCGCCGGAGGCGTCCAGGCCGTAAGGGCCGGCCATGTCGATCCGCCCCGTCGGGGCGCGCAGCATCACCTTCGTGCCGGTCACGAGCCCTGTCATATCGACCCGGGACAGGGGCGCGAGCCCCTCGGCCACGGACAGGACACCCTGGGAGACCGCAAAGTCGATCTTCAGAGAATCGTCCGGGATGGGCCCGCCCGCGACGGCCTTCGCGACGACCGCGCCCGTCATCTTCACCTTGAGTGCGATGGATTCCAGAATGCCGCCTCTGGCATTCGCGACGAGGAAGCGGCGCACCGGCGGCGCTACGGCTTCGGGCCAGATGCGCAGCGCAGCCCGAAGGTCGGTTTTCGCCGCATCGACGGTCAGGTCGAGCCCGTACGGATCGGAGGGTTTGCCCAGAACGCCGCTGATGTCGGCCGACAGTTCCGGACCGCGCAGCTTAAGGGATCGAATTCCGATGCCGTCCGGCCCGGAGAGTTCGGCGGCGATCTCGCCGATGCGGACGGGCTTGTCGCCCACCGTCGCACCGGCCAAGGTGGCATCCTTGCCGCGAAGCGAAAGACGCCAGTTGTCGGCACCCGTCTGCGTTGCGAGGCGTCCCTGCAGCCGGACACGCGTGTCGCCGCCGACCAGTTCGAGCATCCGCAGATCCAGCGCCTTGCCGGGCTCGTCCCATGCAACGTCGATGCTCGACTGCTGAACCTGGAGGGGCGACGTGTCCTTGTCGTCGATCTGCAGGAACCCTGCACTGCTGTCGAGCTTCGCGGTCAGCTCGGTCACCCGTCCACCCGCATAAGCGGCATCGAAACGGCCCGAGAATTCGAGGTCGGTCGTTGCTGGAAGAGCCGAGAGCCCGGCGAGCAGGAGAATGTCCTGAATGGGTGCCCGGTCCGCCACCATGCTGGCGCGGTAGCCGCCATGGCCATCCGCCTTGGCATCGCCATCGATCTGCCAGACGCCCTGCGGCCCGTCGAGGGTCGCTGCGAAGTGACGCCCGCCGTCCTCCGACCAGTCGAACGTGGCGTCGAGCCGCTTGAATCGGGCGCGCACCTTCTGGTCCGCGTCCACGAAAACGAGGCTCGCATTGGTCAAGCGGGCCTGGCCCAAGGAGTTGAGGGCGCTCTTGGGGCCGACGATCAGGTCGAACAGGGACCCGACGACGCCGGAGACCTGGGAGGGTCCCTGCGAACTGCGCAGCAGGGCCGCCGCTGCCTCCTGCGACGGGCTGACCTGAGGCTCCTGCGTCGCCACCGTCTCGGCGCCTTCGGCACTGCCGGGAGAAAAGGTGAGCGAACCGTCCCGGTTGACGAGGACCCGCAGCTGCAGGTCCTTGAACTCCACCGACTTCGGCTGCAGGCTCCCGCCCAGGAGAGAAAAGCCGTCGACGCTGACCACCGCATACGGGGCGCGCAGAACGAGCTCTCCGGTCGGCGCCCGGATATCGAGACCGTTCGCCCGCAGGGCCGGAGAGCCGCGTTGAAGTTCGATGGCGGTGTCGCGCAAGGTGACGGTCCAGCCGGGACCGATCCGGGCGGCGAGCGTCTCGGCCACCTGCTCGGGCAACCGGCCGAAGCTCAGCGGTCCGGCCGAGAGGCGCAGATACAGCATTCCGATGCCGAGCCCGGCGACAAGAACGAGCGCAAGCTTGACGTAGAGCGCACCGCGGAGCGCACGCCTGAGCGCGCTCCTTTTCGCCGGATTGCGCCGGCGCGGCTTTGTGCTGATGAGTCGCTTCATTCTTGTGACGTCGGGCAACCGGGTTCTTGCACTATCGCGCCGATGAGGGAATCAGATGGGAGACCTTAGCCCTGTTGCACCCGGTCTGCGACCGTCTCTTTCCGTCAATCGCGCCTGCGTGTCGAAACATCACAACCCGCCGAAAGAAAGGCGAGCCATGACCTTGACCATCGGAACCAAGGCCCCGGCCTTCACCCTGCCCGCCACCGACGGGCAGGAAATATCATTGGAAAACCTCAAGGGCCGGAAGGTGGTGCTCTATTTCTACCCGAAGGACGACACCAGCGGCTGCACCCGCGAAGCCCAAGACTTCCAGGCTCTGCGCGAGGATTTCGCCGCAGCCGGCACGGAGATCGTCGGCGTCTCGCCCGACAGCGTGAAAAGCCACGACAAGTTCCGGACCAAGCACGGCCTGGACTTCCCCCTCGCCTCCGACGAGACGAAGGCCATGCTCGAAGCCTACGGAGTCTGGGTCGAGAAGAGCATGTACGGCCGGAAGTACATGGGCGTGGAGCGAACCACGCTTCTCATCGACCGCGACGGCAGGATCGTGCGGATCTGGAACAAGGTGAAAGTTCCCGATCACGCGAAGGAGGTGCTGGAGGCGGCGAAGGCGCTTTGAGTATCCAGGAAGAAACGGGCCGCTCCGCAGGGGAGCGACCCGTAATCATCAGTCGATATCCTCGACCGCCTCGCCCGCGCCGCCGTTGATGCGCTGGGCGAGCGATGCCTCGATGAAGGGGTCGAGGTCGCCGTCGAGCACGTCCTGCGGGCTCGTGGATTGGGCGCCGGTGCGCAGGTCCTTCACGAGCTGATAGGGCTGCAGCACGTAGGAGCGGATCTGGTGGCCCCAGCCGATATCGGTCTTGGCGGCGGCCTCCGCATTGGCCTTCTCCTCCCGCTTCTTCAGCTCGGCCTCGTAGAGGCGGGCGCGCAGCATGTTCCAGGCGGTGGCCCGGTTCTTGTGCTGCGAGCGCTCCTGCTGGCAGGCCACCACGATGCCGCTCGGGATATGGGTGATGCGCACCGCGGAGTCGGTGGTGTTGACATGCTGGCCGCCGGCGCCCGACGAGCGGAACGTGTCGATGCGGCAGTCGGATTCCTTGACCTCGATATCGATCCGGTCATCGACGACGGGATAGACCCAGACCGAGGCGAAGCTGGTGTGGCGGCGCGCGTTCGAGTCGTAGGGCGAAATTCGGACCAGCCGGTGCACGCCGGATTCCGTCTTGAGCCAGCCATAGGCGTTGTGGCCCTTGATCAGAAGCGTGGCGCTCTTGATGCCGGCCTCTTCGCCGTCCGTGATCTCGAGAAGCTCGACCTTGTACTTCCGGCGCTCGGCCCAGCGGGCATACATGCGCTGCAGCATCGAGGCCCAGTCCTGGCTTTCCGTGCCGCCGGCGCCGGAATGCACCTCCACATAGGTGTCGTTGCCGTCGGCTTCGCCGGAGAGAAGCGTCTCGACCTGCAGGCGCGCAGCCTCGGCCTGGAGGCCGCGGATCGTCTCCTCGCCTTCCTTGATGGTCGCCTCGTCGCCCTCGGCATCGCCGAGCTCGATCAGGGTGATCGCATCGTCAAGCTCCTGCTCGAGGCGCTTGATCGCCGCGATCTGGTCCTCCAGCGACGTGCGCTCGCGCATGATCTTCTGCGCGGCGTCGGCATCGTTCCAGAAGTCCGGGTTCTCCGTGAAGGAATTCAGTTCGGCGAGGCGGCGCTGGGCGTTATCCCAGTCAAAGATGCCTCCTCAGCAGCCCGACTGACTGCTTGGTCTCATCTACGAGGTGTTCGATTTCGGCGCGCATTGTCTCTTTGAAGTCCGTGCCTTGGGAATGCGGGTCTTAAAAGGAGCACCGCGTGGTGTAAAGGAGCTCCGCCCGAAGGATCGGAAGCCGCGATCTTGTCCGTTCGCGGCCACCGACATCCATGTTCCGGAGAGCCCCGCTCATATGGGAGCGGAAGGGGCCTAATACAATCCGCCCGTGCCCGCTCCGACCTGCCGGGCTCCGCTGGGATACTCGGCCTGGGGCCCGTCGAAATACTCGGCCGGCGGCGAATAGGATTCCGGAGGCGTGGTTCCGGGCTTGAAGGCCTCGAGGATCACGCCGCCGCCCTCGCCCGAGGCGCGGGTGCCGGTCGATGCGTTCACGCGGATCAGCTTGATGCCGGGCGGCACGCGGAACGGCGTGGCCGGCTTGTCCTTCAGGGCCATCTGCATGAAGTCGCGGAAGACCGGAGCGGCATACTGCCCGGCCGTGGCCGCGTTGCCGAGCGACTTCGGCTGGTCGTAGCCCAGGAACACGCCCACCGCGAGGTCGGGCGAGAAGCCGACGAACCACACGTCCTTGGCGTCGTTGGTCGTGCCGGTCTTGCCTGCGAGAGGCTTTCCGACCGCCTTCACGCTCTGCGCGGTGCCGCGCTGCACGACGCCCTCCAGGATCGACGTCATCTGATAGGCCGTGAGCGGATCGAGCACCTGCTCCCGGTTGTCGGTCAGGGTCGGAGGCGGACCGCCGTCCCAGGTCTCGGCATCGCAGCCGGTGCACTTGCGGTCGTCGTGGCGGTAGATCGTGCGGCCGGACCGGTCCTGGATCTGGTCGATCAGGGTCGGCTTGATGCGGCGCCCGCCATTGGCGAACATGGAATAGGCGGCGGTCATGCGCATGACCGTGGTCTCGCCGGCGCCCAGCGACATGGACAGAAGCGGGAGCATGTCGTCGTAGACGCCGAAGCGGCGGGCATATTCGGCGATGAGCGGCATGCCGACCTCGTTGGAGAGGCGGACCGTCATCAGGTTCTTGGAATGCTCGATTCCGTAGCGCAGGGTCCGCAGACCGGCGGACTTGCCGTCGTAGTTCGACGGCGCCCATGCCGGCTGGCCGGGGCCCATGTCGAGCACGAAGGGCGCGTCCATGACCTGGCTCGACGGGGTGTAGCCGTTGTCCAGGGCCGTGGCATAGACGATGGGCTTGAACGAGGAACCCGGCTGGCGCATGGCCTGGCTTGCCCGGTTGAACTCGCTCTGGTCGAAGGAGAAGCCGCCGACCATGGCGTGCACACGGCCGGTATAGGGATCCATGGCCACGATGGCGCCCGAGATTTCGGGGATCTGGCGCAGGCGGAACTGGCCGCTTTTGCCTTCCAGGGGCTCCACATAGACCACATCCCCGACGGAGAGGGCCTTGTCGACGCTGCGGCGGGTCCATTTGACCCCATCTGCGGCGACGGTTCCGGTCTCCCGGTCGGCCGAGACCTGGCCCGAGGCCTCCTTCTTCGGCTGAAGGCCCACCCGTGCTCGGCCGCCGGCGACTTCCAGCACCACGGCGAGGCGCCAGGGCTGCACGTCGCCCAGGGCGGGAACCTCGGCCAGGGCCAGGCCCCATTCGCGGCCGGTCAGATTCAGCTTCTGCTGGGCCCCGCGCCATCCCCGCGCCTCGTCGAAGCGCACGAGGCCGTCCACGAGCGCCTTGCGCGCCATGGCCTGCATCTTCGGATCGATGGTCGAGCGGATGAGAAGGCCGCCCTCGTAGAGGGTCTCCTCGCCGTAGCGCTCCGCGATGTCGCGCCTCACGCCCTCGGCGAAGTAGCCGGAGGCGATGCTGTTGGGCGACACCACCCGCGGGTTGACCGTCAGCGGCTCCTTCTTGGCCGCGGCAGCCGCCTCGGCGGAGAGGTAGCCGTTGTCGACCATGCGGTCGATGACCCAGTTGCGCCGCTCGACGGCAGCCTGAGGATGGCGGAAGGGGTGATAGTTGTTGGGCGCCTTCGGCAGGGCCGCCAGATAGGCGACCTCGGCCACGCCGAGCTCATGCACCGACTTGCCGAAATAGTTCAGCGCCGCGGCGGCCACGCCGTAATTGCCGAGGCCGAGATAGATCTCGTTCAGGTAGAGCTCGAGAATCTTGTCCTTGGAGAAGGTCGATTCCATCCGCAGGGCGATCAGCGCCTCGCGGATCTTGCGCTCATAGGTCCGCTCGTTGGTGAGGAGGAAGTTCTTGGCCACCTGCTGGGTGATCGTCGAGGCGCCCTGCTCCCGCCGTCCGCCGGAGCGGACATTGGCCACCACCGCACGCACGATGCCCTCGGGGTCGATGCCCATGTGCTTGTAGAAGTTCTTGTCCTCGGCCGAGAGGAACGCATTGATCACGAGCTTGGGAGTGGCGTCGATGGGCACGTAGAGGCGCCGCTCGCGGGCATATTCCGCGATCAGGCTGCCGTCGGACGCGTGAACGCGGGTCATGATCGGAGGCTCGTAATCCGCCAGCTGGGCGTGATCCGGCAGGTCCTTCGAGAAGTACCAGTATCCGTAGGCCAGACCTGCAGCGCCGATCAGGAAGAAGATCGCCCCGACGCTGAACAGGAAGCCGAAGAATCGTAGGATAAAGCGCATCCGAAGGTAATTTCCGTTATCGGCGCCAAGCGCACCGTTGTTTCGATATGCAAACGCCGATTCCCGGTCCGGGCAGGAAAGGCTTCAGCCGACCTGCCTGTAGCCGAGGAATCGCCACCCCGCTACGGGTATCCACACTCTATCTATGGTAAAACTGCGGCAGCGCCCTGGCGAGCCAGCCGCGTGGCGAAAAAGCGGTCGATGGCGGCGGACATGGCGGAGACCATCTTGCCGCGCCATGCGTCGGACATGATCAGATCGAGGTCCTGCTTGCTGGAAAGATAGCCCAGCTCGACCAGAACCGAGGGCACGTCATGGGCCCGCAGAACCCGGAAACCGGCCTCGCGGCGGGGGTTCTTATTCAGGCGGGCCACCGTGTCCAGCTGGCCGACGAGACCGTTGGCGAAGCTGTGCGAGAAGGTGCGGGTTTCCCGCAGGGTCAGATCCTGCAGGATGTCGAGGACCTCGTCGGCCCCCTGCCCCGATTCGATGCCGGCGACCGCATCGGCGTTGTTCTCGCGATCAGCGAGCCGGGCGGATTCGGCGTCCGATGCGCGCTCGGACCCCGTATAGACGGTCAGTCCGCGGACTTCCTGCGCCCCCGAGATCGAATCCGCATGGATCGAGATGAAAAGATCGGCCTTGGCGTTGCGCGCCGCGCGCACCCGGTCTCCAAGGGAGACGAAGACGTCCTCGTCGCGGGTCATCAGCACCCGGTAGCGCCCCCCGGCCTCCAGCTTCTTCTTCAGGAGCTGGCCGAAGGACAGGACGAGATCCTTCTCCGAGACGCCGGAAACGGCCGCCGCGCCGGGATCGATGCCGCCGTGCCCGGGATCGATGACGATCACCGGCCGCGCATCCTTGACCTCGCCCGGGGGAGCCTGAACCGCCTCGGTCCGCGCCCCGGGGGCATTCTCCGCCGCGACCCGGCGGAACTCGTTCCGGTCGGTCCGGGACAGCTCGATCACGAGGAGCGCCGCGCCTCCGGGCAGGCCCTGCTCGACATGGAGGGCCGACACGACGGCCGGCTGGACGAGATCCATGACCACGCGCGAGCGCCCCGGCGCGAAGAGGCCGTAGCGGTAGGAGGCGATGAGCCCCTCCTGCTTGCGGCCGGTATCGGCGGGCAGATGGAAGGCGACCTCCGGCAGGTCGACGATCACGCGGTCCGGGGCCTCCATGAGGTGGACCTGCGCCACGACGGCCTTGGAGAGAGTGACCTTGAAGCGGGTCCTGCCCTCCGCCGCCTCGACGGCGACGGCGGCGGCGATGATCGGGGTCTCGGTCTTGCCCTCGGCGCCCACGGCCCACGCGCGGCCGGATCCGGCAACGAGGAGCGTTGCCAGGAGGCACAGGTGCAATAGGCGTGAGAAAGGCGTCATGTGTATCCCGGTCGCCGGCTGGATTCGCTCGCCCGTCCTACCTCATAGGGCCTGCATGGTTAACGAAACCTCACGCTTAAAGCTCCAATATTGAGACTCTGTTGCATTGAAGGCACAGTCTCGCGGCATCTTGCCAAACACCCCAAACGATCTGTAATGATGCTGACCCTGTCCGCTATGGCCGAATCTGACGGCGGGTCCGTGGAGACGGTTGTGTTGACCGATCCGCTGGACACCCGTCACGCTCGACAGGCTGCCGGACAGGTCGAATAGCGATGTTTCATCGCCTTTATGCGGTGGCCGGCTCAATCCGGCTCATCGAATCCGAAAGGGCCGTCGTTGAATGGTTGCGCTAGCGAAGTCAGTCCTGACTGTCGTCACAGCACCTTTCGCTTCGCGCGATCAATTTCGCGTTTGCCCATGCCCCGATCAGCTCAGCATGGCACCGGCCCGATTTAACCCAGAATGCGCCCCTCAGAGGCGCACGATGGCGATCGACAGCACTCCGAACGCAATTCCAGCCCGCCGTCTCGTTTCACGGCGCGGCCGCCCGCCCTCAATGCGGCTTCTGCCTCAGGTCCTGCCCTCGATCGCCATGTCGAGAGTTCAACATGGCAAACAAGATGCTCATCGATGCCTCCCACCCGGAAGAAACCCGGGTCGTGGTGGTACGTGGTCAGAAGGTCGAGGAATTCGACTTCGAATCCGCTAACCGGAAACAGCTGCGAGGCAATATCTACCTCGCCAAGGTGACCCGCGTAGAGCCGTCGCTTCAGGCGGCCTTCGTGGAATATGGCGGCAACCGCCATGGATTCCTCGCATTCAGCGAGATCCATCCGGATTATTACCAAATCCCGGTCGCCGACCGTCAGGCTCTGCTCGAAGCCGAGGCCGAGGCCCAGCGCGAGGAAGAGCGCGAGGAGGAACGGCGCAGCCGCCGTCGCCGCCGCTCCGCTCCCAAGCGCACGGAGGCCGACGAGACTGTCGCTTCCGCCGAGGCCGTATCCGAGGGCGCGAACGACGCCTCCGAGGACCGTGAGGCCTCCGAGGCTCTGAGCGCCTCGCAGGAGGAAGGCTCCGAGACCGCCGAGGCAGGCGGGTCGGACGAGGCTCCGGCCTTCGAGGGAAGCGCCGACGGCGTCTCCGACGATATCGGCGTCGAGCCGGTCGAGACCTCCCGGGATTCCGATGTCGACCAGGACATGGACGCCTCCGCAGACGTCGCTGAAAGCGCCGAGGGCGCCGAAGACGACGAGCAGGACGAGGACGAGGCGGACGACGAATCCGGCGAGGACGACGAGGAAGCCGTCGAGCAGCTCGGCGGCGGCGACGCCCTCGAGGATATTCCGCAGCGTCCCCGGCTGCCCCGCAAGCAGTACAAGATCCAGGAAGTCATCAAGCGCCGTCAGGTGCTGCTGGTCCAGGTCGTCAAGGAAGAGCGCGGCAACAAGGGCGCGGCGCTGACCACCTACCTGTCCCTGGCCGGCCGCTACTCGGTGCTCATGCCCAATACGGGCCGCGGCGGCGGCATCTCCCGCAAGATCACCAATGCGGCGGACCGCAAGCGCCTGAAGGAGATCGCCCAGGATCTGGAGGTTCCGGAGGGAATGGGCATCATCCTGCGCACGGCCGGCGCCTCCCGCACCAAGCCGGAGATCAAGCGCGACTACGAATACCTGATGCGCCTGTGGGAGAGCGTGCGCGAGCTGACTCTCAGTTCGTCGGCCCCTGCCCTCGTATACGAGGAAGGATCGCTCATCAAGCGCGCCATCCGCGACCTCTACAACAAGGACATCGACGATGTCCTCGTGTCGGGCGAGGACGGCTATCGCGAGGCGAAGGACTTCATGCGCATGCTCATGCCGAGCCATGCCAAGATCGTCCAGCCCTACCGCGAGCCGCAGCCCCTCTTCGCGAAATACGGCGTCGAAGCCCAGCTCGACGCCATGTTCTCGAACAACGTCACCCTCAAATCCGGCGGCTATCTCGTCATCAACCCGACGGAAGCCCTGGTCTCCATCGACGTGAACTCGGGCCGCTCCACCCGCGAGCACAATATCGAGGACACGGCGCTCCGCACGAACCTCGAAGCCGCGGAGGAGATCGCCCGCCAGCTGCGCCTGCGCGATCTGGCCGGCCTCATCGTCATCGACTTCATCGACATGGAGGAGAAGCGGAACAACCGCGCCGTCGAGAAGAAACTGAACGAGTGTCTGAAGAACGACCGCGCCCGCATCCAGGTGGGCCGCATCTCGCCCTTCGGCCTTCTGGAGATGTCGCGCCAGCGCATCCGCACCGGCGTTCTCGAATCCTCTTCCGTGCCCTGCCCGCACTGTGCGGGAACGGGCTTCGTGCGCTCGACCCCGTCCGTGGCCCTGCACGTGCTGCGCTCGATCGAGGAAACCCTCATCAAGAACTCGGGCTACAACCTCGTCGTCCGCACCCGGACCGAGGCCGCGTTCTACATCCTCAACCAGAAGCGCGTGCACCTGCGCGACCTGGAGACCCGCTTCGGCGTGGCCATCTCCATCGTCGCCGACGACACGCTCATGGGCGCCACGAACTACGCCATCGACAGGGGTGATCCGGCCCTGAGGCTGGAGCACAAATCCGCCGCGACCGGCATCCAGATCGACGCCATCGTGCCGATCGACGAGCCCGCCGAGGTGGAGGACGACGTCGAGATCGAGGCCGAGGGCGACGAGGAGACCGCCGTCGAGACCCGCGAATCCCGGACCGGCGAGGAGAATGGCGAGGAAGGCAACGGCAATGGCCGCCGCCGCCGCCGTCGCCGCCGCCGCCGCGGCCGTGACCGCGAGTCCTTCGCGGGCGAGGCCCAGCAAGGCGAAGCCTCGGCAGAGGAAGGCGAGGACCAGGACGAGGAAGGCACCGAGACCGAGGCGGGCGCCGAAGGCGCAGAGGCGCCGGAGGAGCTCGAGACCTCCGAGTCGGCCGAGGCCGAAGGCGAGGAGCGCAACGGGCGCCGTCGTCGTCGCGGACGCCGCGGCGGCCGTGGCCGTGGCCGCGAGGAGGCTGTCGAGGTCGCGAACGACGACGAGGAAATCGTCGCCCAGCGCGAAGTCGCCGCCGTCATGGCTTCCGAGGAGCCTCTCCCCGCCGCCGACGAGCCGGTCGCGGCTGCACCGGAGCCGGTGGAAGCGAAGCGCGAGGATATCGTCGCCTCTCAGCCGGCGGAGGAGCCCGCCGCCCCCGCGCCGGCCATGCCCGAGCCGGAGCCCGTCGCCGTGGTGCTGACGCCGCCCGACCCGGACCGGCCCAAGCGCGCCGGCTGGTGGTCCAAGGCCAAGTCGGTTTTGAGCGGATCGTGAGGATCTTAAGCTAAGATCCTCACGGGTTTGACGAAATTACTTCAACCATGTCGCGAGGCGGGCAACCGTCTCGCGACAATCGTTTTCGGACCCGGCGAAGGACAGGCGCAGGTAGTGCGAGCCCTCGATGGGGTCGAAATCGAGGCCGGGAGTCGCCGCCACGCCCGCCTCTTCCAGCATCCGCTTCGTGAAGCCGATGGAGTCGTTGGTGAAGCGGGCGATGTCGGCATAGATGTAGAAGGCGCCGTCCACCGGGTGCATGTCCGTGATGCCGATCCGCGGCAGTTCCTCCAGCAGATAGGCGCGGTTTCTGGCATAGCCCGCCTTCACCGCCTCAAGCTCCTCGGTGGCGTCGAAGGCCGCAAGCGCAGCAATCTGGGACAGGTACGGCGGTGAGATATAGAAATTTTGCGCCAGGCGCTCGATCGGCCGCACCAGCCGCTCTGGCACCACAATCCAGCCGATGCGCCAGCCGGTCATGCAATAGTATTTCGAGAACGAGTTGATCACGACCGCGTCGTCGTCCGAGCTGAGGGCCGTCGAGGCGGCCTCGCCATAGGTCAGTCCATGGTAGATCTCGTCGGAGATGAACCACAGTCCCAGCCGGCGGCAGGTCTCGCCCAACCGGGCCAGGGCCTCGCGGCCGATCATCGTACCCGAAGGGTTGGCCGGGCTCATGGCCAGGATGCCGTGCAGCGGCTTTTCGGCGTGAGCCTTCTCGATGCTCGCCGCCGTCATGATCCAGCCGTCCGCCTTGCTGAGGGGAACGATGACCGGTTCGAGGTCGAGCGCCTCGAGGATGTTCCGGTAGGCCGGATAGCCCGGCGCGGTGATCGCAACCCGCTGGCCGGGATCGAACAGGCTCAGGAAGGCCAGCACGAACCCGGCCGAGGACCCGGTGGTGACGATCACCCGCTCGGGTGCCAGGCTCACCCCGTAGGTGTCCCGGTAGTGCCGGGCGATGCGCTCCCGCAGGGCCGCCGTTCCGAGGGCCTCCGTGTAGCCGATGCGCCCGGCCTCCAGCGCCGCCATGGCCGCCTCCCGGGCGGCCCGGGGAGCGGGAGCGGAGGGCTGGCCGACCTCCATGTGGATGACGCTGTCCCCTCGCCGCTCCTTGGCGGCGGCGGCGCTCAGCACGTCCATGGCGAGGAAGGAGGAGACCCGGTCCATGCGGCGGGCGACGAGGGGAAGAGCGGAGGATGCGGCTGGCTTTGTCATGATGAGGCTCGTAGCTCCTCGGGTTGCCGGCCTCAAGGCGATTTCTCGCATCAACGAAGGCGTGAATTGACGGTGTCTCGCGAAACCCGCTAACTCCGCCCGATGAAACGAGGATCGGGGCTCAAATGCGGCCGAATCGGGAGGGTGTCGCGACAGCCTCCCAGGGCCATCCGAATGCCCCAAACCTCTCGAATAACCGGATTTCCGGGCAGGCTTTCCGCCCGGGCTCCTCAGAAGGACCGACCATGCGTATCCCGCTTCTCAAATCCTGTCAGGCTGCGGCCCTGATCGGCGCCCTGGCCATCGGCCCCGCGGCGATGGCCCAGAATGCACCCTTCACGGACCAGCAGCGCCAGGCCATCGGCGAGATCGTGAGGGACTACCTCCTCAAGAACCCGGAGGTTCTGACCGAGGTCATCGGCGAATTGGAGAAGCGCCAGGCGGAAGCGCAGCAGGTCGCCCAGGCCGGCGCCCTGAAGGAAACCCGGGAGACGCTCCTGAACGCCCCCCATTCCTTCGTGGTCGGCAACCCTTCGGGCGACGTCACCCTGGTCGAGTTCTTCGACTACAATTGCGGCTACTGCAAGCGGGCGATGGAGGACGTGCAGACCCTCGTGAAGAACGACTCCAAGCTGCGGGTCGTCCTGAAGGACTTCCCCGTCCTCGGCCCCGATTCCGTCGAGGCGAGCCGCGTCAGCCTCGCGGTCGGCAAGCAGCTCAAGGGGGACAAGCTCTTCGACTTCCACACCAAGCTCATGGGCACCCGCGGCCGGGTGAACGGCGAGAAGGCCCTGGCCACCGCCAAGGAGATGGGCGTCGACATGGCCCGCCTGCAGAAGGACATGCAGTCCCCGGACATCCAGAAGGCCCTTCAGGAAAACATGGAACTGGGCGACAAGCTCAGCCTGACCGGCACCCCCGCCTTCATCGTCGGCGACAGCGTCATCCCCGGCGCCGTCGGCCTCGAACCCCTGAAGCAGGTCGTCGCCAACGTGCGCCAGTGCGGCAAGGCCACCTGCTGATCGCAAGCCTCTCTCCAGCGGCGCCCCTTCCGCCCGGTTCGGGCGCCGCTTTCCGGTAAAGCTTCCGAAACGGAACCGGTCCGAATCCGGGTTCCGAGGGACGATTCCGGCGGCATCTCCCCAGGGAATGCGCAAGCATGCCTTGGAAAGGCCCGGTTTTCCCCTTTCCCCTTGACCGCCTTTTGGCTAAGAGGGCCAGTCGGCTCCACCCCTCGGGGCCATCCGGAACGCTCCTACGCGATGATCACCGCCCACGTCCTCAACGGACCGAACCTCAACCTGCTCGGCCAACGGGAGCCCACGATCTACGGCAGCGTCACGCTGACGGAGATCGAGCGTCTCGTTCGCGACAGGGCCGGAGCGTTGGGCATGAACATCGTCTTCCGCCAGTCGAACCACGAAGGACAGCTTGTCGACTGGATCCAGGAGGCAGGAGCCCAGGGAGCGGGCATCGTCCTCAATGCCGGCGCCTATACCCACACCTCGATCGCGCTCAGGGACGCCATTGCTGGCAGCGGTGCCCCCACGGTCGAGATCCATCTTTCGAACGTTCATGCTCGCGAGGGCTTCCGCCATCGCTCGCTCGTTGCGCCCGTCTCCGTCGGCGTGATCTGCGGCTTCGGGCCCATGAGCTATCTGCTCGGCTTGGACGCGATCCACCGCGTGCTGGCCGAGCGGGCGCAGAAGGCGCCGCCCTCCAAACACTAGTTCCTCAAGAATAAGAGGTGAGCCCCATGGCCAAGGACAACCCTTTCGATCCCGATCTCGTGCGTGAGCTGGCGACATTGATCGCCGATACCGATCTCACCGAGATCGAAGTGGAGAAGGGCGACCTTCGCATCCGCGTGGCCCGGACCGTGACGGCAGCCGTGACGGTTCCCGTCTCGGCCCCGTCCGTCGCCCCGCCCCCGGTGATCGCGCCGCCGCCGTCCGTCGCGGACGCCGCGGCAGCCGCCGCCAAGGCTTCGGCTCCCCATCCTGGCGCGGTTCTCTCGCCGATGGTCGGCACCGCCTATCGCAAGCCCTCGCCGGATGCGAAGGCCTTCGTGGAGGTCGGCTCCAAGGTCCAGGCCGGCGACAAGGTCCTCCTGGTCGAGGCCATGAAGACCTTCAACGAGATCGTCGCGCCCCGCGCCGGCACCGTGACCGCCATCTATGTCGAGGATGGGACTCCGGTCGAATACGGCGAGCCGCTGCTGGTCATCGAGTAACGGCGATGTTCGACAAGATCCTCATTGCCAACCGCGGCGAGATCGCCCTGCGCATCCTGCGGGCTGCGAAGGAGCTCGGCATCGCCACGGTCGCCGTGCATTCCACCGCCGATGCGGATGCGATGCATGTGCGCCTCGCCGACGAAAGCGTCTGCATCGGCCCGCCTGCGGCCCGCGACAGCTATCTCAACATTCCCGCCCTGATCGCCGCCTGCGAGATCACCGGCGCCGACGCCATTCATCCCGGCTACGGTTTCCTATCCGAGAACGCGCGTTTCGCCGAGGTTCTCGATCATCACCGCATCGCGTTCATCGGCCCGAAGGCGGAGCACATCCGCATCATGGGCGACAAGATCGAGGCGAAGCGCACGGCCAAGCGCCTCGGCATTCCCTGCGTCCCCGGCTCCGAAGGCGGCATCACCGACGAGGCCGAGGCCAAGCGTGTGGCCAGGGACATCGGCTATCCCGTCATCATCAAGGCGGCCGCCGGCGGCGGCGGGCGCGGCATGAAGGTGGCCCGGACGGAGGAAGACCTCGTCCACGCCCTCCAGACGGCCAAGACCGAGGCGAAGGCCGCCTTCGGCGACGATGCGGTCTATATCGAGAAGTACCTCGAGAAGCCCCGGCACATCGAGATCCAGGTCCTCGGCGACGGCAAGGGCAACGCCATCCATCTCGGCGAGCGCGACTGCTCGCTCCAGCGCCGCCACCAGAAGGTCTGGGAGGAAGGTCCCTCGCCGGCCCTGAACGTGGAGATGCGCGAGCGCATCGGCGGCGTCGTGGCGCGGGCCATGCAGGAACTGCAATATGCGGGCGCCGGCACCATCGAGTTCCTCTACGAGGACGGCGAGTTCTACTTCATCGAGATGAACACCCGCATTCAGGTCGAGCATCCCGTCACCGAGATGATCACCGGCATCGATCTGGTCAACGAGCAGATCCGGGTCGCGGCGGGCGCGCCGCTCTCGGTCCGCCAGGAGGACATCCACCTCGAGGGCCATGCCATCGAGTGCCGCGTGAATGCGGAGCATCCCTCGACCTTCCGGCCCTCGCCCGGCACGATCAGCTACTTCCACCCCCCGGGCGGATTGGGTGTGCGCGTCGATTCGGCGGCCTATCAGGGCTACCGCATCCCGCCCCACTACGACTCCCTCGTCGCCAAGCTCATCGTTCACGGGCGCACCCGCAACGAGTGCCTCATGCGCCTGCGCCGGGCCCTCGACGAGTTCGTGGTCGACGGCGTGGAGACGACCCTGCCCCTGTTCAGGACACTCGTGCGCAACCCGGACATTCAGAACGGCCAGTACGACATTCACTGGCTCGAGAATTTCCTGAAGACGGGTGGCATTGAGGAAGCCTGAAGGCGTGCTACCTTTAGCGGGATGAGGGCTGACCAGTTCGAAATCACGCCTGAGATCCTGCTCAAGGCTTATGCGGCGGGCATCTTCCCCATGGCGGAGGATGCGAATGATCCGTCACTGTTCTGGGTCGAACCTCGGGAGAGG
The DNA here is from genome assembly GCF_042650665.1 of Microvirga sp. GCM10011540. Classification (NCBI taxonomy): domain Bacteria; kingdom Pseudomonadati; phylum Pseudomonadota; class Alphaproteobacteria; order Hyphomicrobiales; family Methylobacteriaceae; genus Microvirga; species Microvirga sp. GCM10011540. Next base: position 74,739 of record NZ_JBHSBQ010000041.1, on the reverse strand, counting down.
GGGATCATTCCCCTCGACCGCTTCCATGTGGGCAAGCGCCTCGCCCGCACGGTCCGCTCCGACCATTTCGAGGTCCGGGTGGATCAGGATTTCGATGCGGTCATCGACGGCTGCGCCGCCCCCGGCTTCGACCGGGAGCGGACCTGGATCAACGGCCGCATCCGCAGGCTCTACGGAGAGCTCTTCGATACGGGCTACTGCCATACCGTGGAGGTCTACCAGGACAACCGGCTGGTCGGCGGTCTCTACGGGGTGCGCCTGCGCAGCGCGTTCTTCGGGGAGAGCATGTTCCATACGGAGCGGGATGCGTCCAAGGTCGCCCTCGTGCATCTCGTGGCACGGCTGCGGCGCGGCGGCTTCACCCTGCTCGACACGCAGTTCGTCACCCCGCACCTGGCCCAGTTCGGCGCGATCGAGGTCTCCCGCCGCAGCTACAAGCAGATGCTCCGCGCGGCGATGGACCAGGAAGCCGACTGGCATGTCTGGCCGCGCGGGATAGCCGTGAGCGGCGAAGAGGCCCTCGCCGCCCTCGGCGCGCCCCTGCCCGCCGATCGCTAGTTGTTCGGATTCTCGTTGTTGATGATCGGCGCCTGCCCCCAGGCGGGCGGTGCAGCCCGCCTCGGCTGGCGCAGCGGTGCGGTTCTCACCGGCGGAGGCGCTGGAACAGGCTGGACGGATGCGGGGCTCATGATGTCCCCGGGCTGTCCGCCCTCGCCCGGCTGGCCGGCAGCGCCCTGCTCGATCGGAGGCAGCTCCTCGGGCGCTTCCTTGGGCTCGGCGATGACCTCCGTGCCGCCTTTGCAGTCGACGAGCCAGATATCGTAGACCGGATGCTCGAGCCCATGCAGACCCGGACTCGCGGCGAACATCCAGCCGGAGAAGACCCGCCGGCTCGCGCCGTCGGAACCGGTCTCCTCCACCTCGACGAAGGATGTCGTGTTCGGCGTCTCGGTCGGGGGCTTGGTGAAGCAGACGCGGGCCCGCATCTGGAGGGCGCCGAACTGTACGGTCTCGTCCACCGCCACCTCGAACGACACGATTCGTCCGGTAATCTTGTCCAGACCCGAGAAGACCGCAGTCGGGTTCTTGATCCGATCCGCATGGGCTACGGTTGCCCCACCGATTACCGATGCGAGCACCAAGGCGGCCCGCGTCCATCCGAATGTCATATCGCCTGTCCACGCCATGTTATGACCGGCCGAGCATGGCCGACTTCGCGTTCCGGCAACGCGATAACACGCGAACCATGTTGGAAAAAGGGCAAGGCACGGCGCCAGGGTCTTTCGGCGGTGATAAACTGCCGGCCCGCTTGGAGGGGGTGATGGAAGCAGAACGTTTGGATCCGGATGCCGCACGGCGGCGGCTGGGGTTTCTCGCACTGGAGGAGACCCTGGCCCTGGCGCAGCGCGGGGTTCTGATGCCGGATCCCCGCTCCGTCCTCGTCTCCCCCGGCGCCGACCTGGGCGAGGACGTAATCCTCTGGCCCAATACAATTCTGGAGGTCCGGGGAGCCGGACGCATCGTGGTCGGCGCAGGCACGGTCCTGTTCCCCGGCAGCCGCATCCTGGTCTCGGACGGCGAGGTTCGGATCGGGACCGGCGCTGAAATCGGCGAGGAAGGCGGCTTCACGATCAAGGCCGAAGCCGGAGCGACCGTTGAGATCGGGCGCGAGGCCCGGCTTCTCGGCGGCGGCTCCCTCGCATCCACGAACCACATCGGTGACGGAGCGCAGATCCTGGGACCGATTCGATGCCAGAACTGCCGCCTCGGCTCCGGCGGAAGCCATCGCCACCCTGAACCGGACGAGCGCGGAGCCGTGCTGAAGGGCGCAGGCGTCGCCCGCAACCTGGAACTCCCTCAGGGACACGTGATCCAGGCCTTCGGCCTGTTCTCGGACGGCGTCGTGCGGCGCCAGTCCTACTTTCATCCCAAGCCCGGCCGCTGATGCATCGCGTCTAAGTGGGGCGAGCGGGCGATGGGAGGCCTTGCCTCGGCCCCGGTCCGGAGGCTCGACGCCGTCCCTACGAGGACGGGAATTCCCGCTCGAACGGGTTGGGCGCCGGCGCGATCATCGGCGCGCCCTGCTCGTCCCGCTTCTCGAAATGGGCCGTGGAGCAGCCGTGGGAGCACAGGAGGCCCTGGTCGGACCAATAGGCCGGGCCGTTTTCGATGCGGCCCGCATGATAGGCGAAATCGGGATGCCCGAAAGGCAGGCCGCATTCCACGCAGTTCCGGTGCTGCGGCTTGTTCAGCATGTCGGCATCCGTCCTTCGATGGCCAAGTCCTTACTCGCCCGGGGTCCAGGGTACGTAGTCTCCGGTCGCGGCCGGGCGCTGACCGGTCGAGAGCGACGATCCGGTCGGCCGATAGGCATGGGGGGTGCCGGTCATGTTGGGAATGTAGGGCCTCTCCCACGGATGGGGCTGGTAGGGCTCCTCGCTCGGCGGCACGTCGCCGTTGTGGCAGAGCCAGGCGCGCCAGCCCGGAGGCACCTTCGAGGCATCCGCCTCGCCGTTGTAGACGACCCAGCGGCGCTCGGCGCCCACGTTCGGATCGATGGCCTCCGCCTGGGTGTGACGGTAGTACTTGTTGCCGAACTCGTCCTCACCCACGAACTGCCCCTTGCGCCACGTGTAGAATCGCGTGCCGAGGGTCTGCCCGTTCCACCAGGTGAAGAACTGCGCCAAAAACTGTTTCATCGCTGCCACTGAAGGGGTTCATGAAGTTCGCGCGGAATATGGCTTTTGGCCGTCGGGAAGTCCAGCCTCATGAGCGCATGGGCGGGACTGATTCTCTTCCCATGGATCATGGGCGGCCGGAGAGGCGGAATTTCCTGGTTTTCCCGCGCTTTTCGCCCCCGAGAACAACCCATTCCCAAACGTCAAGAAACTTCCTGCCGGATGTTGCGCCGGGAAAGCTTCTTGTGGCCGATCGGCCACCATCGGGGGCCGGTCGATAGCCGCCGAAGCTTGGCCGTTGAAGAAAGTGCGTTTGGATTCTGAAAGGAGTCTCCGAGGTTTAGCAGAAGGGTAGCCGGTTATCCACAGTTCACACAGCCACACACAACATCTAGTTCGGAACCACCGGCACCGACACTAGTTCTTGACGTGAGGCTCACATCGCGACTAGCCTGACAGGGTGCCGATCCGAGACCGGCAGCCGGGCTGAAAAGGCCGGTTCAGTATCCCCGAAGGACTTGCGTATGAGCCGCACGGCAACTTTTCAGCCGTGGGCTTCGTGGTGTCCGGGGATCTGCCGAAACTCGGACGTGTTGCGTGAGCGGTCCTCAAAAACGGACCGCAGGGCGTCGAACAAAAATGGGCTGGGGTGCCACGAAGGATCATCGTGGTCAGAGGACTATTGTCCTCGAACGAAGGAATTGACCGATGCGGATTGAGCGGCGTTACACGAAACCGGGGCAGTCGCCCTATTCCTCCCTCGCCTTCCGGCTCGCCACGAGCGAGATCCGCAATCCGGACGGCTCGGTCGTGTTCAAGCTCGAGAACATCGAGGTTCCCGAGACTTGGAGCCAGGTGGCCTCCGACGTTCTGGCCCAGAAGTACTTCCGCAAGGCCGGCGTGCCCGCGCGCCTGAAGAAGGTCGAAGAGAACGACGTTCCCTCCTGGCTGTGGCGCTCCGTGCCCGACGAGACCGCCCTCGCCGAGCTTCCCGAGGACCAGCGTTACGGCTCCGAAATGTCGTCCAAGCAGGTCTTCGACCGGCTCGCCGGCTGCTGGACCTATTGGGGCTGGAAGGGCGGCTACTTCTCCTCGGAAGAGGACGCCCAGGCCTTCTTCGACGAGCTGCGCTTCATGCTCGCCAACCAGATGGTGGCGCCCAACTCCCCGCAATGGTTCAACACTGGCCTGCACTGGGCCTACGGCATCGACGGCCCGAGCCAGGGCCACTTCTACGTGGACTACAAGACCGGCAAGCTCACCAAGTCCAAGTCGGCCTACGAGCATCCGCAGCCCCATGCCTGCTTCATCCAGGGCGTCGAGGACGACCTGGTGAACGAGGGCGGCATCATGGACCTGTGGGTCCGTGAGGCGCGCCTGTTCAAGTACGGCTCCGGCACCGGCTCCAACTTCTCCAAGCTGCGCGGCGAGGGCGAGAAGCTCTCCGGCGGCGGCCGCTCCTCCGGCCTCATGTCGTTCCTCAAGATCGGCGACCGCGCGGCGGGCGCCATCAAGTCGGGCGGCACCACCCGCCGCGCCGCCAAGATGGTGGTGGTCGACGTCGATCACCCGGACATCGAGGCCTATATCGACTGGAAGGTGAAAGAGGAGCAGAAGGTCGCGGCCCTCGTGACCGGCTCCAAGCTCGGCAACAAGCACCTCAAGGCCATCATGAAGGCCTGCGTGAACTGCGAAGCCGAGGGCGACGCCTGCTTCGACCCGGAGAAGAACCCGGCTCTGAAGAAAGAGATCAAGATGGCCCGCCGGGTCATGATCCCGGACAACTACATCAAGCGCGTCATCCAGTTCGCGCGCCAGGGCTACACCGATATCGACTTCCCCATTTACGACACCGATTGGGATTCGGACGCCTACCTCACGGTCTCGGGCCAGAACTCCAACAACTCGGTCTCGATCACCGACGACTTCCTGCGCGCCGTGGAGACGGACGGCGAGTGGAAGCTCACCGCCCGCAAGGACGGCAAGACGGTGAAGACCCTCAAGGCCCGCGACCTGTGGGAGCAGATCGGCCACGCGGCCTGGGCCTCGGCCGATCCCGGCCTGCACTTCAACACCACCATGAACGACTGGCACACCAGCCCCGCCGGTGGCCGCATCCGGGCGTCGAACCCCTGCTCGGAATACATGTTCCTGGACGACACGGCCTGCAACCTGGCCTCCGCCAACCTGCTGCAGTTCTACGACCGCGCCGCCAAGACCTTCGACGCGGAATCCTTCGAGCATGCCTGCCGCCTCTGGACGGTGGTGCTCGAAATCTCCGTGATGATGGCGCAGTTCCCGTCCAAGGAAATCGCGGAGCTCTCCTACCAGTACCGCACCCTGGGCCTGGGCTACGCCAATATCGGCGGCCTGCTCATGACCATGGGCCTGCCCTACGATTCGGCGGAAGGCCGCGCGCTCGGCGGCGCGATCACCGCCATCATGACCGGCGTGTCCTATGCCACCTCCGCCGAGATGGCGGGCGAGCTCGGCGCCTTCCCGAACTACAAGGCCAACGCGAAGCACATGCTGCGCGTGATCCGCAACCATCGCCGCGCCGCCCACGGCCTCGCCGAGGGTTACGAGGGCCTGTCGGTCAATCCGGTGCCGCTCGATCACGCCTCCTGCCCCGACGCGGGCCTCATCGCCCATGCGAAGGCCGCCTGGGACCGGGCCCTGGAGCTCGGCGAGCAGCACGGCTACCGCAACGCGCAGGCCACCGTCATCGCGCCCACGGGCACGATCGGCCTCGTGATGGATTGCGACACCACCGGCATCGAGCCCGACTTCGCCCTGGTGAAGTTCAAGAAGCTCGCGGGCGGCGGCTACTTCAAGATCATCAACCGAGCCGTGCCCGACGCGCTGCGCGCCCTGGGCTACCGCGAATCCGAGATCGCCGAGATCGAGGCCTACGCGGTCGGCCACGGCTCCATGCGCCAAGCCCCCGCCGTCAACCCCGGCTCCCTGCGCGCTAAGGGCTTCACGGACGAGAAGATCGACGCCGTCGAGAAGGGCCTGAAATCGGCCTTCGACATCAAGTTCGTCTTCAACAAGTGGACCGTGGGCGAGGACTTCCTCGTCAACACCCTCAAGGTCCCGGCGGAGAGGCTCAACGACCCGTCCTTCGACCTGCTCCAGTTCCTGGGGTATTCGAAGGCCGATATCGAGGCTGCCAACATCCACATCTGCGGAGCGATGACGCTGGAAGGCGCGCCGCACCTGAGAAAAGAGCACTACGCGGTGTTCGATTGCGCCAATCCCTGCGGCAAGATCGGCAAGCGCTATCTCTCGGTGGAAAGCCACATCCGCATGATGGCGGCGGCGCAGCCCTTCATCTCGGGCGCGATCTCCAAGACCATCAACATGCCCAACGACGCCACCGTCGAGGATTGCAAGAACGCCTACATGCTCTCCTGGAAGCTGGCGCTGAAGGCGAACGCCCTCTACCGCGACGGCTCCAAGCTCTCGCAGCCGCTCAACTCCGCCCTCATCGCCGACGAGGAGGACGAGGCGGACGAGGCCGTGGAGGCTCTCACCGCCCTCCCCGCCGCCGCCAAGGCCGCGGCTCTCTCGGAGAAGGTGGTCGAGAAGATCGTCGAGCGCGTCGTGGCGATCCGCGAGCGCGAGAAGATGCCCGACCGCCGCAAGGGCTACACCCAGAAGGCGGTCGTGGGCGGCCACAAGGTGTACCTGCGCACCGGCGAGTACGACGACGGCCGCCTCGGCGAGATCTTCATCGACATGCACAAGGAAGGCGCGGCCTTCCGGGCGATGATGAACAACTTCGCCATCGCGATCTCGCTCGGCCTGCAATACGGCGTGCCGCTGGAGGAATACGTGGAGGCCTTCACCTTCACGCGCTTCGAGCCGGCGGGCTTCGTCCAGGGCAACGAGCGCATCAAGAACGCGACCTCGATCCTCGACTACGTGTTCCGCGAGCTCGCGGTCTCCTATCTCGGCCGCAACGACCTCGCCCATGTGGACCCGTCGGAGCTCGGCCCCACCACCATCGGCCAGGGCGAAGCCCAGTCGAAGGCGCCGGAGCCCGCCCCCGCCACGGCGGTCGTCTCCCGCGGCTTCGTGCGCGGCAATTCCGACCGCCTCATGCTGATCCCCGGCGGCGGCGGCCAGCGCGCCGCGGGCGCCCTCACCATGGGCGCCACCGCCCTCAAGGAGGAGCCACAGGAGCAGAAGGTCGGCGAAGCCGATCTCGCCAAGCTCCCCTTCACCACCCCGGCAGCCCCGTCCATCGCGGACAAGCGCGCCGAGGCCAAGATGAAGGGCTATGTCGGCGAAGCCTGCCCCGAATGCGCGAACTTCACGCTGGTGCGCAACGGGACGTGCCTGAAGTGCGACACGTGCGGCAGCACGACGGGGTGTTCGTAAGCACCCTTAAACGACTGAAATACCATGAGCCGACTGCGGATTGTCAGATAGTTGGGGTGGATTCACCCCAACAGCCTGACTCGATTGACGCAACAGCCCGCCGCACCTAGCGGCGGGCTGAATTGGATGGGAGACGGAGCTTCATCCGACGTTTCGTTGCTCGTAATCCAGAGCGGTGCTGTTGATGCCGGCAAGCCTGCGATCCCTCGCGTAGCTAGCATCGATGCGACCCGCCCCTTTGGTCTGAGGGGACAGCGGAAATTCAAAGAATGAGGACCGAGGGTCGGACAACAAGGTATGGCGGCGACACCACCGTCGGAATGCCGAACGACCTGCCTAGCTGGGGCATGGCATGCAGAACGAGTTGGAAGAGCACGTCACGAGCTTGGCGCAGAAGTGCATTCAGGATGTTCCCGTCATCGTATTAGGTAGCGGCGCGTCCGCCGCGCATGGGCTGCCCGGGATGGGCCACTTGAGCGATTGGCTGGGTCGCAAGGTGGAGGTGGACGGGTCGGATGCAGACGAAACAGTCGCTTGGAAGCAGTTCCGCGACAGGATACGGACGACCGACCTCGAGACAGCCCTGACCGAGATCCAGATGCCCGCATCGCTCACGAAACGTATCGTCGAGGCGACTTGGGACCTGATCGCTCCTGCGGATCAGGAAGTCTTCGCGAGGGTCGTCACAAACCGCAACGAACTTCCGCTATCCGCCCTGTTCAAGCATCTTCTCTCCGGGACACGTGCCGAGATCGATGTAGTCACGCCGAATTATGATCGCCTGGCTGAGTATGCGGCGGACGCCGTGGGTCTCTGCCACCACACGGGTTTCCATCATGGCCACTTGCGCCTGAGGTCGGTCGAGCAACCCATCAGGTCGGTCCAGAACAACAAGCCCGCACGGACGGTAAATATCTGGAAGGTCCATGGCTCCCTGGACTGGTTCAGTGATCCAGACGATGTGGTCGTGGGACTACCCATAATGCCATCGCGCCTTCCTGGGATGGCTCCCGTCATCGTCACTCCCGGGTACGAGAAGTAGCGCCTGACCCATGCGGAACCCTTCCGATCGATCCTAGCCGGTGCCGACGCCTCGATCGGAAGAGCTGGATCGTACCTGTGCATCGGATATGGATTTAACGATCCTCATCTTCAGGCCAAGCTGATCCAACGGTGCGAGACATCCGCGGCTTTGATCGTCGTTATCACGAAGAACTTGAGTGAGAACGCGCGCAAGTTCCTAAAGGGCGGACGCTGCCGCCACTACCTTGCCCTTGAGGAAGATCCATTGGGTACAAGACTGTTTTGTTCACGGTTCCCCGATGGAGCCGTGATCGAGGGTAGATCGCTGTGGAGTTTGCCCGAATTCCTTGGCTTGGTGATGTGAGACGACAATGCCGATTTTTGATTACGATGATAATGAGGCGCTGGGTACGGTGCTTTCGGTTGACACCGCGACCGTCGTGGTCAGGGTCACAGACGCTCCGAAGCTGCGCCAACTCCAAGTCAATCGGCTCGCCGTACTCCAAAGCAGCCGCCCCGGACAGCATCTCATCGGCGTGATCCAAAAGATTACGCGGAGCGCATCCTCCGCAGCTCCAGATACCCAGGCCGATCAAGACGCAGATCCGATGCAGCCCCTCGGAGAGACGAACCTCGTCCGCATCACCCTGATCGGAACCCTCATTGATAGGCGCGGCAGCCGGAGAAACATCTTTCTCAGGACTCTTGAGACGGTTCCAGAGATCGATGCGAATTGCTTTTCTGTAGAGGGTGAACGGCTGTCCGCGTTCATGCGGGTAGTCGCGAATGTCGCTGGCGATGGGCAGAAGCTGTCGCTCGGACATTATACCATCGACGACTCCGCCGAGGCGTACCTGAACGGAAACAAGTTCTTCCAACGGCATGCTACGATCGTTGGGAGTACTGGGTCAGGAAAGTCCTGGACGACTGCGCGAATCCTAGAGCAGGTCTCGGAGCTGCCTCAGGCCAATGCCATCATGTTCGACATCCATGGGGAGTACACTCCTCTCACCGGGGATGGTTTCCAGCACTACAGGATTGCAGGCCCGGGGGATCTCGGCGGCGACAAGACGCTTGATGATGGTGTCATCTTCCTACCGTACTGGCTACTCGGGTACGAGGCGCTTGTTTCCATGTTCGTGGACAGGAGTGACCAGAACGCGCCGAATCAATCGATGCTGATCTCGCGCACCATCATCGAGGCAAAGCGCGCCGTGCTGACTGACGGTGGCCACAAGGAGATCCTCGATAACTTCACCGTCGACAGCCCTGTACCCTTCAGTCTCGATCAGGTCATGTCCCGCCTCAATCATCTGAATACCGAGATGGTGACCGGCTCCAGCGGCAAGGACAAGCAGGGCGACTTCCATGGAAAGCTGAGCAGACTGATCGCACGTCTCGACGCAAAGCGGACCGACCGCCGCCTTGGCTTCCTGTTTCAGCCTCCCGCAGCTACGTCCGAGTTCTCTTGGCTGGATGATCTAGTCGCAGCACTCATTTCGGGCAGTGCCGATCGGCCAGAGAAGAAGGGCGGGGTCAAGATCATCGACTTCTCCGAAGTGCCGTCGGACGTCCTTCCGCTGATCGTGAGCCTTGTCGCGAAATTGGTCTTCTCAGTCCAGCAATGGACAGTCCCTGAAAAGAGGCACCCGATGGCGCTCGTGTGCGACGAGGCGCATCTGTACATCCCAGAACGTTCGCTATCCGATGCGAGCGGCGACGTTTCCATTGAGATATTCGAGCGCATTGCAAAGGAAGGACGCAAGTATGGGTTGGGACTTGTGGTCGTCAGTCAGCGTCCGTCTGAGGTGAACCCAACCGTACTGAGCCAGTGCAACAATCTTGTCGCGATGCGCCTCACTAACGGTGAGGACCAGTCAGTCATTCGGCGTCTCCTGCCGGACAGCCTTGGTAGCTTCGGCGACCTGCTACCGATCCTCGACACGGGCGAAGCCCTCGTGGTGGGCGACGCGAGTCTCTTGCCGAGCCGCATCCGGGTCTCGGAGCCACACTCCAAGCCGAACAGCGGCACCGTGGAGTTCTGGGATCGGTGGTCGAGCGACTTGTCTGTCGGTGGATTGCAACAGTCAGTGGAAAGTTGGCGCCGACAAACTGTGAGATAAACGTCCGAAGAGCTTAGGTCGCAGTTGATTGCATCATGCCCCTGCCCGTCTCCCACCTCACCTACGCCATCGGCGACGTCCACGGTCGCGCCGATCTCCTCCGCCCCCTGCTCGACTTCATCGCGTCCGACGCCGAGCGTCGCGGGCAGGTGCCTCGCGTCATCTTCCTCGGCGATATCGTCGACCGCGGCCCGGACAGCAGGGGCGCCTTGGACCTGGTCGCGTCGACCTTGAAGCGATGGCCCTCCTCGCGCCTGCTGCTTGGCAACCACGACGACTACTTCCTGCACGTGATGACGGAGGACGTTCCCGACGAGCGAATCCTTGCGCTCTGGCTGCGCAACGGCGGCGACGCGACGGTCATGAGCTACGACTTCATGGGCGACCTGGAGGCCGCGAGAATGACGCTTAGGATCGACTTCGCCGATCACCTTGACCTGCTTCGGTCAGCGTCCCTGATCGAGGCCGACGGGTCCTTCGTCTTCGTCCACGCAGGCATCGATCCCTCGAGGCCCGTCGACGCCCAGCACCGGAAGGACTGCCTCACCATCCGCAAGGGCTTCCTCGACTACGCCGGTCCGCTGACCCACACCGTCGTGCATGGGCACAGCATCACGGAAAGCCGGCAGCCCGAGATCGTCGGCCGACGCATCGCCCTCGACACCGGGGCCTATGCCACCGGGCGGCTGAGCGCATTGATCATCGACCCGGCAGCGGACGATCTCGAGATCGCCTGCACGGCCCAAGCCGATGGGGCGATCTCCGTCCGGAAATGTCTCCACTTTCCCGGTTTGGAGACGATTCTGGACAGTTCCCCGGACAAGTGAGAACGGACACCGCGGCTGCCCTCTCCGCTGGTTCCTTGCTCCCCCTGCCCGCAGCCTCCTCCGTGTTCCACCCACGGAGGCCGGGCCATGCGCACCACGCATTATTCCGATACCGCTCCCATGAAGGAGCTGTTCGATCGGACGATCCGCCATGCACCGACGGGGAATATAGGGGCGCCTCTCCTCGTGCGCTCCTCCGGCAGGCAGTCGGGGATCGTGTTCAAGGCGGCTGAGTACCTCGTCCGTTGCCTCGTGCGGCGCATGGCGAACGAAGCGGGCGTGGAGGTCCGCGCCGGAATGCTCCCGGCCGAGGCGCGCGTCCGACGGGCCTTCAACGTCCCGCGGTGCAGGCCCTACCTCAGGGAGTGGTGCGACATCGTCAACGAGGCCAGGGCGGTCTTCAAGGAGTTCGCGGACGGGGGAAACGTCCCGCAGGGGCGTATCCTGCACGCCTGCCAATCGCTGGCCCGTCTCGAACTCCTCCACCAGACCGAAAACAACTCCCGGTTCGATCCGGTGCGGATCAACCCGGCGATCAACGGGGAGGTAATGGCCATCTGGGAGAACCTCGATGCCGACTGGCTGCTGAGACCCCGTTCGCTCGCGATCCTGCACCCGACCTTCCCAAAGGCGGGTGCCCTTGGCACGGCGTCGGCGGACCTGATCGTCGACGGCACCCTGATCGACGTCACGGCCGCGGTGGAACCCACGTTCACGAGGGAGTCCTTGCGCCTCCTGGTCGCCAAGGCAGCCCAGGCGCAGCTCGGCGGCGTGCTGCCGAAGGGCGACACCCCCGATCCGGTCACGGTGGACCGAATCGCTCTCCTGTTCATGCGGCAGAACCGCCTGATGGAATTCGGCATCGACGAGCTGTTCGGGCCCGACGGATGGGAGCGGTACCTGGATGGCTTCGCGGAACTCGCCGGGATGGAGCGGGAACGGGATCGCGAGATGGAGCCGGATCTCATGCCAATGATGGGGTGATCAGGGGCTGTATGAACGCCGTATCCATGGATCTGGTTCGGCGATCCGAAAGGCTGTCCCCGCATTCCACAGACCAAGAACAAATACAGAACATCGTCCTGGTGATGATGACCCTGAATCAGTATCGTCGTCACTCCCGAAGGAGGTGGTGATGACAGATGAGGCTCAGCCCATGGACAACCCGGACGAGCTGGAGGCCGGCGTCACGGCCGTGATCGAGGCCTGCGGCGGTGATCCACGAACGGCCATCAAGGCCCTCCTCGTCGAGCAGGAGATCCTCGAGCAGCGGATCGCCCGGCTGGCGTCTGCGCTGTCATTCGGCTACGTCCGGGGACGAACGGGCGCCGACCGCCCTGCCCCCGCATGTCCATGAATCTTCGAACCTTCCGGCGCTGCCCACGCCCCGAGCACCTGCGCAACACGGAGGCTCCCATCCCATGAGACACGGTCTTTCGAGACGGTCCCGGCGTGCCATGACCAAGGACCTGGCGGAGAGGCTCTTGGACTCCTTGCGGCCGACCCGCCATCTCCTCACGCGGACGTTGGCCGAGATCCCGATCGGCGGCCCCGAATACCGCCAGGTCGACCGGGTGGTGCAGGAGATCGATGCACTCGCCGGGATTCTGATCGGCGACGCGACTCACCTCTATCGCGAGGACCGGGCGGCACAGGCGCCGGGAACCCGGCGCCGCGGCGAATAGTCGGCGCAGGGACGCTGGACCGCGCCGCGGTCTCCTACTCAACCGGGACGTAGCCCCGCAATTCGCGATACCGCCGGACCTGTTCCGGGGTCAGGATCGCCACGGTGGCAAGATGGTATCTCAGGTGGGCGGCCCGAAGCGCCGCCTGCGTTGCCCCGATCGCAGCCGTGGAGTCAGCGAGGCTCGCGGCCGTCACGGTGCGTCCGGAGAACTGGCGGTCGAGGGCGATCTCCTGCGCGATCAGCCGCTCGCCGATCGGGATCGTCTCGGCCTTCATGGCATCGAAGAGATCCTGCATGCGGCGCCGTTGCTCCTCCGTCAGGCCGAGCTGCTCCCCGAGTTCGAGCACATGGCTCGGGCCGGGATACCCGTTGAGCTCGGCGGGGAGCGCATACCCCATGCCCCGCCCCGCCTTCAAGTCGGCGACCTGCTGGTCCGAGAGAGCCTTCACTTCCCTCCTCTCGAACCCGGCGTACGGCGAGGCTGCGGGAGCATGGTGATGCTGTGCCAAGGCGGGCACGGACAAGGCGGCCAGCAGCAGGGCGAACAGGGCGGTGCGGATCATGGTCGTCGGAACTCCACGGTTGCTGTCCCAAGCGTGATAGCCCGGGTTCCGGCCCTCTCCGTATGATCGCGATCATACGGAGAGGGCCGTGAGCCTGATCTCTCCTTTTCTCCGCTCGATCACGCCCTCGGCCTCGAGGGTGGCCAGCGTCCGGTACAGGCTCTCGTGCGTCAGCCCGAGTTCCGACGCCATTGTCTTCAGATCACGGTTCAACCGGACCACGCGGTCCTGAGCGCCCGCCTGAAGCCCCAGGTGATGCAGGACACGCTCGCGCGCCGTGCGCAGGTTCCGGTTCTCGAGCCGGGTCCGCAGCGTCATCACCTGGCGGGCAAGGGTGGCCATGAACGCCTGGGCGATGTCCGGCCCCGACGCGAAGACCTTGAGTACGGCAGATTTCGGCAGCAGATGGACGACGCTGGGAAGACTTGCCACCGCATCGCAATGGTAAGTCTCGGAGAAGAGCGACGCCTCGGCGAAGGTGTCGCCCGGCATGGCCCGGAAGAGGACGATCTCCCGTCCATCCGCGTCCGTTCGGGTCAGCCGGATCTCGCCTCGCTCGAGAAGATAGAGCCCATCGGGCCGATCCTCCCGGCAAAACAGCATCTCGCCAGGTCCGAGCGTCCGCCGGATGGCGGATTTACGGATGCTCTCGGGAATCCAATCGACTGCGGTCATGATGCCCATCATACCCACACCGGCATCGACTATCGACCTCCTTGGAACACTGCAAACAAGCGCTTGACCCTCCAATCGTTGGAAGCGCGACACTCCCCGTCAGATGCCGCCGGACCCGCTCCGGAGATGGCTATTTTCGATGGAGAGACGGTCATGAGGTCGATGTGGCTAACGCTGATGGGGGCCGGCGCGGCGGGTGTCGCCGTTGCCGTTGCCCCGCAACTCCTCCCCTCCCCGCCGGGCCCGGTGCAGGCTCAGGCGGCCCCTCTCGCGCCGCCCGTCGAGGTCATCAGCCCAGAGACGCGCACGCTTGCGGAAACGGCGGAATTCCTGGGCCGGATCGAGGCGTTCGAGGCCGTCGCGGTCCAGGCGCGGGTCAGCGGCGTGATCGACGAGGTCGCCTTTCGCGACGGCGATCACGTCAACGAAGGCGACCTTCTCTTTCGCATCGACCCGCGGCGGTACCGGATCGCCCTGGAGCAGGCCGAGGCGGCCCTCCGGCAGAAGAGGGAGCAGTCGAAGCTGGCCCAAAGCCGCCGCGCCAGAACCGCCGAACTCATGGAGAGGGCGGCGGCCTCCCGCGATGCGCTCGAGGCCGCCGTCGCCCATGAGGGAACGCTCGCGGCCGAGGTCGCCGCGGCGGAAGCGGCCGTCGCGGCAGCGAAGCTCGATCTCACGTTCACCGAGGTCCGGGCACCGATCAGCGGCCGGATCGGCGCAACCGCCCTGACGCGGGGCAACCATGTCGTGGCGGCATCCACGGGCGGGACGGTGTTGGCCAGCATCGTCGCGGTCGACCGGGTGAAGGTCACGTTCGACGTGGACGAGGCGCGCTACCTGGGATTCCTGGCCGATCCGCCCGACCGCGACCGGCAGGAAAGGCTCGGGGTTGCGGTCGGCCTCACCACCGACGCCGACAGACCCCATCGCGGCCAGGTCGACTTCGTCGACAACACGGTCGATCGCACCACTGGAACGGTGCGGGTCAGGGCGGTCCTGCCGAACCCGCACGGGCGCCTTGCCCCGGGCCTGTTCGCCCGCGTCCGCCTGGACCTGGGCGAGCCCCGCGACGTCCTGCTCGTCGACGAGCGCGCCGTGGCCGCCGGTGCGGGCGGGCGCATGGTCCTGGTGGTCGGCGACGACAACACCGTCGAGGCACGGCCGGTGGTTCTCGGGGCGACGCCCGAGCCGGGCAAGCGCGTCGTGCTCTCCGGTCTCTCGCCGAACGAGCGGGTCATCCTGAAAGGCCTCGCGGGGCCCGGCATGAAGGTGTCGCCGGTCGCCTCCGTGACGGCATCGGCCGAAGGAGGGAAGCCATGAGGTTCCCATCGTACTTCATCGACCGTCCGATCGTCGCGACGGTCCTGTCCGTCCTGATCCTTCTCGCCGGCGCGATGAGCCTCGGCCGACTCCCGCTGAGCGAGTATCCGGCGGTGACGCCACCCACCGTCATGGTCCGGGCCAGCTATCCGGGCGCGAGCCCCGAGACCATCGCCGGGACGGTGGCCGCGCCCATCGAGCAGGAGCTGAACGGCACCGACGGCCTTGTCTACATGTCGTCGCAGTCGACGGTCGACGGCAGCCTGTCGCTGACCCTCACCTTCGAGCACGGGGTCGACCCGGACACCGCCCAGATCCAGGTCCAGAACCGGGTCACCCGGGCGATCCCGCGGCTGCCGCAGACCGTGCAACGGATCGGCGTCGTCACCCAGAAGACCTCGCCGGACATGCTGATGGTGGTCCATCTCGTCTCGCCGGATGCGAGCTGGGACACGCTCTTCATGTCCAACTACGCCACACTCAACATCCGCGATGAGCTGCGGCGGCTGCCCGGCGTCGGCGACGTCGTGGTCTGGGGGGCCGGCGAGTATTCCATGCGGGTCTGGCTCGATCCCGAGAGGATCGCCTCCCGCGGCCTCACGGCGGGCGACGTCGTCCGGGCCATCCGGGAGCAGAACGCGGACGTGGCGGCCGGCTCGCTCGGTGCTCCGCCCCATGCGGCGGCTCCGCTCCAGGTGACGCTCTCCGCCCGGGGGCGCCTGGTCACCGAGCAGGAATTCGCCGACATCGTCGTGCGCACGACGGCCGACGGCCGGGTGACGCGTCTCGGCGAGCTCGCGCGCATCGAGCTCGGCGCCGATGCCTACTCCCTCCGCAGCCTGCTTGACGGCAAGCCCGCCGTCGGGATCCAGATCGTGCAGCAGCCCGGGGCCAACGCGCTCGACACGACGGCGGGCGTGAGGGCGAGGATGGCAGAGCTCGCCGGCACCTTCCCGGCAGGCGTCGAGCACCGGATCGCGTACGACCCCACGATCTTCGTCAGGGCGTCGATCGAGGCCGTGCTGAAGACGCTGGCGGAGGCCGTCCTCCTCGTCGTGCTGGTGGTCGTCGTGTTCCTCCAGAGCTGGCGGGCCGCGATCATCCCCCTCGTGGCGGTGCCGGTCTCCCTGGTCGGCACGTTCGCCGTCATGCACCTGATGGGCTCGTCGCTCAACACGCTGTCCCTGTTCGGCCTGGTGCTGTCCATCGGCATCGTGGTGGACGATGCGATCGTCGTCGTGGAGAACGTCGAGCGTCATATCCGGCTCGGCGCCACGCCGCGCGAGGCGGCCCACAGGGCCATGGCCGAGGTGACCGGACCGATCATCGCGATCACGTCCGTGCTGGCAGCCGTCTTCGTCCCGACGGCCTTCCTGTCCGGCCTCACCGGGGAGTTCTACAGCCAGTTCGCCCTCACGATCGCCGTCTCGACCGTACTGTCGGCCGTCAACTCGCTGACGTTGAGCCCGGCATTGGCTGCCCTGCTCCTGAGGGATCACCAAGCCCGGCCGGACCTCCCGACCCGGCTTCTCGACACCGCGCTAGGCTGGTTCTTCCGCCTGTTCAACCGCGGGTTCGATGCGGCGTCCGCCGGGTATGCCGGCCTGACGCGGCGGGCCGTGCGCTTCGGGAGCCTCGTCATCATCGTCTACGGCGCCCTGCTCGGGGGGACCTGGGTGGGCTTTTCGGCCGTGCCGGCAGGGTTCGTGCCCTCGCAGGACAAGTACTACCTGGTGGGCATCGTCCAGCTTCCCGCCGGAGCGTCGCTCGACCGTACCGACGAGGTCACGCGCAAGGTCTCCGAGCTCGCGCTGGCCGAGGACGGCGTCGAGAGCGTCGTTGCCTTCCCGGGTCTGTCCATCAACGGCTTCGTGAACCTGCCCAACGCGGCCGTGTTCTTCGCGATGCTCGATCCGTTCGACGTGCGCCAGACACCGGAGCTGGCGGCAACGGCCATTGCCGGCCGGCTTCAGGCGAAACTCTTCGGCATCCGGGATGGCTTCGTGGGCGTGTTCCCGCCCCCGCCGGTTCCGGGCCTCGGACCAACCGGCGGCTTCAAGTTGCTCGTCGAGGACAGGGCGGGCCACGGCACCCAGGCTCTCGCGCAGGCAACGCAGGCCCTGATGGCCAAGGCGGGACAGACGTCCGGCGTAACGGGCCTCATGACCAGCTTCGGCGTGAACGCTCCCCAGGTCGCGCTCCAGCTCGATCGCGAGAAGGCGAAGTCGCACGGGGTGCCCATCGACGCCGCATTCGAGGCACTCCAAGTCTACCTCGGCTCGCTCTACGTCAACGACTTCAACCTTCAGGGCCGCACGTACCGGGTCACCGTCCAGGCAGATGCACCCTTCCGCGGCGACGCCAGTGCCATCGAGCGACTCCATGCGCGCAATGGCGAGGGCAGGACCGTCCCGCTGTCGACGTTCGTCTCGGCACGGGATGCCGCGGGACCCGATCGCATGATCCGCTACAACGGCTATCCCGCAGCCGACGTGAGCGGCATGCCCGCCCCGGGATACAGCTCCGGTGAAGCCGTGGCGGCCATGGAAAGGATCGCGGCGGAGACGCTGCCCCCGGGCATGAGCTTCGAGTGGACCGACCTGACGCTGCAAGAGAAGCTTGCGGGCAATGCGGGCCTCTGGGTGTTCCCGCTGGCCGTGGTGCTCGCCTACCTGATCCTGGCGGTGCAGTACAACAGCTTCACCTTGCCGCTCGCGGTGCTGCTGATCGCCCCGATGGCGCTGCTCTCGGCGATCGCGGGCATCTGGTGGACCGGTGGGGACAACAACGTCTTCACGCAGATCGGGCTGCTGGTCCTCGTCGGCCTCGCGGCGAAGAACGCGATCCTGATCGTCGAGTTCGCCCGTGCGAAGGAAGGCGAAGGGCTGACGCCCATCGAGGCTGCGATCGAAGCGGCCCGTCTCCGCCTGCGTCCGATCCTGATGACCTCGCTCGCCTTCATCATGGGCGTGGTCCCCCTGGTGCTCGCGACCGGGGCAGGCGCGGAGATGCGCCAGGCGATGGGTGTCGCCGTCTTCTTCGGGATGATCGGCGTCACGCTGTTCGGCCTGGTGCTCACCCCCGTGTTCTACGTGATCACGAGCGGCAGGCGGACGCGTGCGCCGTCCTCCGCACCCCTCGACGCATAGGGATCGCGACGAAATCGTTCGCCCTCCTTGACCCTGCCAGCGTTGGAAGCCCCACACCTCGCTTAGATCGGAGGAACACCTGTCATGACACGAATGAATTCAGCGGTAACACTCTACACGACCCCGGAATGCTCCGACTGCAACCTGTTGAAGGGGTGGTTGAAGCAGATGGGTATCCCGTTCGACGAGCAGCGACTGTCGTACCCGACGGGGACCCGTCGGTCCGATCCACTCACGGTCGTGGATGGACACGCCATCTCCGGTCCGCTTGGGGAGCAGAAAAGAGCCATCTTCGAAGCACTCACGATGACGGTTCTGGGCTGAGGAGGACAGAATGGCTCACCTCATGTCCGTTCACGGCACGAACCGTGTCATCCAGGTCCAGGCGGATCAAACGATCCTTGATGCTGCACTCGCTTCCGGCATCGACTATCCGCACGGCTGCCGATCCGGGCGATGCGGCGCATGCAAGACGCGCCTCGTCGAAGGCGATGTGGAGATGCTGGCACACACGCGGTTTGCCCTGTCCGACGCCGAGCGCCAGGACGGCTACATCCTCGCATGCCGGGCCGTGCCCCGCACGAGCGGATCGATCCTGCTGCCGGGTCAGGACGAGGTGCCGCCGGAGCATCCGCGTCAGAACCTTCTCTGCCGGGTCATCTCCACATCGAGCGCCACCCATGACATCAGGCACATTCGGCTTGCGGTCGAAAGCGGAGGTCCCTTCACGTATTCGCCGGGACAATACGCCAGGATCACGCTCCCCGGAGCGCCGCCGCGGGACTACTCCATGGCAAGCCTGCCGGGACAGGATCACCTCGAGTTCCTCGTCCGGCGGGTGCCGGACGGCATCACCAGCACGCGCATGACGTCGGTCCTGAAGATCGGGGACGCCGTTCAGGTCGAAGGCCCCTTCGGGAGCGCCTACCTGCGCGAACGTCATGCGGGCCCGATCCTCTGCGTGGCGGGAGGCTCAGGACTCGCCCCAATCAAGTCCATCGTGGCGGCTGCCGCGGTCGCCGGACTGGAACAGCCCATCCATGTGTACTTCGGGGCGCGGTCGGAACGGGACCTCTATCTCGTCGAATGGTTCACGGCATTGAGTTCCGTTCATCCGAACCTGACCTTCATTCCGGTCCTGTCGGAACCCGATGCCCCCACGGCCCATCGCACGGGCCTTGTCGCCGATGCGATCGCGTCGGATCTGACCGACCTTGATGGCTGGAAAGCCTACGTGGCAGGGCCGCCGGCAATGGTGGAAGCGACGGGCCGAGTGCTGCAACAGCGAGGGCTGCAATCGCGGGATCTGCATGCGGACGTGTTCTTCACCCCGGAACTCGCGCCAGCGGCCTAGAGCCACTCGTCCGTAGCACGTTCACTGGAGCGGGCGAGTCCCGTGGCCACGCCACCGTCGCAGGCGCCACGGGGTTCCACGCCGAGTTCAACGAACAGCCATCTGGCATCCATCAGGTCCATCCCGGGCATCCAGTCAACGGGAGCCCGGGAAGCATGTCGCATGGCGAAAGTGAGCAAGCCGCAGCGTCTTGAACCTCGCGTGTGGGATTTGCGGAAATCCACCCTGCGTGAGATCCCGATAGCCTCGAGGAATGCTTCATCCTGGCTGACCATCGGAAGCGCGCCGTCATATGCCCGAACTCCCGCCTCGACAGCCTCGATGTCCGGATGGTTGGTCGGCTCGTCGAGGATCAGGAGGGCGGGGTCGGCCCGCCCAGCACGCGGCCTCCGGCAACGGGAAGGTCAATTTCAAATTTTCCCTTCCCGCTCCTCTTGACCTTGCGACGGTTGGAAGCCCGACCTTGAGCGTCTTGAGACCGAAACCAAGGAGAATTCTCATGGAACTCAGAATCGAGAGCATGACCTGCGGCGGGTGCGCCCAATCCGTCACCAAGGCGATCCAGTCAGTCGATCCCGACGCCAGGATCGAGACCAATCCCGCCGCACGCACCGTCAAGGTCGAAACGACCGCTACCTCGGCGGCCCTTCTAAGGGTTCTCGAGGAAGCCGGCTATCCGGCAACCACGAACTGAACTCGACCGGTATCATGAACAAGCTCACCCTGATCCCCGTCGCAGGTTCGGTCGCCGTCAGCGCCGGCCTCGCGACCGCACAGGGCCCAATGAACACGGATGATCCCATGCAAAATCACGATATGTCAGGCCATTCGATGCCGGCATCCGACAGCCCGTCGACGAAAGCTTACATGGCCGCCAATGACAGCATGCATAAGGACATGATGATCGAGTTCACCGGTGATGCCGACATCGACTTCATGCGCGGCATGATTCCGCACCATCAGGGCGCGATCGATATGGCGAAAGTCGTGATTGAGTACGGCAATGATCCAGAGGTCCGCAAACTCGCCGAAGAGGTGATCAAGGCCCAGGAAGGTGAGATCGCGATGATGAAGAAGTGGCTTGCCGACCGCGGCAAGTAGCCAGCGGGCCGGTCCGGAGACTGATCGCCAGGAACTGCCGGGAAGGGAAACGGGCCGCGCAACTCATCAAGGTTGCGCGGCCCGCCTTGAACAGGGCCATGCGGGCCGCGGGCTCAGCGCGATGTGCTCTTCATCGTGGTAGCGACCATCGATCTTGAGCGCTTGAGCCTCAAAGCCGAAGGGTCGAAAGCCAAGGTCATAGTACAGTTTCCGAGCCGCCAGGTTCTCGCTCGCCACAGAGGCCTGGATGATCTCCACGTGCTCGGCGGCATGACGAAGCACGGCCTCAACGAGTTGCACGAAGCCCGTCGGAGGCAGCGCCGAATCCGGAGTCCGCACCAACTTGGATTCGGCGCTTGACCTTACCATCATTGGAAGGACTACACCTCTCCTAAGTCGGATGATCAAGGAGAAATCCCGATGGCTAGCGCCACTGCAAAGCGAACGGAAAACACGGGGGCGACGCTGTCCCTGCCCATCGAAGGCATGACCTGCGCCTCGTGCGTCGGACGGGTCGAGAAGGTCCTGGCGGGCCTGCCGAATGTCACGGCGGCGAACGTGAACCTGGCGACCGAGCGCGCCGAGATCACCTTCCGTGGCCCGGCGGATCCTGCCGGCGCAGCCCGGGCCGTCGAGAACGCAGGCTACTCGGTCCCCGAGGACACGACGGAGCTTGCCATCGAGGGCATGACCTGTGCCTCGTGCGTGGGCCGCGTCGAGAAAGCCCTCAAGGCTGCCCCCGGAGTGCTTGAGGCGTCCGTCAACCTGGCGACCGAGAAGGCCACCATCCGCCACCTGGCGGGCGTGGTGACCCCGGCCGCCCTCGAGGAGGTCGTCCGGAACGTCGGGTACGAGGCCCGCCGCGTGGGCGACGAGCCTGTTGCCGACCGCGAGCGTGAAGGCCGCCAGCGGGAATACCGCGCCCTGACGCGGTCCCTCGGTCTCGCAGCCCTCCTGACCCTGCCCGTCTTCGCCCTCGAGATGGGCTCTCACCTCATCCCGGGTGTCCATGAATGGGTCATGGACACGATCGGCCACCGGGAGAGCTGGTACCTCCAGTTCGTCCTGACGACGCTGGTCCTGTTCGGCCCCGGCCTGCGCTTCTTCCGGAAGGGCATCCCGGCGCTGATGCGCCTTGCACCCGACATGAACTCACTCGTGGCACTCGGCACGGCCGCCGCCTACGGCTACTCGGTGGTGGCGACCTTCGCCTCCTCGGTCCTGCCCGCCGGTACCGTGAACGTGTACTACGAGGCAGCGGCCGTCATCGTCACGCTGATCCTCCTTGGCCGCACGCTCGAGGCCAAGGCCAAGGGCCGCACTTCCGAGGCGATCAAGCGGCTGATGGGCTTGCAGGCCAAGACGGCCCGCGTCGTCCGCAATGGGGAGACGGTCGAAGTCCCGCTCGATCAGGTCCGCGCAGGCGACCTGGTCCAGGTTCGCCCTGGGGAGAAGGTGCCGGTCGACGGTGAGGTGACCGAGGGCTCCTCCTTCGTCGACGAGTCGATGATCACCGGCGAGCCCGTTCCCGTGCAGAAGGCGGCCGGCGCAGCCGTCGTTGGTGGCACGATCAACAAGACCGGCAGCTTCACCTTCCGGGCGACCAAGGTCGGGGCGGACACCGTGCTGGCGCAGATCATCCGCATGGTCGAGCAGGCGCAGGGCTCCAAGCTTCCGATCCAGGCCCTGGTCGACAAGGTGACCATGTGGTTCGTGCCGGCCGTCATGGCGGCGGCCGCCCTCACCTTCCTGGTCTGGCTGATCTTCGGCCCCGAGCCCGCCATGACCTTTGCCCTGGTCAACGCGGTCGCCGTGCTGATCATCGCCTGCCCTTGCGCCATGGGCCTTGCCACGCCAACCTCCATCATGGTCGGCACGGGTCGCGGCGCCGAGCTCGGCGTGCTCTTCCGCAAGGGCGAGGCGCTCCAGAGCCTGAAGGAGGTCAAGGTGGTCGCCCTCGACAAGACCGGCACCCTGACCAAGGGCCGCCCGGAGCTCACCGATCTCATCGTTGCTCCCGGCTTCAGCGACGAGGAGGTCCTTGCGCTCGTGGCGGCGGTGGAGACCCGCTCGGAGCACCCGATCGCGGAAGCTATCGTCGAGGCCGCCAAGGCTCGTGGCCTGAGCCTTGCACCCGTGGACGGGTTCGATGCAGTCCCGGGATACGGCGTCTCCGCCGTCGTCCAGGGTCGAAGGATCGAGGTCGGCGCCGACCGCTACATGCAGCGGCTCGGATATCCCGTCGCAGACTTCGCCGCAGCCGCAGCCCGTCTCGGTGACGAAGGCAAGAGCCCGCTCTACGCCGCCGTCGACGGCCGGCTTGCGGCCATCATCGCGGTCGCCGATCCGATCAAGCCCTCGACTCCTCAGGCGATTGCGGCCCTTCATGCCCTCGGCCTGAAGGTGGCGATGATCACGGGCGACAACCGTCGCACGGCAGAGGCCATCGCCCGCCAGGTCGGCATCGACCAGGTCGTGGCCGAGGTCCTCCCGGACGGCAAGGTCGAGGTCGTGAAGCGGCTGCGCGAGGGTGGCCGCCAGGTGGCCTTCGTCGGCGACGGCATCAACGACGCCCCGGCTCTGGCCGAGGCGGATGTCGGCCTTGCCATCGGCACCGGCACCGACGTCGCCATCGAGAGCGCCGACGTGGTGCTCATGTCCGGAGACCTGCGCGGTGTCGCGAACGCCATCGCGCTGTCGAAGGCCACGATCCGCAACATCAAGCAGAACCTGTTCTGGGCCTTCGCCTACAACGTGCTGCTGATCCCCGTGGCCGCGGGCATCCTCTACCCGATCGACGGCACCTTGCTGTCGCCGGTCGTGGCGGCCGGAGCCATGGCGCTCTCGAGCGTGTTCGTCCTCGGCAATGCCCTGCGGCTGAGGGGATTCCAGCCTGCCATGACGAATGACGCCCTCGAAACGGACCCGAATGCAGCGCCCGCTGCCCTTGCCACCCGCTGATCGGACCGGGTCCGCCAACGAAGGCGGACCCGGCTTTTTTCCATGGAGCGAAACGATGCCCTCCCAGCCCGCCGTCATCGTCTACACGACCCCGACCTGCCCCGACTGCCATGCACTCAAGGCGTGGCTGACCCGCCTCGGACTATCCTTCGAGGAACGTGACCTGACGGATCCTGCGATCATGGCCGAGGCCAAGGCCCGCACCGGGGTACGCGTTGCACCGATCACCGTCATCGGCGATCAAGTCTTCTACGGAACCTTCCAGTCGCAGAAGGCGCGTATCACCGAGGCGCTCACACCTGCCTTCATCGGCTGACCAGGATCAAGAGAGGAGCAAGATCATGAACATCGGACAGGCAGCGGAAGCATCGGGCGTTTCGGCCAAGATGATCCGCTACTACGAGTCGATCGGGCTGATCCCGAAGACGGTTCGCACGGAAGCCGGGTACCGGGTGTACTCCGAGAACGACGTCAACACCCTCGGCTTCATCCGGCGGGCCCGTGACCTCGGCTTCTCGGTCGAGCAGATTTCGGAGCTCGTCACCTTGTGGCGTGATCGGCAACGCGCCAGCACGGACGTGAAGCGGATCGCCCTCGAGCATGTGGAGATCCTGGAGCGGAAGGCTCGCGAGTTGCAGGAGATGGCCGCGACGCTCAAGCACCTCGCAAAGCATTGCCACGGCAACGAGCGGCCGGAGTGCCCGATCATCGAAGGCCTTCAGAACGGCCATGAGGTGGGATTGATCGACATCCACTCGACCCCGCATTTCGGGGCCGTCGGCCTTCGCTCCGCACGTCGGGGCACAGCGCCGAAGAGGGAGCGCAACTAGCACGCTGCCTCATGTCGCTCGGGACCCCTTGCGGCTCTGCGAGCGGCCGCTGTACTTGCGCTTGGGACGCCGTTGGTCCGCTGCACCTGGAGGTGCGGCATTCGGCAAGGTTGGCATGGTGTCATGACGCGCCACGCCCCAAGCAGCTCCCGACCAGCGCGGCAAGGGCTGGGAAGTGGGCGAAAGGCAATCGGGAAAGGCAGGATAGCCAGTCGTCGCCAGGCTGCAAACAGACCGTCCACTCAGGGACTCCCGCATCCTGCCCGTTTCGGCAGCAGCCTCATGGAACGCCCTCAGGGGTGCCGCCCCGATCACGCAGGAAGCGGCTGGACCTCGACGGTCACATGCGACAACTCGTGGAGATGGGACAGCCGCTCCTTGTAGGCCGAAGGCGCCTTGGGAGCTGACGTGGCCAGCGATACGATCGCCGCGTGGTGTCCCGGACCGACCTGCCAGACGTGCAGGTCGGTGATCCGGTCGCCCTCGCCTTCCAGTGCCTCGCGGATCTCGTCTGGCAGGTCCTCGCCCTCCGGAACGACATCCAGGAGGATGGCTCCGGCGTCGCGGATGAGGCCCCACGACCAGCGGGCGATCACCAGGGCGCCGACGATGCCCATCAGCGGATCGAGCCAGAGCCAGCCGTAGGCGCTGCCGGCCAGCAGGGCCACGATAGCCAGCACGGAGGTCAGTGCGTCGGCCAGCACATGCAGGTAGGCAGCACGCAGGTTGTTGTCGCGTCCTCCACCATGGGAGTGGCCGTAATGGTGATGACCATGCTCATGATGGTGGCCGTGATCATGATGGCTATGGGCATGGTGATGCCCGTGATGATGGTGGTCGTCCTTGAGCAGCCAGGCGCTGGCGAGGTTCACCACGAGACCGATCGCCGCGACGGCGATCGCTTGGCCGAAGTCGATGGGAATGGGATTGGCCAAACGCAGCAGGCTCTCCCACCCGATCAGCAGGGCGATGAGGGCGAGGATGATGGCGCTGGCGAAGCCAGCGAGGTCGCCAAGCTTGCCCGTACCGAAGGTGAAGCGGGGGTTGCGGGCGTGCCGGCGGGCGTAGAAGTACGCTAGCGCGCTGATCAGCATGGCGGCGGCATGCGTGGACATGTGCCAGCCGTCGGCCACCAAGGCCATCGAGCCATAGACCGTGCCGGCAACGATCTCGACCACCATCATGGTGGCGGTCAGGGCGATCACGAACCAGGTCCGGCGCTCGTTACGCTCGTGGTCGTCGCCGAGGAACACATGATCGTGCCGCAAGGCTTGCAAGGAATCGCCGTGCATCGGAGTCACCTCTCGGGTTCGTTCGTGTGGGAGCCGCGGCTCACTTGAGGTACGTACGAACCACGTCGATAAGTTCCTGCGCGCCGCGGGCGCGGTCGGCGTCGGGCTCGCGAGCCGGATCGACCACGTGATGGCGGATGTGCTCCTCCATCAGCTCTGCGGTCAGCCCGTTGACTGCCCCACGCACCGAGGCGACCAGCATCAGCACGTCGGCGCAGCCGATCTCCGCCTCCAGGGCACGCTCCACGGCCTCGACCTGGCCGCGGATCCGGCGCACCCGCGCCAGCAACTTCGCCTTGTCCTTGGTGGTATGGGACATGATTGCTCGTACCGAGTAAAATAAGGTAGGGGGGTATATTACATTGATGGCAGGTCGGCAAGGTGCGAGATGGCCCTTGACCTTGCCAGCGTTGGAACCCGCAGGCTCCGAATCCTCACCATCGCAAAGGAGCGACAAGACATGTGCGGATGCTCAACCCACCAGACCGACAGGGCCGGACAGAACGTGTTGCCGAAGGACGGCAGCCTGACGCTGCGGGTCGAGGACATGACCTGCGGCCACTGCGCCGGCACGATCAAGAAGGCGGTCGAGTCCGCCCTGCCGGGAACCCAGGTCGATGCCGATCCGGCCTCGAAGCTGGTTTTGATCCGGGGCACCGCCGACCTCTCGGCGGTCACGGCCATCGTCGCCGAAGCCGGATACACGCCCTCCGCGGCTGCCTGACCCCCTGGCGCGCAAGGCGGTCGGGATCGTCGCACGCCCTTCCGGACCGCCTTGCCGAAGCAGGGCTTTCGTGACACTCATTCGATTCTGACGGACTGGAGAGTTCCTTGCGGCTGATCGGCCTCATCATCGCTGCCTTGCTTGCGCTCGCCGCGGGAATCCTCGTGATGTCCGTTCCGCAGGCGGTTGCGTCGGGCGGCCGGATCCTCCTGTCATCCGCAGTCGATGGGCACGTCCACGGGAGCGATGTGCATGTGGACGCGGATCACGAGCATGGGGTCCAGGCCCCGGCCCATGACCACGCCTCCGCTCCGAAGGACTGCGGCGATCCTGCCTCGGGAACCCACGGCAAGGCAGGAGCGGATTGCTGCGGCATGGGAGCCTGCCACGCCGTCCAGGCGCTCGCCGCCCCCATGCTCCATACCCCCTGCACCTCTGCCGCCGCCATCGCCCTGACCCGGGACGACCAGGTCGCAGGCGTCGCCCCCGACAGCCTCGACCGTCCCCCACGAACCCTCTGATCCAGGAGCGGGCGGCTCACGCCCGCACGCATCGGCATGGCTGTGGCCCAAGGCCAGCATGCCCGTCCTGAAGCCCAAGCCGGTCATCCTCCCGTGCCAGTGATCAGTACGCAGGTTCGCAGCGGACGGCGGACGCATCGTCCGTCCCCATCGCACCCCTGACGCCGATCACGCCGTGGAGGTCCGCCCGGAGACGGATCCCATGATGAAACCCCTTTCCCTCGCGGCGCTCGGGCTTGGCCTGGCCGCCTGCATGCCTACCCAACATCCCTCCTACCTCGTGTCGGCGGCCGACCCAGCCGTCGGAACCCGCCCCCCGGCCTACTCCTCCGTCACCGCGGGCATCCGTGGCTACGACGTCGTCGAGCCCCTCGACTGGCGCGAGCTGAACCGGCGCGTCGGCCCTCAGGGCAATCCCGAGCGGGGCGACTCGGACGATGCCGCACGACGGGGACGATAGGCGATGACCCACACATCGAACCCATCCGCCGACATGACGATCGCGTGGCAGGGCACACGCAAGGACAACAGCGAGATGAAACACGACAGGGGCAGCGGCCGGACAAGACCGCGACTGAAGCTGCTGGCCGGCCTGGCCGCCACGGTCTTCCTGGGTGGCTGCGTATCCTTCTCACAGGATGCGGGACTCTCCGTCGCGCAGACTGTCGCCTACACCGACCTGGGCAAGGATGTCGTCAAGATCACCGGCGAGGCCGAGGCGCTGGCGGCTCAGACCCGGGCCGAGGAGCTGCTGCGCCGTCCGCTCACCCCGGACGGCGCGGTCCAGATCGCGCTGCTGAAGAACAGGGGCCTCCAGGCCGCGTTCAACGATCTCGGGGTGTCGGAGGCAGCCTATGTCCAGGCCAGCCTGCCGCCCTCCCCGCGCGTGTCCCTGGGCCGCAGCGGCCTCCTGGGAGGTGGGGCCTTCGAGGTCGAGCGGCAGCTCATGATCGGCCTGTTCGAACTCGCGACCCTGCCGCAGCGCGCGGCCGTTGCGCAGCAGGAGTTCCGCGCCGCCCAGTTCCGCACGGCGGAGGCCGTGCTGAGCCTCGGGGCCGAGGCGCGGCGCCAGTACTACCGTGCCGTCGCCGCGAACCAGAGGGTCGCCTTCATGCAGCAGGCCCTCGCCACGGCCGAGACCGCGTCCGAGCTCGCCAAGCAGCTCGGCGAGACCGGTGCCCTCAACAAGCTGGAGCAGGCGCGCGAGCACGCGTTCTACCAGGAGCTCGGCGCCCAGCTCGCCCAGGCCCGGATCGAGCAGAAGGTCGAGCGCGAGCGCCTGATCCGCCAGCTCGGCCTGTGGGGACGCGACATCACCTTCACGCTGCCGGGCACCCTGCCACCGCTGCCGTCCCGCCTCGCGACCCAGAGGGACGTCGAGAGCGAGGCCCTGGCCCGGCGCGTCGACCTCCAAGCCCTGCGCAACGACCTCAATGCCGTCGCCGGACAGTACAGCCTCGACGTGATCCAGAGCGTCGTCAGCGACATCGAGCTGGTCGAGGGATCGAGCTTCGGCAAGTCGAAGACGGTCGACGACCACGGCGAAGTGGAGATCGAGAAGGAGAAGAGCCGGACCCGCGGCATCGAGGTGTCCTTCACGATCCCGATCTTCGACTTCGGGGAGACGACCCGCCGCGGCGCGCAGGAGGCCTACATGGCGGCCGCGAACCGCTTGGCGGAGCGGGCGGTCAACGTCCGGTCCGAGGCCCGCGAGGCCTATGCCGTCTACCGTGGCAAGCACGACCTCGCCCGCCACTACCAGAACCGCGTCCTGCCGCTCCAGAAGCGCATCCAGGACGAGGCCCTGCTCCAGTACAGCGGCATGCTCGTCGACGTGAGCCAGCTCATCATCGACGCCCGCACCCGCATCCTCAGCAACGTCGACGCCATCAACGCCCGCCGCGACTTCTGGATCGCTGCGACCGATCTCAAGGCCGCCCTGGTGGGCGGACTGAACGGCGGGGGCGGCGCAGGCGGAGGCGAGACCACTACGGCCGCGGCCGGCGGGGAAGCCGCCGGTGGCGGGCACTGACACTCGAGAGGAGATATCCAATGACCGTATCGCGAAGAGGTTTTCTCGGCGCCGGGGGATTGGCCCTCGCCGGGGCCAGCATGATCAGCGGGCGCACGCAGGCCGCGGGCCTGCCCGAGGCGCCGATCATGACGGAAGCCACCATGCAGCCGCCGCTCTACCCGACGAGCGGACCGGACTACCAGCCTGTCGTCACCCTCAACGGCTGGACCTTGCCGTGGCGGCAGAACGGCGACTGGAAGGAGTTCCATCTCGTCGCGGAGCCCGTCGTGCGCGAGATGGCGCCCGGCATGAAGGCCCACCTGTGGGGCTACAACGGCCAATCCCCCGGCCCGACCATCGAGGCGGTGCAGGGCGACAAGGTTCGCATCTTCGTCACCAACAAACTGCCGGAGAACACGGCGGTGCACTGGCACGGCCA
Source organism: Microvirga sp. GCM10011540 (assembly GCF_042650665.1). Lineage (NCBI taxonomy): Bacteria > Pseudomonadati > Pseudomonadota > Alphaproteobacteria > Hyphomicrobiales > Methylobacteriaceae > Microvirga > Microvirga sp. GCM10011540. Next base: position 45,072 of record NZ_JBHSBQ010000041.1, on the reverse strand, counting down.
GCTCCTGCCCAACGGCATGGACGGCGTCGGCGGCCTGACCCAGCCGCACATCCCGCCGGGCAAGACCTTCGTGTACGAGTTCATCTGCCAGAAGTCCGGCACCTTCATGTACCACCCGCACTCCGACGAGATGGTGCAGATGGCGATGGGCATGATGGGCTTCTTCGTCGTGCACCCGCGCGATCCGGCCGAGCGCCGCGTCGACCGTGACTTCGTGTTCCTGCTCAACGCCTTCGACATCGAGCCCGGCTCGTACGTGCCCCGGGTCAACGAGATGACGGACTTCAATCTCTGGTGCTGGAACACCCGCGTGTTCCCCGGCATCGATCCGCTCGTGGTGCGCCAGGGCGACAAGGTCCGTGTCCGGTTCGGCAACCTGACCATGACCAACCACCCGATCCACATGCACGGCTATGACTTCAAGGTCACCGGCACGGACGGCGGCTGGGTGCCGGAATCCGCGCAATGGCCGGAGGTCTCCGTGGATGTGGCGGTCGGCCAGATGCGCGCCTTCGAGTTCGTGGCCGACGCGCCCGGCGACTGGGCGATCCACTGCCATAAGAGCCACCACACCATGAACGCCATGGGCCACGACGTGAAGACCTACATCGGCGTCAACATGAACAAGACCGCACCAGCGCTGAAGAGGATTGCGCCGGGCTACATGCCGATGGGCGGTGCCGGCATGGGCGAGATGGGCTCGATGGAGATGCCGCTGCCCGACAACACGCTGCCGATGATGACGGGCTTTGCCCAGTTCGGTCCTGTCGAGATGGGCGGCATGTTCTCGGTCGTGAAGGTGCGCCCCGGGCTGGCGCACGACGATTACAAGGACCCCGGCTGGTACAAGCACCCGGAGGGCACCGTCGCGTACGAGTGGACGGGCGAGCAGCTCGCCGAGCCCGCCCGCGCGACGTCGCCCGACAGCGGCGTGAAGGCCACCGAGTTCAAGGCCATCGACCCCCGCAAGCGTCCGGTCCGTTCGGCCGGTGCCGGCGGTCACGGCAATCACTGATCCCAACCAGAACCAATGCCAAAGGAGCAACAATGATGGTTCGTACAGCCAAACCTCTCGCAGGGGCACTTGCTGCCCTTGCATTCTCGGCGGCCATGGCATTCGCCGCCCCAGGCGAGCCCGGGCACAGCCACAAATCCTTCGCGGCCGGCGAGCCGGGCAATCCGCAGAAGCCTGTCGCCCGCACGATCGAGGTCACCATGAAGGAGACCGAGGACGCGAAGATGCTGTTCGATCCCAGCACGGTCGAGATCAAGCGCGGCGAGCAGGTGAAGTTCGTGCTCAGGAACGCCGGCCAGGTCGACCACGAGTTCATGCTCGACTCGGTCGCGAATAACGCCAAGCACAAGGTCCAGATGGAGAAGAACCCGGACATGGAGCACGACGACCCGAACGGGAAGCGGCTCGCACCGAACGGCTCCAGCGAGATCGTCTGGCGCTTCACCAAGGCCGGCACCTTCGAGTTCGCCTGCCTGATCCCAGGCCACTACGAGTCCGGCATGAAGGGCACCGTCGTCGTCAAGTGACGGACCCAATCCCCTCGCCATCCAGCTACGAAAAGGAGTTTCCCATGAAGCGTATCACTATCGGCCTGATCGCCGCCCTGAGCCTCTCCAGTGCCGCCCTCGCCCAGAACCTGCCGACGGTCACCGGCACGGTCGAGAAGGTCGACACCGCCCAGGGCAAGATCACCATCGACCACGGCCCGATCCAGAACCTGGACATGGAGGCGATGACCATGGTGTTCCGCGCCCAGGACCCGAACCTGCTCAAGGGCCTCAAGGCCGGCGACAAGGTGCAGTTCACCGCCGACCGGGTGAACGGCCAGATCTCCGTCACCTCGATCAAGAAGGGCTCGTAAGGCCCTCGCCGCCCCGCGAACTGAGGTGTTCGAGACCCACCTTCCGTGGGGCGGTCCTCCTGCATCAAGAAAGACACTGCCATGAAACGCTTCGCCGTCACCCTCACCGCCTTTGGGGCACTGTCAGCCGCCCTGGCCATTGCCGGCCCCGACCGTCTTGCGCAGGCGCAGCCTGCCAAGGGAGCGCCTGCCGCCTACGAGCGCGTCCGGGAGGTCATGGACGACCGCTTCAAGGACATGAAGCTCACCGGCGATCCCGACAGGGATTTCGCCGCGCTCGTGATCGCCCATCACGAGGACCTGATCTTCCTTGCCCGGACGCAACTGGAGCACGGCGCGGACGAGCAGCTCCGCCGGATGGCCCAGCAGTTCATCAATGAGCAGCAGGTCCAGATCTCGGCATTGAAGGAGTGGCAGGTCCGTAACCGCCAAGAGGACTACCGTGCCAAGGTCGACCAGCCACCGCACGGTTCCGGACCGCTTGACCAGAAGGGCACGCCGGCCCCGCAAGCCCAGGCGGCCGCTCCGGCGCAGCCCGCGGTCGCCAGCCAGCTTCCGATGGTGTCGGGAACGGTGGAAAAGGTCGACGCGGGTGCCGGCAAGATCACGATCGACCACGGTCCCATCCCCAACCTCGACATGGATGCCATGACCATGGTGTTCCGGGTTCAGGATCCTGCCCTGCTCCAGGGCGTGAAGGCCGGAGACAAGGTGCAGTTCCAGGCTGACCGAGTGAACGGCCAGATCTCCGTCGTAAGGTTCGCGACCGGCGCGGCGCAATCGGCAGCACCCCAGCCGGCCGCGGCGGCCAACCTCCCCATGGTCACCGGCACCGTCGAGAAGGTCGATGCCACCCAAGGGAAGGTGACCATCGACCACGGGCCAATCCCGAACCTGAACATGGATGCCATGACGATGGTTTTCCGGACACAGGATCCGGCAGTCCTCAAGGGCGTGAAGGCGGGCGACAGGATCAGGTTTCAGGCCGACCGCGTGAACGGGCAGATCTCGGTCGTCAGGATCCAGAAGGGAAGGTAGCGGACGCGCCGGACGGCACCCGGGCCAGGCGCTTGACCTTCCCACCGTGGGAAGACCGAAGCTGACCGCTTTGCATGGAAACGCAGTGGAGAACCACCATGAGCGATGACCAAGTCACCAAGAGGCACGGCCACCATCACGGTCATGCCGCCCACGGGGGCCACGACCATCATCACCATGAGCCTGCAACGGACGCCGGGAAGGTGAAGGATCCGGTCTGCGGGATGATGGTCGACCCGCACACGACCACCCACCGGGCCCAGTACCAGGGCAAGCCGTACTACTTCTGCTCGCCCGGCTGCCAGTCGAAGTTCATGGCGGACCCCGCGAAGTACGCGGAGCCCTCGGCCGAGAGGACGGCAGAGGCCGTGCCCGAGGGTACGATCTACACCTGCCCGATGCATCCGCAGATCCGCCAGGTCGGCCCGGGATCCTGCCCCATCTGCGGCATGGCGCTGGAGCCCGTCGTGGCCACCGCCGAGACCGGCCCCAGCCACGAGCTGACGGACATGACCCGTCGGTTCTGGATCGGCCTTGCCCTGACGCTTCCGGTCTTCGCGCTGGAGATGGGCGGGCACCTCATCGGAATCGACCATCTCATCCCCCGCACGACCTCCAACTGGATCCAGATGCTGCTCGCGACCCCGGTCGTGCTGTGGGCCGGATGGCCCTTTTTCGTCCGCGGCTGGCAGTCGCTCGTGAACCGCAGCCTCAACATGTTCACCCTGATCGCCATGGGCACCGGGGTGGCGTGGGTCTACAGCATGGTCGCGACGCTGGCGCCCGACGTGTTCCCGGCGGCCTTCCGCGGCCACGACGGCTCCGTCGCGGTGTATTTCGAAGCGGCGTCCGTCATCACGGTGCTGGTGCTCCTCGGACAGGTGCTGGAGTTGCGCGCCCGCGAGAGCACCGGCGGTGCCATCCGTGCCTTACTCGACCTTGCGCCCAAGACGGCAAGGCTCATCCGGGACGATGGCACCGAGGAGGAGGTCCAGCTCGACACCGTGCAGGTCGGCAACCGCCTCCGGGTCCGACCCGGCGAGAAGGTTCCGGTGGATGGAGCGGTCGTCGAGGGACGCAGCTCCGTCGACGAGTCGATGGTCACGGGCGAGTCGATGCCGGTGACCAAGGACGTCGGCGCGAAGGCGATCGGCGGCACGATGAACCAGTCCGGCGGCATCGTCATCGAGGCCGAGAAGGTCGGGCGCGACACCATGCTGGCGCAGATCGTGCAGCTCGTGGCGGAAGCCCAGCGCAGCCGCGCGCCGATCCAGCGCCTCGCCGACCAGGTCTCGGGCTACTTCGTGCCGGCCGTGATCGGGGTGGCCGTACTCGCCTTCATCGCCTGGGCGATCTGGGGACCGGAGCCGCAGCTCTCCTATGGCCTCGTGGCCGCAGTGGCGGTCCTGATCATCGCATGTCCGTGTGCGCTCGGCCTTGCCACGCCGATGTCGATCATGGTCGGCGTCGGCCGCGGTGCCCAGGCGGGCGTGTTAATCAAGAACGCCGAGGCGCTGGAGCAGATGGAGAAGGTCGACACGCTGGTGGTCGATAAGACGGGAACTCTCACCGAGGGCAGGCCCGCCGTGACGGCCATCGTTCCCGCGCAAGGCCTTAGCGAGGCCGAGGTGCTGCGCCTGTCGGCCAGCGCGGAGCGGCCGAGCGAGCATCCGCTCGCCATCGCCATTGTCGAGGCGGCCGAGAAGCAGGGTATCGCCACCGCGCCGGTCTCCGACTTCGACTCGCCCACCGGCAAGGGTGCGCTCGGCACCGTTGAGGGCCGCCGCGTCGTGCTTGGCAGCGCCAAGTTCCTGGCAGAGCATGGCATCGACGTCAGCCCCCTCGCAGAGCAGGCCGACAGGCTGCGTGAGGATGGCGCGACGGCCATCTTCGTAGGCATCGATGGAAGGGTGGCAGGCGCCATCGCCATCGCCGACCCGGTGAAGGCTACGACACCGGAGGCGCTGGCCGGGCTGAAGGAGGAAGGCATCCACGTCGTGATGCTGACCGGCGACAATTGGACGACGGCACGGGCTGTCGCCAAGCGGCTTGGGATCGACGAGGTCGAGGCCGAGGTTCTCCCTGACCAGAAGAGCGCGGTGGTCGAGAGGTTCAAGCGCGAAGGCCGCGTGGTGGCCATGGCCGGCGACGGTGTCAACGACGCGCCGGCACTCGCCGCGGCGGACGTTGGCATCGCCATGGGCACCGGCACCGACGTAGCGATGGAGAGCGCGGGCGTGACCCTGCTCAAGGGCGATCTCACCGGGATCGTGCGGGCGCGGCGGCTGTCGCAGGCGACCATGCGCAACATCCGCCAGAACCTGTTCTTCGCCTTCGTCTACAACGCGCTCGGGGTGCCGGTCGCGGCCGGCGTGCTGTACCCGTTGTTCGGCATCCTGCTGTCGCCGATCATCGCCGCGGCGGCGATGGCCCTGTCGTCCGTGAGCGTGATCGGCAACGCCATCCGTCTTCGCACCGCGCGCCTTTGAGCAGATACCTGAATGGAATGGAGTCAGGAACATGAAGTCGAACGTAACGATCGGTCGCCGCTCGCTCCTGGTGGGCCTCGCCACCGCCGCCGGCGCCTTTGCCGCCTTTCCGGTGCGGGCGCAGCAAGCCCTGCCGAAGATGACGGTCACCAAGGATCCGAGTTGCGGCTGCTGCGGTGCCTGGGTCGAGCATGTCCGTGAGGCGGGCTTCGCCGTCGAGGTGATCGAGTCCGCGGAGGTGAACCGCCTCAAGGTCCGCCTGGGCGTGCCGCAGGCCCTCGCCTCCTGCCACACGGCCGAGATCGGCGGCTACGTCATCGAGGGGCACGTGCCCGCGGATGCCATCAAGCGCCTGCTCACCGAGAAGCCCAGGGCCAAGGGACTTGCAGTGCCCGGGATGCCCGTCGGCTCCCCCGGGATGGAAGTGGAGGGTGTCGAGCCCGACACCTACGAGGTGGTCCTGTTCGGGCCGTCCGGCCAGACGACGTTCGCCCGGTACCGGGGGGCAAGCGCGGCCTGATGCCGGTGAACGGCCATTCCTGAAAATCGAGTCCCTGCCCAGAGCGGGGACTCGCACTCGTGAGCGGCGGCCTACTGATTGCCTTCCTTCGCTGCGTTCTTCTTCAGCCACTCCCTCATTTCGGCGATCTCCTTCTGCTGATCGTCGATAACCTTCTGAGCCATCCGCTTGGCCTCGGCGTTGTCGCCTGTCTTCAGCACGACCTGGGCCATGTCGATGGCGCTCTGGTGGTGGGGGATCATCCCGCAGATGAACGCGACGTCGGCGTCCTTGGCCATCATGCCGGTCATCATCGGCCCGTGCATCTTCATCATGGCCTGCATATAGCCCTTCTGGGCCTCGGTCATGTTGGCCATCATGCCCTGCATGTTCTGCGACATGCCCTGCATGTCCATGCCCTGCATCATCTTGCCATGGCCGCCGGCCTGCGCCGCAGCCTGGCACTCCGCCGGCAGGCTGTCGGCGGACATGGCCATCTGGCCCCCCGACGGATGGTGCATCGGCTGCTGCTGGGCCAAGGCCCCCCAAGCGTTGACAGAGAGGAAGGCGGAGGCGAGCGTGATCATTCGAATGGTCATGGTGGTGTTTCCTGTTCCAGGCACCGCGAATTCATCAGCCCTGCGGAGGCGGCGCCTGGCGCGCCGGCGGGCTGGCTTCCGTCGCACGCGGTGTGACCGCGCAACTCCCGGTCAGGCGTGCTTCGGCGGTCGCTCGATCCCCGACGGCATGAACGGGATCGGCGTCAGGTCAGGCGGGACCGGGACGGACTCGGACAGCGGCAAGGCATGTGCCGCGCTGCCCAGCGCCGGAAGGACGGCCATGATGCAGCCGGGATGACAGCAGGACTGTCCCGGAGTGTCGGACCGGGACGGCGCGCCATGGTGCCGATCGGGCTGGCCATGGGTTTCAGGGAGAATTCGCGCGGCCTCCTCGGCGTGGCCGGAGAAGCCGGAACCGGTGTCGGCCATCCGTGCGGCCGCATGCAGCGGTGCGCTCGCGAGGCCGATGGCGACCAGCGCGACGATCCAGCGGCTGAGCATGAAGCGGATCAGGTCATCCACGGCACGATCCTGGAGGGTCATGGCCCCAACGATGGCCTTCGGCGCCTGGTTCCGCGAGGCGGCTGACGTGCGCCCGGCCTGGGGAGGCGCGACGCCATCCCAAGGCTTGATCGCTCACCACATTAGGAGTTGCCGGAACCCGCGAACGGCGCGACTCTCGCCGGGTCAGTTCCGGAGGGACATGCCATGAGAAAGCTCATCCTTGCCATCGCCGTCGCGGCAGGTTTCGCTGCCACCCCGGTCCTCGCCTGTCCGATGCACCAGGCCGCAGCCCCGGCGACGGGCTCGACCTTAGCGGCCGGTCCGATGATGTGCGGCACGCCGACGGCCACGGCCCAGGTCCAGCAACCGGGCCAGACGACCCAGCCCTCACAGCCGGGTCAGTCCGCGGGCGGCATTTGCCCATGCTGCCGGAACATGGCCATGATGCAGCCTAAGCCACAACAGCCGGGTGACATGCAGCAGGACGCACCCGCAAGTCCTCCGGCACCCTCCCCGGCCCCGGAACCGCCCAGACCGAACTGATCCAGTTAACCTGGGGCGTCACGTCCGCGCCGTGTCCGCCAGAATACCTGGCAGTGCCCCGTCACGCCGAGGATGGTGGTCACCAGGAAGGCGGCCTTGAGGCCGAGCGCGATGGTGACGTTCTGGCGGATGTTGGCCATGGTGTCCCGCGACAGGCGCACCATGCGCACGACGTCCATCAGGCGGTCAGGTCGCCGGTCGTGACGACCTTGCCATAGGCAAACGCCAGGGCGGACATGTAGGCGGCATGGACCTGCGCGGCCGGAACCGTCGTGCCGTTGAACTCGACGTCGCGCGTGGCGCAGGCGTCCTCGACGATAGTCATCGCATAGCCGAGGTCGGCAGCCGCTCGGCTGGTGGCGTCGATGCACATGTGGCTCATCGCGCCCACGACCACGACATCCTTGATGCCGTCCGCGTCCAGGGCCTGCTTCAGCCCGGTCTCGCGGAAGGAGTTGGGATAGTTCTTGGTGATCACCAGCTCACCCTCGGCCGGGGCAACAGTCGGGATGATCTCGGCCCCCTCGGTGCCAGGCACGAAAAACGGCGCGTCAGCCGGGTTCTCGTGGCGGATATGGATAACCTTGTCTCCGGCGGAGCGGCCCGCCTCGATCACCTTGGCCGCATTTGCGGTGGCCTCATCAATGCCGACGAGGGCAAAGCTGCCGGTGGCGAGGTAGTCTTTCTGAAGGTCTACGACGATGATCGCGCGCTTGCTCACAGGGCTTTTCCTTTGTTGCCGTTGAACGTGAACCTTGGATACTGCGCCCCGTTGCGCAATATAATTGGCAAAAGTGACAAACTCCGAGGCGATATTGCCAATCTCCCGAAGCACACCGGAAATCGGGATCATCCTGTACCCTGGCTCCCAGACGGCTGCGGCTCTAGGCATGACCGACCTTCTCACCTTCGCCGAGGAGCTCGCGCGGGCAAAGCTGAACAGTGACGGTCGGCTCCTGCGGGTCAGCCACTGGGAATGGCGGGATCAGGTCGGGGAGCCGATTCGAGCCTTCGACAGCGTCCCAGGTGCTGAGGGGAACCCGTCCATCCTCGTCATTCCGCCCGGCCTGGGTCAGCCACTCTCCCGTGAGCTGGCGGCGCAGTGGGCTCAATGGCTGAAGGGTCAGCATGCGCAGGGCACCTCCCTCGGGTCCATCTGCAAAGGCGCCTTCCTGCTCGGCGAGACGGGACTGATGGATGGCCGAACCGTGACGACGCACTGGTCGTACGAGGAGCAGCTCCTGTCCCGGTTCCCTGGCGCCAAGGTCGACACTGACAGGCTTATCATCGATGACGGGGACATCATTACGGCAGGAGGGGTGATGGCATGGATCGACCTGAGCCTGAAGCTTGTCGACAGGTTCCTCGGGCCGACGATCATGGTCGAGACCGCTCGCACGTTCCTGGTCGACCCGCCCGGCCGGGAGCAAAGCTACTACAGCGCCTTCGCGCCGAAGCTCAATCACGGCGACGCCGCCATCCTGAAGGTCCAACACTGGCTTCAGGCGACCGAGGGAAAGGAAACGAACCTCGCCGCCCTGGCCGTCCAGGCAGGACTGGAGCAACGGACGTTTATCCGGCGCTTCCAGAAGGCGACGGGGCTGACGACCAGCGAGTACATCCAGCGCCTTCGCGTCGGAAAGGCGCGTGAGCTGTTGCAGTTCACGAAAGCACCGGTGGAAAGGATCGCGTGGGAGGTCGGCTATACCGACCCGAGCGCATTCCGGAAGGTGTTCGGCAAGATCGTCGGCCTTACACCCCAGGAATACCGTCAACGCTTCAGCGTCTGACGAACTCCGGCAGGCACGACGTCCCACTTGGCTGCTATGCGTGCGGCTCTGGCAGCGCCAAGGGCAGCCGGCCCGCATCGTGCCCGATCGCCATCCGGCGCACAACGACGTAGACGGCCGGCGTCAGGATAAGCCCGAACAGCGTCACGCCGATCATCCCCGCGAACTCAACTCCGTCGATGTTCTTGGCCGTAGGAGGAGTTCGTCTTCGCATGAGCCCCATGGATCGGCTTTGATGTGGAGTGCTCCGGCGAAGTGAGGAGCCGCCGGCCCAGCGGGGCCGGCGGCTCCCCTGATGCGATCGTCAGTGGCTTTCGGCAGCGGCCAAGGAGCGCGAGGGCAAGCCCTTGTCCCGGCCGCCATCCGCCGTCTTCACGCCCTTGAAGCGCAGCAACCGCAGCGCGTTCAGGGTCACGATCGCGGTGGCGCCGGTGTCGGCCAGCACGGCGATCCACAGGCCCGTGATGCCAAGCATGCTGGTGACCAGGAACAGGCCCTTAAGCGACAGCGCGAAGATCACGTTCTGATGGATGTTCGCCATCGTGGCACGTGAGAGCGCGACAAGATGGGCGACGTCGGTCACGCGGCTCTTCAGGAGCGCGGCATCCGCCGTCTCGATCGCCACGTCCGTGCCGCCGCCCATGGCGATTCCGACATGGGCCGTCGCCAGCGCAGGGGCGTCGTTGATGCCGTCGCCGACCATCGCCACCTTGGTCTTCCGTTTCATCTCGTCGACGAAAGCTAGCTTGTCCTGCGGCAGCAGCTCGGCCTTCCATTCGATGCCAAGACCGTTGGCGATCGCCTGGGCCGTGCGGCGGTTGTCGCCGGTCAGCATGACCGCATCGACACCCATCGCCTTGAGCAGCGCCACGCCTTCACGGGCATCGCGCCGCGGCTCGTCCCGCAGGGCGACCAGGCCAAGGACTTCCTTCGAGTGCTCGTCGAAGAGAACCGCGACGGTGTTGCCGCCGTCCTCGAGCTTCTCGATAGCCTTGCGCTCCAGGGCCCCGACCCTTGCCGCCTGGGCGGCATGCGTCGGCGAGCTCACGGCCAGACGGCGGCCACCGACGGTGGCATGCACGGCCTTGCCGGGCGTCGCCGAGGCGTCGCGCGCGGACGGGATGGCAATCCCGGCGGTTTCGGCGCGGCCGACGATCGCCTTGGCGAGCGGGTGGTTGGAGCCGGTCTCGACGGCGGCGGCAAGCCCGATCACCTCGTTCTCGTCGCCCTTCCCGAACGCGAGGACCTCGGTCACGCGCGGCTTGCCCTCGGTCAGCGTGCCGGTCTTGTCGAAGGCGATGGCACGCACCTTGCCGATGGTCTCAAGCGCGTTGCCGCCCTTGATCAGGAGACCGCGGCGCGTGCCGACGGCGAGACCCGAGGCGATGGCGGCCGGGGTGGAGAGCACCAGCGCGCAGGGGCAGGCGATCAGCAGCAGGGCGAGACCACGATAGATCCAGGCATCCCAGTCGGCACCCATCGCCAGCGGCGGAACCACGATGACCAGGGCCGCGATCAGCATCACCGCCGGGGTGTAGTAGCGGCTGAACCTCTCGATGAACCGCGCGGTCGGCGCCTTGGAGGACTGGGCCTGCTCGACGAGCTGGATGATGCGCGAGATGGTGTTGTCGGCGGCCGTCCTCTCGACACGGACCTGGAGGACGCCGTCGACGTTGATCGAGCCGGCGAAAACGCTCTCCCCGGTCGACTTCGGGCGCGGCACGGACTCCCCGGTGACGGGGGATTCGTCGACACTGGAGGTCCCCTGGACGATCCCGCCGTCGGCTGGCACGCGGTCGCCCGGACGCACCAGCACGAGGTCGTTCACCCTCAGGGAGGCGGCAGGGACGCTGCGTTGACTGCCATTCGGATCGAGCAGGACCGCCGTCTTCGGCACCAGCGAGGCCAGCGCCCTGATCCCGGCGCGTGCACGGCCCGCGGCGACACTCTCCAGGAGTTCGCCGACCGCGAACAGGAACACGACCGCGGCGGCTTCTTCCGCCTCGCCGATCACCAGGGCGCCGATCGCCGCAACCGACATCAGCGTCTCGATCGAGAAGGGCGAACCCGATATCGCAAGCGCGAGGGCCGTGCGGGCGAACGGGATCACGCCTGCCAGGACCGCCGCGGCAACGATCCATTCCGCGTACAGCGGGAAGAATTGCGCGATGGCGTAGGCCCCGCCCATCAGGACGCCGAGCCCGATGACATGCCTGCCTTTCCTTGTCTGCCACCAGCGCTGGTTGCGCGCTACGGGTGCCGGCGCGGCCTCGACGGAGGCGTCGGCCGGCGACGGGATCCGGCGCGTGTCGGAGACCCCGAAGCCGAGGCTCCTGATCGTATTCTCGATCTCGCCGACCCGGGCGGCTGCGCCGGGGGCGAGCGTCAGTTCGAGCATCTCGTTGGCGAAGTTGACCTGAACGTTCGAGACGTCAGGCATGCGAGCGAGGGCCGTCTCGATTTTCCCGACGCAGCTTGCGCAATCCATGCCCTCGACCCGCATCGAAACGCTGGGCGGCGAGCTGGGGGCCGGCCGCGTGGCGGAGGCATGGGCCGCCTGCTCATGGCCGCCGTAGCTTCCGTGATCGTGGTCGTGATGATGGTGGTCATGGCCCTGCGTATGGTCGGCTCCGCAACCGCCGCCATGATGCTTGTGGGCACGATCGTGCCCTTCGTCGTGGTTGTGATCGTACCCCCCGCAGCAGCCATGATGCGCATGGCCGTCATGAGAGGCGTGCGCGCCGGACGGGGATGCGGCGGGGACCGCCGACGTGGGCAGTTGCTCAACGCCGAACCCGAGGGAACGGATCTTCCTGGCGATGTCCTTGGCGGAGGTCGTGCTGGCGGGATCACGGGAGAGGGACAAGGTCTCGCTGGCGAAATTCACGCTCACGCCGGACAATCCGGGCATGCGCCCAAGGGCCGTTTCGATCTTCCCGGAGCAGCTCGCGCAATCCATGCCTTCCACGCGGAAGCTGAGCCTTTCACCGGCCCCCGAGGCGGACTCGATCAATCTTGCTGTCATGAGGGTTTCCTTTCTCTCCGGCGCATCCGCGTTCGTCGAACTGGCCACAGTCAATTATACACTTGAACAGTTATTCAAGTGTCGATACGGAAGGTGAGGATTACAACGCTTGGAAGGTCAAGCGCCGAATTGCAGGGGCCTTCCCGCCACCTCTCCAGTGCCTTAATCCGGGACCGCCATGCGGCCGGCGCGGCGTACCGTACGCGTTGTGGCGGCTCGCAATTGCGTGATAGCGTGACGCTGGCCCATCAAGATGAACGTCGCTTCACAAGCAGGAAGCGCTCGTGCGGGGCGAACCGCAGGTGAATAAAATCCATGAGCATGCGTAGGCCGAAAGAAGATGCCGGGCCCCAGGGGGGCGCAGAACCCACCGCCGTGGTGACCTGTGGCGTTGCCCAGAGCCCATCGGCGCTGTCGCAGAATGAGATCACCATTCTGGCGGAAACCTTTCGCCTCCTGGGCGATCCGTCCCGGCTGAGGATCATGCTCTGCTGCTTGCAGGGCCCGATCTCCGTCGGCGAGATCGCCGAGCGCCTGGAGCTCTCGCTGTCACTGGTCAGCCACCACCTGCGCCTTCTGCGCGGGGCGCGCCTTGTCAGAGGTGAGCGGCAGGCCAAGCAGATCTTCTACGAAGTCGCGGACCAGCACGTCAGTCATGTCCTGCTGGACATGGCCACGCACATTGCGGAAGACCACGCGGACGACTACGGCGGCGCGCCCGGCCTCTGATCCCGTTCCGGTGTCGGAACGGGCCGTCCGGATGGCCGCCTTCGCCACCGGACGCCGCACCTCCAGGTGCAGCGGATCAATGGCGCACCCGGCTTACGGGCTCGCGCGTCCAGCGTTGCAGAACGTGCGCCTGTAGTCGGACGGGGATGTGCCCAGTTGGGCGGCGAACTGCTGTCTCATCGACAAGGGCGTGCCAAAGCCGACTTCATGGACGATGTGTTCGACAGGCAGCTCGGTGGTCTCGAGCAATTGCTGCGCCCTGGTGACCCGTTGGGCATTCAGCCACTTGGTCAGGGTCGTGCCCGTTGTCTCGCGGAAGCGCCTGGTGAAGGTGCGGCGGCTCATGCGGGCGACGTCCGCCAGGGTATCGACGGTCAGGGGTTCCGACAGGTGCTCCAGCGCCCACTCCAGCACTCCGGGCAGCCTACTCTCGCGCGGGAACTGGGGAACGGGCTTCTCAATGTACTGCGCCTGCCCACCCTGCCTGTGCGGTGGCGTGACCAGCATTCTCGCCGTGCGATTGGCCACATCGGCGCCGTGACGCTCCCGGACCAGGTTCAGGCAGCAATCGATGGCAGCGACGGTCCCGGCCGAGGTGACGATGTTGCCGTCCTCGACATAAAGCACGTCCGGGCGGAAATTCGTCGTGGGGAAGCGACGCGCGAAGGCCTCGCGGGCCATCCAATGGGTTGTCGCCTGCCGGCCATCCAGCAAGCCGGCGTCACCGAGTACGAAGGCCCCGAGGCACAGCCCGACGATGAGCTTCCCGCGCGCGTGCGCCTGCCGCAGGGCCTCGACGAGCGCGTCCGGCGCCCGCAGTTCGGGATCTCCCCACGCCGGCGCGATGATCACATCGGCATCCGCCAGGGCATCAAGGCCGTCCGGCACCCGGATCTCAAGACCCGTGTCGGTGCTGACCATCCCTGGCGTCACGGCGCAGTACCGGAGTTCGTAGGACGGATAGCCTGCCGGGCCGGGGTTCGCGCCGAACACCAGTCCGGGCACCGTCAAATGGAACAGGCTCACGCCGTCGAAGGCAAGCACGGCAACACGTACGGAGGACATGACACTCACACAGGAAATGATAACTGGCCCATATCTAACGATGGATATCATTCGGGTCAACGCGCCCGGACCTGGCAGAAGGGTCCCGGAATACGGAAGGCATGGTGCCATTCCGCCAGAGCGAGGCTTGGCAAGGCCTCGGTCCTTTGGCCCAAAACCATCGCTTGTTGTCACGTAGGCCACTGTTCGGAGCCATGACGCGCCGGTAATGCTGCTTGCCATCAACCTCGTACCCGGAGCAGCAACATGCAGACCTTCACGACCCTACGTGCCATCGCGATTTCCCTCGCCCTCGGAGTGGCGGCCCTACCGGCACAGGCAGCCCAGCCCACCTCGGCGCCCGGCACGGCATCCGTGCAGATGCAGCACATCCGCAACGCCACGACCAAGATCGACTACGCAGGCAGGACCTTCCTCGTCGACCCGTTCCTGGCGAAGAAGGACACCTATCCCGGCTTCGAGGGGTCTTTCCGCAGCCACCTGCGCAACCCGACGGTCGAGCTTCCGATGTCGGTCGAGGAGGTCATGAAGGACGTGGATGCGGTGATCGTGACCCACACCCACCTCGACCACTGGGACGGTGACAAGCATCAGCAGTTGCCCAAGGGCATCCCCCTGTTCGTGCAGAACGAAGCCGATGCCAAGACCATTCGCGCGCAGGGCTTCACCGATGTTCGCGTCCTGGGCGAGAACACGAAATTCGAAGGCGTGCGCCTGACGAGGACGGGCGGACAGCACGGCACGGACGAGATGTACGCCAACAGCCAGGTGGCCGAAGCTCTGGGCAAGGCCATGGGGGTTGTGTTCCAGGCTCCCAACTCGCCGACCGTGTACCTCGCCGGTGACACCATCTGGCGCAACGAGGTCGATCAGAGCCTGGCCAAGTTCAAGCCCGACGTGATCATCCTGAACGCCGGCGAGGCCCGCATGCTGGGCTACTTCGGATCGATCATCATGAGCAAGGACGATGTCCACCGCGCGTACAAGGCCGCACCGAACGCTACCATCCTGGCCGTCCACATGGATGCGATCAACCACATGGCGTTAAGCCGCAAGGACCTGCGGGAATACGTCGAGCAGAACGGCATGCAGGATCGTGTCCGAATTCCCGCCGACGGGCAAATCCTGAAGTTCTGACCCATGGTGCCCACCCTAATTGGGGTGGGCTCTCCATTGTTTTCGAGCGGATCAACTCCGCCAGACGTCCATGCCCGGCGCAAACGACATCACGCAGGCCACAATCGGGAGCGTTGAAGTGACTGCATCGATTTTTGGAACGCGGCATGGAAGCGCGCCGGTTCCCTTGTCCATTCTCGACTTTGCCATGACAGGCAAGGGGATTACGGCGCATGAGGCCCTGTCCGCCAGCATCGAGCTGGCGCGTCTGGCTGATCGGCGGGGATTCACCCGCTATTGGGACGCCGAGCATCATGCCTTGCCTGCCGTTGCCACGTCATCGCCCCCGATCCTGCTGGCCCGTCTCGTCGGCGAGGCGAAGACGATCCGTCTCGGCTCGGGAGGCATGATGCTGTCGAACTTCCCGCCCTTGGTCGTTGCGGAGCAGTTCGGACTCTTGGCGTCGCTTGCCCCGGGGCGCATCGATCTGGGCCTCGGCCGGGCACCGGGCACGGACATGACGACCGCGGCCGCCTTGCGGCGCGGGCAGATCGGCGCTGAGGATTTCCCGGACCAGGTCATGGAGCTGATCGGCCTCCTAGATGATAATTTCCCTGGAGGCCGTCCTTACGGCGACGGCGTGTTCGCCGTTCCGGGTCCGAGGCAGGACAGGGAGAACGGCGTTCCGCGCTCGTTCGAGCGCCCCCCGGTGTGGCTGCTTGGGTCGTCGGGCTACTCGGCGCAGCTTGCCGCGCATCTTGGATTGCCGTTTGCCTTCGCGGCACACCTTGCGGATGAGAACGTCGAACCCGCCCTCGCCCTCTACCGTCACAACTTCAGGCCCTCCGCCGTGCTTGATCGGCCCTATGCCATGGCCAGCTTCGGCGTCCTGGCCGCGGATGACGAGCGCGAGGCGCGGCGCCAGGCTTGGGCGTACTCCCACGGCATGATGCGCATGTCCCAGCGCAGGTCCCCTGTCGTTCCCACCCCGGAGGAGGCCGAGGCCTATCCGTACTCGTCGTCCGAGCGGGAAATGATCGAGATGTGGAACGCCAAGATCATGAGCGGGACCGGTGCGCAGGTCGTGGAGCGGTTGAACGCCTGGCAGCGGCGTCTGGGCGCCGACGAACTCATGCTGTTGAACCTCGGGCATTCGCCTGCCGCCATCCATCGCTCGACCGAGCTCATCGCGGATGCCTATGGGATGCCGGATCGGGGGGCCGGCACATAGTGCTCTGGTGCGGGCACCCCGAAGGCAGAGACTACACCACTGCCCAGAACGGTCAGGCCAGGCAGACGACCTCGCCGCATTTGTCGAGGGCAGCGACGATCCTGCCGATGGTCCTGGGGCCGGGATAACCGAGCACGCCCACGCCGCCCGCGACGAAGGACGGCGTCGCTGCCAGCCCCAGGCTGGCCGCGAGCTGGATCTGCTCCCGCAGCATTTCACCAACCTTCTCGCTGTCGGCCACGGGCTCGATCTCGCGTCTGGACACACCGAGGTCCTCGGCGACCTTGAGCGCCCGGGTGCCGTCGTTCGTGCCCGGCATGGCGAACAGGCGCTGGTGGAACTGGTAGGCCACGGCCGGGCCCTTCAGCAGGGAAAGCGCCAGTTCCACCTTGGCGGCCTGCATCGATCCGAGGGACAGGACGGCGTTGTTGATCAATCCGAGGCGCAGTTCCGGCCGCTTCTTCACCAGAAGGTTCAGGTCCTTCACCGCCACCCGGCAGTAGGGGCAGTTGTAGTCGAAGAACTCGTAGAGCGTGACGGCGGTGCTCTTGGAGCCGACCCAGATCAAGCCGGGCAGATGCTCGATCTCGTTGGTCAGCTCGACCGGCAGGCGCGCGTTGGGCACGGGCTTGCCGTCATCACCTGTCAACGGGTGCCAGCCCTCCCCACTCTGAGCCCGGGCAGCGTTGAAGGATGACGGTGCCAGAAGGGCGAGCGCGGCGCCCTGGATGATCCGGCGGCGGTCGAAATTCATGGTATCACTCCGATCAGATTGGATGTCATGGCAAGGGGTGGATGGCCGTCACAGGACGACCACCTTGGCACCGGCCGGGACGCGGCTGTAGAGGTCGATCACGTCCTGGTTCATCATGCGGATGCAGCCGGAGGACACGGCTTCGCCGATGGTCTCAGGCTCGTTGGTGCCGTGAATGCGGTAGAGCGTATCCTTGCCGTCCTTGAACAGGTACAGGGCGCGGGCGCCGAGCGGATTGTCGGTGCCGCCCTCCATGCCGCCGGCCCACTTCTTGTAACGCTGCGGCTCGCGCTTGATCATGTCGGGTGTCGGGGTCCAGCGCGGCCACTGCGCCTTGCGCTGCACGGTCGCCGTGCCCTTGAACTCCAGCCCTTCCTTGCCGACGCCGACGCCGTAGCGCAGCGCCTTGCCGCCCTCCTGCACGAGGTAGATGAAGCGGGCGTTCGTATCGACCACGATGGTGCCGGGCTTCTCCGTGGTCGCGTAGTCGACGAGCTGACGCACGTTGCGTGGCTTAAGCGTGGCGGGATCGACACCCGGCACCGGGTGCTTGTCGGTGCTGACCGCGGCGTAGCGTTCGGCTGTGACGGGATCGACAGCAGGTGCGGCAGCCACTGACGGAGGCGGCGCGCTCGCAGTGGTGTTGCAGGCCGCCAAGGCCGCTGGCAGCATCAGGACGAGCGCACGGAAGAGGCCGGTGAGCCGTATGAACTTGAACATGGACTTCCTGTCAGGGAGGGGAACGGGGGTCGGAGGAGCCGGGCGGGTTATTGCTTGCCCTGCGCACGGGCGGCGGTGACCGCCTGCTGGAACTGCTCGTAGCTGAGCGCGCCCGAGGCCTTGAACGGGCCAATCAGGTAGGCCGGTGTCCCCGACAGCCCCAGCGCGTCGGCCTGATCGAGATTGCGCTGGATCAGTGCCTGGATCTCGGCGCCGTGCTGCTTCAGGTCCGCGTTCAGGCGCTCCATGTCGACGCCGGAGGCCTGGACGGCCTCAGTCATCGTCTCCTTGCCGATCCTGCGGCCGGGAATGGCCATAAGGGCGTGGTGCATCTGCTCGTACCTGCCCTGGTTCCTGGCGGCCAAGGCGAGCCGGGCACCGTGGAAGGAGGCCGGCGTGAGGATCGGCCAATCCTTGTAGACTAGCCGAATCCTACCGTCGTCCTTCACCAGCTTCTCCAGGTCCGGGGCCGACTGCTTGCAGAAGGGGCAGTTGTAGTCGAGGAACGCCACGATGGTGACATCGCCCTTCGGGTTGCCGCCGACGGGGGCCTGCGGATCATTCAGGATCGCATCGACCGAGATCTCCCTGTCCTGTGCCACGGCCAGCATGGGGAGCGCGAGGACGGCGAGGACCAGTGCCCCCAGCAACGCGGCAAGGAAGGACTTGGTGAGGTGGGGCATCGGTTTACTCCCGTGGGCGAGGATGGGACGAGCGGCCAGGTCACAGGCCAGCGAGATTGATCGTGTCGAGGAAGAGGTTGGCATCGACGGGTCCGACCAAGCGGGTTCGGGGCATCTCCCGGCCGTCCTTCGAATCGATGGCGAACATCGTCGGCGGGCCTGCTACCCGAAGGTGCTCCATGAGCGCCCGGTTGCCGGCATCAGCGGCGGTCACGTCCGCACGCACCAGCGCGATGCCCTCAAGCCGCGTCCTGATGACGGGATTGGAGAAGACGCGGGCGTCGATGCCCTTGCAGATCAGGCACCACTCCGCCGTGAAGTACGCCAGCACCGGCTTGTTCCGCGCGCGAGCCCGCCTGACCGCCGCATCGAAGGCCTCCCGCGTGGAGACATGGGCGAAGGCCAGTTCCGCCGCCTGCGCCTGCACCCGTTGGGGCGCGAGCGCCAAGCCCGGGAGAAGGGCTGCGTACGTCAGGATCGTCCGACGCGAGCACACATCGGCCCGCGCGAAGACACGGGAACGGGAGGAACTGACAGCCATCACGCACCGGCCGCCGTGAGCTTCCGGAGGAAGCCATCCGCATCGATCGTGCCGATGGTCCGCACCGGAGCGATCTCCTGTCCTGTCTTCGGATCCAGGAACAGGATCGTCGGCGGCCCCATGATGCTGAAGCGCTGCATGAGGGTGCGGCTGGCCTCGTCGTAGTCCGTCACGTCCACCTTGATGAACGCCACGTCCTTGAGCCTTTCCCGCACGTCCGGGTTGCCGAAGACGTTCCGCTCGATCTCCTTGCAGGTGACGCACCAATCCGCCGTGAAGTCGACGAGGATCGGCTTGCCCTGTGCCAGGGCCGTGCTCACCGCCGCATCGAACTGCTCGGGCGTGGTCACGCGGGTGGCCGCCAGCCCGGTCGTTGGCGCAGATTGCGATCCACGGGCCAGGAAGGCGAGCGGCTGGAGCGGATCGGTTGCTCCGCCTGCCGTGCCAACGACCAGGGTGCCGCCATAAAGCACCGCCGCTATGCCTGCCGCCTTCGCGACCCGGCGGGCCGGGCAGCTCGGCGCCGGATCGAAGGCACCGAGGAACACGCCGGCTCCGATGGCGAGCATGGCCCATAGGGCAAGTGTCACTTGGGCGGGGACGACGCGGCCGAGCATCCAGACGGCGACACCCAGGAAGACGACGCCGAAGACCTGGTTGACGCGCACCAGCCACGGCCCGGATCTCGGCAGGGCCTTGGCCCCGATGGTACCGTAGACGATCAGCGGCAGGCCCATGCCGAGGCCAAGCATGAACAGGGCCGCGGCCCCGCGTGCCATGTCGCCGGTCTGGGATACGTAAAGCAGCGCCGCTGCCAACGGCGGCGTCACGCAGGGGCCGACGATCAGGGCCGAGGTGAAGCCCAAGGCCGCCGCACCGGGAAGCGTGCCGCCCATCCCGGAGGTCCGGCCGGAGATGAAGCTGGTCAAGGAGCTGGGGAGCTGGAGCTCGAACAGGCCGAACATCGACAGCGCGAGGGCCGTGAACACCACGCTCATGGCGCCGAGCGCCCACGGCGTCTGCAAGGCCGCCTGCAAGTTCTGGCCGGACCAGGCCGCCGCGACCCCCAGGAGCCCGTAGGCGGCAGCCATGGCCAGCACGTAGACCGTCGAGAGCGCGAAGCCCCGGCCGGCCGAGAGCGGCCCCCCGCTGCGGGCCAGCATGCCCGACAGGATCGGGATCATCGGCAGCACGCAAGGAGTGAGGGCGAGCAGAAGTCCGAATCCGAGGAAAGTCGCCAGGACCGAGGCGAGGCTTCCGTCCATCCAGCCATCGCCCTGCCCGTTGTCCTGTGCCGCCGCCTGGTTCGAGATGGCAGCGCTCGCCGTCGTGCCCGAGGCGCCGGCATCCGCCACCGGGAGCGTTGCGAGCTGTATGGCCTTCGTCTCGGGCGGATAGCAGATGCCGAGTTTTTCAGCGCAGCCTTGATAGGTGACATGGATCGTCTGCGGCGAGCCGGCGGCGGCCAGCGAGCCGGCCGACATCGTCGCGCGGGCCGCGTCATGGTAGACCTCGGTTGTGCCGAAGGTCGGATCGTCCTTCTTGATGCCGGGGCTGGTCTCGGCCGGGATCGGCTGGGTGTCGCCGGGAGAGGCCGAGACAATCATCTTGTCGCGGTAGAGATACATGTCCGGGGCAATCGCCCATTCGAGGATGACGCCTCCGTCCGCGCTCCTGGAGGCACTGAGACGGAAGACCTCGTCCGGTGTCGGAATCTTGAATTGCGCCCACGCTCCGGGTGCCCCAAGGAGCAGGGCCATGAACGCGAACAGGATTCGAATGGGGTTCCGGGACAAGTGGGGCCTCGCGACAGGGGTGACTTCCCCTACCCTCCCGGCCAACCTTAAGGCAGCCTTAAGCCTGGCCCGGGATGAAGCCCGAGGAGGTTCCTGATGCGTATTCTCGTGGTTGAGGACGATGAGGTGTTGCTCGACGGACTCAGGGTGGGCCTGGAGCTTCACGGCTACACGGTCGATGCCATGGCCTCGTGCGGCGATGCCCGTACGGCCCTGGAAACCGCCGAGTTCGATGCGGTCGTGCTCGACCTGATGCTCCCGGACGGCTCCGGTCTCGACGTCCTGCGCGACCTGCGCAGGCGACAGGACACCACCCCGGTTCTCCTGCTGACCGCCAGGGACACCGTAGTCGACCGGATCGGCGGACTCGACAGCGGGGCCGACGACTATCTCGGCAAGCCCTTCGATCTCGACGAGGTGGCGGCCCGCCTGCGCGCCATCGCCCGCCGGGCCTCGGGACGTGCGTCCCCGGTCATGGCCTGGAACGGGATCGTGCTCGATCCGGGCCGTCGCACGGTCGAGGTCGACGGACGTGCGGTCGGCCTGTCGCGGCGCGAGTTCGCGATCCTCGAGTCGCTGATGGCGCACCCGGGCACGGTGTTGTCCAAGGACCAGCTCGCCGACCGCCTGTACGGCTGGCAGGACGACGTCGAGAGCAATGCGGTGGAGGTGCATATGCACAACCTCCGCGCCAAGATCGGGCGCGACGCCGTCGAGACCGTCCGTGGCCTCGGCTACAGGCTCAGGAGCGCCTGACGTGACCTCCATCCGCACCCGCCTGTTCGTCATCCTGGTGGCGGCCACGGGCCTCGTCTGGCTCTGCGCCGCCGCGTGGGTCTACGTCCATACCCAACGCCAGCTCCAGACTGTCCTCGACAACCGCCTCATGGAAGCCGCCCGCATGGTCAGCTCGCTCGTGGAAGGCGATGCCATCGCGCTGGCGGCCCGCGCCGGGACTCCGGTCTCCGTTCCCGAGGCCGTGCCGCTCAGCTACGAACGCCAGCTCTCATGCCAGATCTGGTCGTTCGACGGCCGCTTGATCGGCCGCTCCAGCGGAGCACCGGAGACCGAGCTGTCGAACGAGGCCAGCGGGTTCTCGGAACGGGAGGTCGGCGGCGAGCCGTGGCGGGTCTATTCCGTGGCCGACCGCGACAAGGGCATCCGGGTGCTGGTCGGTGACCGGAGCGGGCTGCGTGACCGCCTCGTGACGGACCTCGTCGGCGGCCTGCTCCTGCCTGCCGTCCTGATGATGCCCCTACTGGCCTTCCTGATCTGGGCCAGCGTCGGGCGCGGGCTCCGGCCCCTGCGCCGCCTCACGCACGGCCTCACCGAACGCGGTGCCGAGGATCTGTGCCCGATCAGCCTTGGCAACCCGCCCTCGGAGATCCGCCCCGTCGTCGAGGCCCTCAACGGCCTCTTCGGCAAGGTCGCGGCAGCGCGCGAGCACGAGCGCAGCTTCACCGCCTTCGCTGCGCACGAGCTCCGCACCCCGCTCGCCGGGCTGCGCACCCAGGTCCAGGTGGCGCTGGCGGCGAAGGACCCGGAAACCCGCGAAGGGGCCCTGAGGCAAACGCTGGTGGCCGTCGACCGCACCACGCGTCTCGTGCGCCAGCTCCTCGAGATGTCCGCGCTCGATGCGGCGACCGACGGCGCCGGGGAGCAGGACATCTGGGTCGGGCAGGCCATTGAGGAGATCACGGCAGGCCTCGGCACGGGCCGGGGCGGCATCACGGTGGAGATCGATCCGGCGCTTCGCGGCATGACATGCCGCATGAACCGCGAGCTGTTCCACCTCGTCGTGCGCAACCTTCATGAGAACGCCGTCCAGCACTCCCCCCCGGGCGGCCGGGTCAGGTGGTTCCTCGACGATGGCGTCCACCCGCCCGCCGTCGCCGTGGAGGACGAGGGTCCCGGCATTCCGGAGGACGAGATCGGCCGCGTGACCGACAGGTTCTTCCGGGGCCGCCACCGCAGCGCCGTGGGCAGCGGCCTCGGCCTTGCCATCGTGGAGGCGGCCCTCAAGCGGGCGAAGGGCACGTTGGCACTTCGCAACCGCCGGGACCGCTCCGGGCTGCGGGCCGGGTTCGGCCTCCCACTGGCGGGCAACGGGAGGGCGGACGATATCCCCCGACGGCACCCGGCCGCGACCGCTCCTTAAGGCTGCCTTAAGCTGGACCCCTGACCAGGATCCCCATGCAGCCTGTTTCCATCGGTCCCCTCGTGTTCGCCGGTGATCGCCTCGCGGCCATTATCGGCATCGGCATCTTCATGGTCGCGACGGCGATCCTGTCCTCCCGCCTTGATCCCCGGCTCGGGCGCTGGTCTACGTGGACCCTGGTCGCTGGATTGATCGCTGCCCGGTTGGGCCATGTCATCGAGAACGCTGCCGGTTTCGCGGCGGAGCCCTGGCGCATGCTTGCCGTTTGGCAGGGCGGGTTCGCCTGGCCCTGGGGAGCTGCCGCCGTTGCCGTTGTGTTCGCGGCCCTGGTGAGGACGCGCCGGGCCGCCATTGGCGCTGCGGCCAGCCTCGCCATCGCCCTGCTTGCCTGGAGCGTCGCGTGGCAACTGACCAACACCACGCCCACGACGCCGACGCCCGATGTCGCGCTCGAGAGGCTTGGGGGAGGCTCGGCAACCCTCAGGTCGCCCGGCGGGCGGCCCGTGATCGTGAACCTGTGGGCGAGCTGGTGCCCGCCCTGTCGGCGCGAGATGCCGATGATGGCGGAGATCGCGGCAAGCCGGCATGACGTCACGTTCCTGTTCGTGAACCAGGGCGAAGGGCGTGCCGCCATCGAGCGCTACCTGGAGGGCGAGAGGCTCACACTGCCGAACATCCTCCTCGATCCGCGGCGGGACGTAGCGCGCCACTACGCCATGCCGGGCCTGCCGGCGACCCTGTTCATCGGGAGCGACGGACGGCTTCGGTCGGTGCATGTCGGCGAGATCTCGCGGGAGGCCTTGGCTGCGGCGGTCTCACGCCTCGTGCCGGAGCGCCCGGGGGACCAGTGAGGAGTTGGGGTGAGCCCCCGCAGCCTGGGAACGGCCTTACGACGCGCCGCATGCTTCCCTGCTCTGGCGCCCTGTCTTCACAGGCCAAGCTTGTTGTCCTACCATGCGCCAAACGACGCTGCGGCCATGGGCCTAAGCGCGGCGGGGGCCATGCGGAGGAACGCCATGACACGCGAAACCGAGCGGTCGCCCCAAGAACCACCCATTGACGATCACGAGCCCCCTGAGCCCGGAGGGATCAGCCGCCGTGGGCTCCTGAGCAGCGTCAGCCTGGCAGGCTTCGGGGCCGCCGTGGGTGCCACCGTCCCCCTGTCCTCGAATCCAACCGGCACCATGATTCCATCGGCCCTGGCGCAGGGGGCTCCCGCGCTGGGCGGTGCTGCCCAGCCCTCCGGCCCGCAGCCCCTCGATTATCCCGGCAAGGAGAAGGGGCTCGCTGTCCTCGGCGAGCGGCCCCTGGTGGCGGAGACGCCCGAGCACCTGCTCGATGACGAGACGACGCCGATCTCGAAGTTCTTCATCCGCAACAACGGCCAGATCCCCGAGCCGGCAGCGAACCCGGATGCCTGGAAGCTCACCGTCGACGGCGAGGTCAACAACCCGCTTGAGCTGACGCTGGCCGAGCTGAAGTCCCGTTTCCAGCCCAGGACCTACCGCATGGTACTCGAATGCGGCGGCAACGGCCGCTCGTTCTTTCAGCCGCAGGCGAGAGGCAATCAATGGACCAACGGCGGCGCGGGCTGCGCCGAATGGACCGGCATCCCGCTGACTGAGGTGCTCCAGGCCGCGGGACTGAAGGACACTGCCAAATACACCGCCCATTACGGTGCCGACCCGCATCTGTCGGGCGACACGACAAAGGAGTCGCTGTCGCGCGGCATGCCCATCGCCAAGGCGATGGAGCCGCACAGCCTGATCGTCTACCTGATGAACGGCGAGCCGCTGCCCAATATCCATGGTGGACCACTGCGGCTGGTCATTCCCGGCTGGCCGGGCTCGCTGTCGCACAAGTGGCTGACGCGGATCACGATCCGCGACCGCGAGCATGACGGACAGGGCATGACCGGCACCTCCTACCGGGTGCCGAACACGCCGATGGTGCCGGGCGGCAACGCGGACGAGAAGGACTTCCGCATCCTCGAATCCATGCCCGTGCGCAGCATCATCACCGCTCCGGCGAACGGAACGAGGCTGCCGGCTGGAACGCGGGAGGTGGCGCTGCGCGGCGCTGCCTGGGCCGGCGATCTCACGGTGAGCCGCGTCGACGTCTCCACGGATGCCGGTCAGACCTGGACCCAAGCAAAGCTGGCACCCACCCGCAACCGCTACGACTGGAACCGGTGGACGGCGACCGTGCCGCTGCCGTCGGACGGCTACTATGAGATCTGGACGCGGGCCACGGACGCGAACGGCCGGATGCAGCCGCCGGTGGCCCACAACTGGAACCCGCAGGGCTACGGCGGCAACGCCATGCACCGCGTGGCCGTCCTGGTGGGTTGAGGGTCGTTGATCGTGCGATTGTTTTACTGGCTGCCGATACTCGCCCTAGCGGCATCGGCCTCTTTCGCCACCGCGCAGGCCCAGCAGGGACCTGCGCAGGCCTTCACGCCCAAGGACGAGCAGGTCGAGGACCTGCCGGAGGGGCCGGGCCGGGACGAGACCTTCGGCCTGTGCACGGCTTGCCATGGCTACAGGCTGGTGTCGAACCAGGGCATGACCCGTGACAAATGGGACGAGACGATGACGTGGATGACGGAGCGGCACGGCATGCCCGACATCCAGGGTGCCGACCGCGACCTGATCCTCGACTATCTCGCCACGCACCACCCGCCCAAGGCACCGTCGCGGGCGGGCGGGTTCAGGAACCCGTTCGCGCCGCAATAGGCGAGATTCCTGGCGCCTCGAAGGGGCGAGCGTCTCGCCCCCAGGACAAAGAGATCGGGCCGGAGGTCAGGACGGCTTTCGCGCGACGAGATCCACGAGAGCCGATACGCCGTGGTGTCCGCTCCCCTCCTAGATGACGCTGTCGTGCTCGGCCAGGCTGACGATCTCGAAATCGTGGAAGGCCTCGCGCAGCATCGTCGCCGTGTACATGTTCTCCGCGTGCGGCGGGCCACCGGTCCCGTACCTGATCTGCTCCGGCCGATAGCCTTGGAGCAGGAGCAGCCCCCCGGGAGCGAGCGTGCGCCGTATGCCCTGAAAGATTGCCTCGCGCAGTGTCGGGTCGGCGAACTGGATGAAGATGGCGGCCACCACGTCGAAGCTGCCCTCCGTCCACTCCCAGGTTGCCAAGTCAGCCTGAACGAAGCTCACCTCGACCTTCCTGTCCGCCGCCAGCCGACGCGCCTTGTCGAGCGCCACCGGGGAGAAGTCGGTCGCGGTGACACGCAGCCCCTGCTCGGCCAGCCAGACCCCGTTGCGGCCCTCGCCGTCCGCGAGCGCAAGCGCCCGCTGGCCCGGCAGGAGAAGATCCTGCTGGCTGGATAGGAACGCGTTGGGAGCCGTGCCGAACAGGTAATCGTCACCGGCGAACCGACCGTTCCACCGCTCCTGATCCGATTGTTCGCTCATGAAACCTCCTTGCTGAAGCGCGTCGACATGGGCGTGGCTCAATCGCCTTCCTGGACGGGCGCCCCGGCAGCCTTGAGGGCCGCGAAGCCGCCCGCGACGTGCGCCACGTTCCTGATGCCCATTTCGTTCAGGGCCTTTGCCCCGAGGGCCGAGCGGTTGCCGGAAGCACAGTAGAGCAACAGGCGCTTGCCGCCGAGCTCGGGCTTGTGGGAGGCGCTGGTCGGATCGGCCTGGAACTCCAGGAAGCCGCGGGGCACGTGCACCGCCCCCCGCACCTTTCCGGTCCGTAGCAGCTCCTCGCCCTCGCGGACGTCGACCAATACCACGCTCGGGTCGTCCACGAGCCTCATGGCTTCCTCGGCCGAAAGGGTCTCGATCGTCTTGTTGGCCTCGGCCACCAGGTCCTTCGCAGTCTTCGTCATGTTCGTCTCCTTATTCGTCCCATGGGGTGCCATCGAGCGTATCAAGGGGGATCTTGAGGTAGCGCTTGCCGTTGTCCTCGGGTTCGGGCAGGCGCCCGCCCCGGACGTTCACCTGGAGCGAGTGCAGGATGAGCGTCGGCATCGGCAGCTCGCGGTCGCGGGCCTCGCGGAGGGCCACGAACTCCTCCTCGGTCCCGGCCTTCACGAGGTGCGTGTTTCTCGCCCTTTGCTGGGCAACCGTGCTCTCCCAGCGCGGCTCGCGCCCGCCCGGCATGTAGTCGTGGCCGGTGAACAGGCGCGTGTCGTCGGGAAGTGCCATGATGCGCTGGATGCTGTTCCATAAGGCACGGGCCGAGCCGCCGGGGAAGTCGGCGCGGGCCGTGCCGCCGTCGGGCATGAAGATCGTGTCGTGAACGAACGCCGCGTCGCCGACCACATACGCGATCGAGGCGAGTGTATGCCCGGGCGTGAACATCACCTCCACGTCCATGGTGCCGATCCTGAAGCGGTCGCCATCGGCGAAGAGGCGATCCCACTGGGATCCGTCGGTCGGAAAGCTGTCGGGCCAGTTGTAGATGCCCTTCCAGAGCTTCTGCACCTCGACCACCTTCTCACCGATGGCGGTGGGCACGCCCGTCCGGTCCTTGAGATAGCCGGCCGCCGAGAAGTGGTCGGCATGCGGGTGCGTGTCGAGGATCCACTCCAGGGTGAGCCCCTCGCGCTCGATATATGCGAGCATCTCGTCGGCGGAGTGGGTCGCCGTGGCGCCCGACTTCGGGTCGAAGTCCAGGACGGGATCGATGATCGCGGCGCGCTTCGTCTCCGGGTCGGCGACGACGTACTGCACGCTGTTGGTGCGCTTCTCGAAGAAGCCGGTCACGAGAGGCTTCCCGCGCAAGGGCTGCTTACCGGAGGTCATGTTCCGTTGCTCCATGGGTCAGGGGATCACGCGGTGGCGGCGAGCGCCAGGACGCCGCGTGTGACGATGTAGATGCCGACCACGATGACGAGGCCGGCGAAGACGGTGCCCAGCATCCGCTTGCGCGATGCCATGAGCTTGCCGAGCGCGGCCCCGGCGAATCCGCCGAGCAGGCCGCCGAGGACGAACAGGCCGGCGAGCCACCAATCGACCAGGCCCGAGAGCGCGTAGCTCGCGGCCGTTGCCGCGCCGAAGGCCGAGACGGCCACCAGGGACGTGCCGATGGCGAAGGTGAGCGGCATGCCCGTGGCGAGCATCAGGCCCGGCACGATCAGGAATCCGCCGCCGATGCCGAAGAACCCGGAGAACAGGCCGACGCCGAAGCCGATGCCGAGCAGCGGAGGCAGCAGCCGCCTTGCCGTTGCGGCCGACAGGCGGACGTCCGGATCGCCGCCGGATCCGCGCCTGCGCAGCATGACGGCACCGACGACGACCATCACCACGCCGAACAGGGCCAGCAGCCTGTCGCCGTCGAGGGTCTTGGCGACCGCGGACCCGGCGAAGGCGCCGAGCACCCCGGCCGCCGCGAACACGGCGGCGCAGCGCCCCTTCACGTTGCCCAGGCGCCAGTGCGTGAGCAGGTTGCCGAGCGCGCTCGCCGAGACGGCGATGGCGCTGGTGCCGATCGCCACGTGGGGCGAGGCCACGCCGACGACGTAGACCAGGAGCGGCACGGCAAGGATCGAACCGCCGCCGCCGACGAGGCCGAGCACGAGACCGACGAGGCCGCCGGATCCGGTCGCGAGGAGGCTTGTCACGCCATCAGGCATCGTCCGTCCCTCCTGCGGCCGCGCGCCGGAAGGTCACCTGCGGCCAGTCGGACGGCACGGCCCGGAACAGGGCCATGCCGGCGATCATCGACGCGACGAAGACGAGGACCTGCCACGGACCGAACGCGAGCGCGGTGAGCGCCGGGCCGGGGCACAGGCCGACGAGGCCCCAGCCGATGCCGAACAGGGCCGCCCCGCCGATCAGGCGCGTGTCGAGGTCACGGCGGGTCGGGAGTTCGAGACGGGGCGCGAGCACGGGAACGCCGCGCCGCCCGGCAATCAGGGTGCCGACAGCCGATACCGCGACAGCGCCGCCCATGACCAGGGCGAGGCTCGGATCCCAGTTGCCGAAGATGTCGAGGAAGCCGAGCACCTTGGCCGGGTTCACCATCTGCGAGACGATCAGCCCAAGCCCGAACAGCAGGCCGGAGGCGAAGGCGGAGAGGATCAATGGCATGGCTTACATCCCGAGGAGGTGACGGGTGATGAGAACGGTGGCGATGGCAGTGGTCATGAATACGGCCGTCGCCGCCAGCGAGCGCGGCGATCCCCGTCCGATGCCGCAGACTCCGTGGCCGCTGGTACAGCCCGCCCCGAGGCGGGTCCCGAAGCCGACGATCAGCCCGGCAACGACCAGCAGGGCGAGAGGCGCGTCGAGGAGGACGGGCGGCAGGACGCCGCCGAAGGTGCGGTAGGCCAAGGGCGCGATCAGCAGGCCGACCAGGAAGGCCGCGCGCCAGCCGATCTCGGCGCGGTTCGGGTGCAGCAGGCCGCCAAGGATGCCGCTGATCCCGGCGATGCGTCCGTTGAGCACCAGGAACAGGGCGGCGGATGCGCCGATCAGGGAACCGCCGACAAGGGCGGAAACGGGGGTGAAGTTCTCCATGGCATCTTCCGGTCGATGAGGATTGCGTTGCGTGGGCGTCAGGGCTTGGGGGCCGCCTGCTTGCAGTAAAGCTCGTAGAGGGTGGCGAAGAGGCGCTCAATGCGTGGGTCCGCGACGCGATACCAGATCGTCTGGCTTTCGCGTCGGGTCGTGACGACTCCTTCGTCCCGCATCTTGGCGAGATGCTGCGACAGGGCCGACTGCGACAGTCCCACCGCCTCGGCCAGGGAGGTGACGTTCGCCTCACCCCATTCGACCAGCTTGCACAGGATCATCAGGCGCCGCTCGTTGGCGAGCGTGCGCAGGATGTCCGCCATCTCGGTGGCCTGCCGTTCAAAGGCTGCGAGATCCATTCGAGTACCCTGCATCAACACTTAGATTAGTTAGTGCTAATTTCGCTATCTCTAATCTGATATCAAGGGACACCTTTGGATCAAGGCGCGGCCGGGGGCTCGGCGCGAACGCCGCACCCCTTGACCTGGATCAATGAACACCTGATATTTCAGAAAATACTGAAAATTCGGAATCATCATGAACCTCCCTCCCCTCGTTCAGACCTTCGTGCTTCATTTCGGCGAGATGGGCTCCCGCTGGGGCATCAACCGCACCGTCGGGCAGATCTACGCCCTGCTGTTCATCTCCAAGGAGCCGCTGAACGCCGAGGACATTGTGGAGGGGCTCGGCGTCTCGCGCTCCAACGTCAGCATGGGGCTCAAGGAGTTGCAGGCGTGGAATCTGGTGCGCCTCCAGCACAAGCCGGGCGACCGGCGCGACTATTTCTCGACGCCCGACGACATCTGGCAGATCGTGCGCACCCTGGTCGAGGAGCGCAAGAAGCGGGAGATCGACCCGACCATGACGCTCCTGCGCGAGGTGCTCATGCAGGAGCCCGCCAGCGTCGAGGAGCGCCATGCCCAGGAGCGCATGCGCGAGATGCACGATCTCTTCGAGCTGCTCACCGGCTGGTACGCCGACGTGCAGCGGCTCGACACCGAGCGCCTCGTCCAACTCCTGACGCTCGGCTCGAAGGTGCAGAAGATCCTGGAGATGAAGGATCGTCTCTTCGTCGTGCCGGGCTCGAAGAAGAGCCGCCGCGACGACCCCAAGGACAAGTGACATGTTCGACCAGTTCGACGCCCTGCTTCTGGCGCGTTTCCAGTTCGCCTTCACGGTCTCGTTCCACTTCATCTTCCCGTCATTCTCGATTGGGCTGGCGAGCTATCTCGCGGTGCTGGAGGGACTGTGGCTGTGGACCGGACGCGAGGTCTATCTCAACCTGTTCAAGTACTGGCTCAAGATTTTTGCACTGGCGTTCGCCATGGGCGTGGTCTCGGGCATCGTCATGTCGTACCAGTTCGGCACCAACTGGTCGGTGTTCTCCGACAAGGCCGGGCCGATCATCGGCCCGCTGATGGCCTACGAGGTCATGACAGCCTTCTTCCTGGAGGCCGGCTTCCTCGGCATCATGCTGTTCGGCATGGGCCGCGTCGGCCGCAGGCTGCACTTCGCGGCCACGCTCGCGGTCGCCGTCGGCACCTTCATCTCGGCCTTCTGGATCCTGTCAGCCAACTCGTGGATGCAGACACCCGTGGGCTACGCGATCAACGAAGCCGGGCAGTTCGTGCCACAGGACTGGTGGGCGATTATCTTCAACCCGTCCTTTCCCTATCGCTTGGTGCACACCGTGATGGCGGCGTACCTCACCACGGCTCTTGTGGTCGGCGGCGTCGGCGCCTGGCACCTCCTGCGCGAGCGCAGCAACAAGGGCGCCCGGGTGATGTTCTCGATGGCGATGGGCATGATCTCGGTCGTCGCCCCGCTCCAGATCCTCGCCGGCGACATGCACGGCCTCAACACGCTCGAGCACCAGCCCGCCAAGGTCATGGCCATGGAGGGCCACTTCAAGAGCCATCCGGACGGTGCTCCCCTGATCCTGTTCGGCATTCCCGACCAGGAGACCGGCTCGGTTCGCAATGCCATCGAAATCCCGAAGGCGTCCTCGCTCATCCTCAAGCATGACCTGAATGCACCGCTGAACGGGCTCGACACGGTGGATCGCGCCAACTGGCCTTACGTGCCGGTGGTGTTCTGGTCCTTCCGCGTCATGGTGGGCTTAGGCTTCGCCATGCTGGGTCTCGGGCTGCTCAGCCTGTGGGCGCGCTTCCGTGGCCGTCTCTATGACTGGCGCCCGCTGCACTGGCTGGCGCTGGCCATGGGCCCGGCGGGCTTCGTGGCGGTGATCGCCGGCTGGGTCACCACCGAGGTCGGACGGCAGCCGTTCACCGTCTACGGCCTGCTCAAGACGGCCCAGTCGGCCTCGCCGCTCGAAGCCCCGGCGGTGGCGGCATCGCTGCTGACCTTCATCGTCGTCTACTTCATCGTGTTCGGCGCGGGCACCGGGTACATCCTCAAGCTCATGGGCAAGGCCCCACATCGCGGCGAGACCGGGCCCGAGGTAGGCTCTGACCATACCATCCGCACCGCGGGCATCACCCCGGCTCCCGCAGTCAATCCAGGCCGCACCCTCGGCGCGGAGGCTTGAACCATGACTCTTATTTTTGACCTGCCCACCCTCTGGGCCTTCGTCATCGCATTCGCGGTCTTCGCCTATGTGGTGATGGACGGCTTCGATCTCGGCATCGGCATCCTGTTCCCGTTCTTCGCGCCGGGACCGGAGCGCGACAGTGCCATGAACTCCGTCGCCCCGGTCTGGGACGGCAACGAGACCTGGCTGGTGCTGGGCGGCGGTGGCCTGATGGCAGCCTTTCCGCTCGCCTACGCGATCATCCTGCCGGCCCTCTACGCTCCCATCATCGCCATGGTGCTGGCGCTGATCTTCCGCGGCGTCGCCTTCGAGTTCCGCTGGCGTGATCCCGGCCACCGCCGCTACTGGGACGTCGCCTTCACGACCGGATCCGTCGTGGCGACGCTGGCGCAGGGCATAACGCTCGGCGCCCTGCTTCAGGGCATTGCGGTCGAGGGACGCTCCTATGCCGGCGGCTGGTGGGACTGGCTCACGCCCTTCAGCCTGCTGGTCGGCGTCAGCCTCGTGGTCGGCTACGCCCTGCTCGGAGCGACCTGGCTGGTCATGAAGACCGAAGGCATGGTCCAGAATCACAGCTACCGCCTCGCCGGCAAGCTCGCTCTCGGGTTGATCGCCTCCATCGGGCTGGTCAGCGCTGCAACGCCATTCCTGAGCGGCGCCTATTACGAGCGCTGGTTCGCCTGGCCGCAGGTGCTGTTCACCGCCCAGGTGCCGCTGCTGGTCGGCCTCTGCTCGGGGGCGCTGCTGGTGAGCCTGGTGCGCCGCTGGGAATACTGGCCGTTCCTGCTGACGCTGGGGCTGTTCGCCCTTTGCCTGCTGGGACTCGGTGTCAGCATGTTCCCGCACGTGGTGCCGAACGCCGTCACGATCCACGAGGCCGCGGCGCCGGAATCGAGCCTTCAGTTCATGCTGGTCGGCGCGAGCGTGCTGATCCCGATCATCCTCGCCTACACCGGGTACTCGTACTGGGTGTTCCGCGGCAAGACTGGCCACGAGGGATATCACTGATGACCAACAAACTCGAGCAGCGCTCCTCGCTGAGACGATGGCTGTGGTTCGTCGGCCTCTGGGCCGCCGGCGTCGGCACGACGGGAGCGGTCAGCCTCGTCATCAGGTTCTGGCTGAAATCGTAATCGGGCCGTTCCCGGGGTGCGCCATCACAACGCGCGGAAGCATAGACATGAAGGATCAAGATATGACCACGAAAGTTGGCGCGAAGGATTCCATCCTCAAGTACGGCCTCAAATGCCGCTGTCCCGAGTGCGGGCAGGGCCGCCTGTTCAATGGCTTCCTCACGCTCGCGCCCGGTTGCGAGGCGTGCGGCCTCGACTACTCCTTCGCCGATCCGGCCGACGGACCCGCCTTCTTCGTCATGATGACGATGGCCATTCCTGCGACGGCGTTCGGCGTCTGGATCGAGCTGGCCTACGAGCCGTCCGTGTGGGTGCATCTGCTCACGACGTTGCCGGTCATGCTGCTGAGCTGCATCCCGCCGATCCGGCCCATGAAGGGCATGCTGGTCGCGAGCCAGTACTTCCACAAGGCCGAGGAAGGCCGCTTCGCCGTTCCCCACAAGAGCGCGGCCTAGGGGCGGATTACTGCCTATCGGGCACTCCTCGAACCCGATGGGAAGCTCAGTCCTGCTTACCGGGCTTTTTCCAGCGCGTCAGCGGCTCCTGAGCATGGTCTTCCCGGACGACGATCCGCCTGGGCGGATCCAGCGGAACGAAACCGATTTCGTCCATCGCCTCGCCCATCGACTTGGGCCTGGTGGCCGGGCAGGGTTCGTCGGCGGGGCGGGACAGACGCTTGTCTGGCAAGGTCATCCTCCTGGAACCTGGGTATCCACGGCGCAAGCCCAGTGACGGCGTCATCCCTGCTCCTCGGGCTTTCTCCAGCGCGTGAGCCGCCTGGCGGGTGGTCCCAGTCGCCGGAGGGTGATCCGCCTGGGCGGGTCCGGCGGCTTGAACCCCATCTCATCGAGAGCTTCCCCAAGCGTCTTGACCTTCGTGACCTGGCGGGTTTCTCCCGTAAGGCTGGGTTTGGGGTTCTCGGCCAAGGCTTCCCTCCTGGATGCCGGCCATCTTGCCCGCGCCGCGGCTCGCCCACAACCGGGATTAGGGGCGTCCTGACCTGATCCGAAAGAGGTATCGAATACCGCGTTGACAAGCTTGGCGGTGTTTCCTATTTGTTCCGAGCATGGCCCAGGCATCCGCACATACCGCTGACATCGGACCGCGCGTCTCGCGCACCGCGGTTGTGCGCCCGGCCTGCATATCCCCGATACGCTGATTTCCCCCTGAACCCGCCCTGATCGGTTCACCCGGACGGCCCTGCCGTTCGCCTTGGGACGAGCGTATCCATGCCCATCACCTCCCCTTCCGCCACCGTCGCCGACGATCGATCCAACCTGCTTTCCCGAATTCGGGAAAGCGCCTCATTTCTCACCTTCACCCCACGCGGCACCGTTCGTTGCCAAGGGGCGCCGTTGTTCCGAAGTCAGGCAGCACGCGAGCTCGCCTGCCTGCTCGACGTCGATCCCGACGTGGAGTCCTGGACCTGCCTGCCCACGATCCTCACCGCAGGCGCCGCCGCCCACGTGCCGGACTTCGCCGTGATCCGATCGACGGGAAGTGTTCTCGTCGATGCCGTTCCGACCGACGCCTCGGTTCCTCCCCCGTGGGTGCGGGGCGCTGCCGATGAGGCTGGTCATGGCTACGAGGCACACGCCGAGGCCGACCTTCGCGAGGGCTTCCGGCTCGACAACGCCCGCGACCTCCTGCGCTATGCCAACCACCGCATTTCCCTCGGGGATCGCGTGCGTCTTCTGACCATGCTCGAGGAGCAGGGGCCGATGCCGCTCGCTGCCTGCATGCAGGTCATCCGCGACGGACGCGACCCGATAGGCGTGATCGCGGCCATGGCCCTGCGCCGCTTCGTGGAGATCGATCTCGACGAGGCCCGCATCGGCCCGGAGACCCGCGTCTCCCGCTGCCACGACTGAACCCATCGCTTTCAACCCATCCGCATCGCCGGGACCGAACCATCGGGACCGGGAGCGACAGAGCATGCCCAATGACCTTCATGATCACCAAGGACGGCCCCGCGCCCCAGCTCGGCCCCGAGATCGACCGCCTGAACGGCCTCGTTCACGCGCTCGAGGATATCCGCCGTGGGCGACACCCCGGCGGGGACACGCTCGCCGCCTGCCCGAAGCTCCAGCACTGGGAGGTGATCCAGCGACCCGATCCCTCGCTCACGGGGATCATGTTCAACCATCCCCGCATCGGCGACGGACGGCCGGGCCTCACAACGGGCTTATGGGTGCTGGCGCCCTCCCTCGGATACGCGCGGACCCTGTCCCGGTTCTACGCCCTCGGAAAGCCTGCCGCCGGATCCGGCTACGACGCCCGCTAACCGTCCCACCATCCACCCTTCACCCCCTTTCAAGGGCCGCCGACAACGGGTCGCCGCGCCCTCGTGGACAGACACAATGACCAGGAAACGACACCACCTGAACAGGCGCCGGGACACCGAGCGCAGACCGACGGACGTCGGCAAGACCCTGGCCCGCAACCTGATCGTCCGGGCGCTGCGCCACGCCGACCTCCACCACGTGCTGCACGGTCGCCCGTGCATCGTCGGGTTCGTGGTGCCCGATGCCGACGAGCGCGCGATCTTCCTCGAGGCGGGAAGAAGCATCCTGCGCACGTTCGCCGGGCAGATGATCGAGAACGAGTACGAGGTCTTCGAACTGGAGAGCGTCGGTCTCAAGCAGGCCAAGAAGTCCGAGGCCAACGTCCGCCGGATCCTGATGGAGAACAGCCAGGTCTTCGCCTTTGCGGCCGACCCGGGCGCCTTCCCGCCCGTGTTCCGGCTCTCGGCCGACGCGATCGTGACACCGGATCCCGTCGACCCGCACGCCCTGCGGGGCGCACTTAAAGCCGTGCTCGGCCGCGTGTTGCCCGCCACCGTCCTCACGACAGCGAGCACGCTGCCGCTTCCCACCCTCTCCGCCGCGATCAAACCTGGACGGAGTATCGGCCAAACCATTCGGAGGCTTGAGAGGGTCAGTCAGGATGAGGAGCCTGCCCCTGCCGGAAGACCGGGCAGGCACGATGAACCGACGCTCGACGACCTGCACGGTCTCGGGGAGGCCGCCGAATGGGGGCGTTCGCTGGCGCGGGATCTCGCCGACTACGCGGCAGGCCTGATCCCATGGTCGGAGGTGGATCGCGGGGTTCTCGTCAGCGGCCCGACCGGGACGGGGAAGACGACCTTCGCCCGGGCGCTGGCTGGGACATGCAAGGTGCCGATCCACATCCACTCCCTCGCCCGCTGGCAGGCCAAGGGGTATCTCAACGACCTGCTCAAGGCGATGCGCGGCGCCTTCGACGAGGCCAGGAAGGATGCGCCCTGCATCCTGTTCCTCGACGAGATCGACTCGTTCGGTGATCGCGAGAGGCTCACGGGCCACAACGAGCAGTACTGCCGCGAGGTCATCAATGCCTTCCTCGAGTGCCTGGACGGCATCGACGCGCGCGAGGGTGTGGTCGTTGTGGGGGCAACGAACCTGCCGGACAGGATCGACGCCGCGATCCTGCGACCCGGCCGCCTCGACAGGCACGTCGTTATCCCCCTGCCTGACGTCGACGCCCGCAAGGGCATTCTGCGGCACCACCTGCGCGACGCGCTGTCGAGCGTCGATCTGACGGACGTCGCCGATCGGATGGAAGGAGCGTCAGGGGCCGTGATCGAACAGGTGGTGCGCGATGCCCGGCGCAAGGCCAGGACCGAGCTCCGGGAGCTTTCGCTGGAAGACCTGCACGCGTCATTGCCCGCCAGGGTGCGGCTCCCGGAGGACGCCTTCCGACGGGCCTGCGTCCACGAGGCGGGGCATGCTGTCGTCGGCGTCCTCCTGGCCAGGGAGTCCGGGCGGACCCCGACGGAGGTCCGCGTGTTCCGAGAGGTAACAATCGGCGCATCGGCGGCCGGGCATACCGCCTACCGTCGGCACGTCGGTGCCGTGCGAACGAGGTCTGCTTACCTGGCCGAGATCACCGGACTTCTCGCGGGAATTGCCGCCGAGGAGATCGTGCTCGGCTCCCGTGGCGACGGAGGCGGAGGATCGGATGGCTCGGACCTCCAGCAGGCAACGGTGCTCGCAGCCGCGATGGAGGTGTCGCTTGGACTGGGTGGCACCCTCGCCTACCTGGCCCCGAATGACGACGCGGAACTCCTCGCCCGCCTCCGGGCGGACACGCCCCTCAGGCGCAGCGTCGATCGCGTGCTCGGGTCGTGCCTCGGATGCGCCAAGACGGTCCTCCTCGCGAACAGGGCGGCACTCGACGAGCTCGCGGCCGTCCTCTCGGCCCGCGGGCGGGCGTCCTTCGGCGACGTTCTCGGGATCGTCGAGGGTGCGGATCGCTCCGGGGCGCAGGCCAAGGATTCACCGATCAAAGGATCCTTGGGGGACACCCCAGGAATCTTTGCCATGGGATCTTGACGCGCCCAGGGGCGGCTTGCTAGGAACCCCGTCCCATGACGTTGAACCTTGAGCATACGCAGATATCGCCCGTAGGCGAGCGGCCCGGCCGCGGTGCAGCGATGCACGCCTCGGAGGCAAGGTTCTCCCGGGCGTAATCCGAACGCCACCGTCGCCCCCCTCGCCATCCCGCAGCCTTCGGCCGGATCCGTCCGTGCCGGAACGGCCTGCCGTGCGAGGATACGATAGCCCCCGACGCATCATCCCCGACAAGTCCTCCCGATACCCGGTACCGCGATCGCCTTGATCCCGGTGCCGCGCTCATCCGGCCCGCGACCGGCGTCGCGTCCCGACCCACTCCACGGATCACCCGCTTCGGGTGACCGCAGCCAGAGGAGGCTTCACATGACGAACGCATTCGCCGCCTCCATCCGCGGCCGTCGCCGCCAGGCAGCGGCGCTCCGCCTCATATCGGCCTGACGCATCGCGGGCCTCGCGCCCGCTCCCTCAGACAGTCCCTGTTTTCCCGCTGGAACCCGGCTGCCGCCATGCGCCGGGCCGAGGAGTCACGCGCCATGCCGAAGAAGACCAAGAATCCCCTGCGTACCTGCCCTGCCATCTTCCGTTTGAACGGCGACTGGGGGCCGTTCATCGAGGAGGACGGCATCCACTTCCGGGTCTCGGACCCCGACCCCGAGGCCGAGTACTTCGAACGCTCGGATGCCTGGGACCGCTGGATTCTGATCGACCCCGATTTCGAGTTCCTCGGCGGGGCCGTTCCGCCCGCTCCCTAGGCGAGCGGTCCAACCGCATTCGACCAGGTCCGACAACCCGAGAGGCATCCATGAACACCCGCATCGACGAAGCCGACCAACACCTCGCCCCAGCTCCGGCCGCCGGAGGCAGCGTGGCCACGACCGACGGGGGCTGGCGCATAGCGGGCTGAACCTCCCGGCCCATCCCGATAAGCCCTGGATGCCGCCGTCCGCCTCCATCGCCAGCCGCCTTCCTCCCCTGCGCACCAAGGGTTCGTTCACCGGAACCCTCGTCGATCCCGTCGACAGCCGCATCCTCGTCTTCGAGAGCACGCTCGAGGAGGGATGGGCCTGCATCCTGCGGACCGACCATCGCACGAGGGAGGTGCACGACCAGCCCGCGCCGGTCGCGTACGTCGACGACGACGGCATCAGGCGCTCGCACACGTTCGACTTCCGCGCCGTCCTCGATTGCGGCCGCAAGATCGCCTACGCCGTCAAACCCTCCTCGCGGGTGGCGTCCAGCGGCATCGGGCGGACCCTCGAACTGATCCGGCAGCAGGTCCGCCCGGGGTTCGCCGATGCGTTCGTCCTGCGCACCGAGGAGCACATCACGAAGGATCGCGTGCACAACGCGCGGCTCATCCTGCACTCGTGGGCCAGCCGCGATCCCGACCATGTCGAGGCAATTGCCCGGGTCGTGCGCAGGATGCGCGGCTCCGCGCTCGTCCGTGACATCGCCGACGCAAGCGGCCTCGGGGGACATGCCCTGAGGGCCATCGCCTGCCTCATCGGCGACGGCGTGCTGCGCCTCGCACGGCCTGCCCGCATCTCGCACTCCGCATTCGTCTCGCCCGGTCCGCGGGCCCTCTGACCAGGCACACAGGAAAGGTTCATCCCATGACCCACCAGACCAACTCCGTGACCACGCCCCGCTTCGGCGCGGGCAAGCTCGACCGGATCCGCATCGGCGACATCGCCTATCGCCGGGTGAAGTGCGACCGCGATGCGATGACGCTCGTCCGCTGTGACGGCGAGGGCCTGCACGAGGTCTTCACCCACGCGCATCTCTTCCGGCTTCTCGACGAGGACCACCTTCACGTCGACCGCGACTTCTTCGCGCCCGGCAAGGGCCGCCTGCGCCTGATCTACGGCGATCTCAAGCTGACCGATCTCGACCCCGAGACCCAGAAACTGGTCAACTGGAGGAGCGAGTTCGTCGAGCGCTTCCTTAAGCTCTCTCGCAGCGACAAGCGCTTCACGCGCTCGGACACGTCGCTCGGGAGGGCGATCGAGAGGATCGGCGACGACATCGATGCGGACAGGAAGATCGGGAAGCCGAACGTCAGGCCCGGAAGGATTCCCGATCAGCCGCAGCGGCCGAGCCCGACCCAGCTCCGGCGCTGGATCAAGCGCTTCGAGGACGGCGATTGCGAACGGGTTGCCCTCGTTCCGCGCTATGCCCGCTCCGGCAATACCAAGACCGTGCGCATGGAAGCCGAAGTCCGTGGTGTCCTGAACCGGATCGTCCCGACCTACGCGAGCAACCTCAGGCCTTCGGGCAAGGAAATCCACGCCAGGATCGCGGAGGAGATCGGCAAGCTGAACGCGGAGCGTGCGGCACGGAGGCTACCCGGGCAGAAGCTGACCGAACTGAAGGTGCCGAGCCTCAAGACCGTCTACCGCGCCATCCACAAGCTCGATGCCTTCCATGTCCTCGCGGGTCGCAAGGGCAAGGAGCACGCCCGCAAGAAGTTCTTCGTCGTGCACGAGGGCGTCGAGGTGACCCGCCTCCTCG
This sequence comes from Microvirga sp. GCM10011540, assembly GCF_042650665.1. Lineage (NCBI taxonomy): Bacteria > Pseudomonadati > Pseudomonadota > Alphaproteobacteria > Hyphomicrobiales > Methylobacteriaceae > Microvirga > Microvirga sp. GCM10011540. Next base: position 4,892 of record NZ_JBHSBQ010000041.1, on the reverse strand, counting down.
AACGGGTGGAGATGGACACGTGGGAGGTGCAGTTGATGAACCTCCTCGTCGACCTCGGCCTCTGGGAAGGCATGACCGAGGAGCAACGCAAGGCGGTCACGCGCGTCCGCTGCTCGCTGACGGCCGCCATCGACTGCGCCTCGAGGTATCTCCTCGCGCTGGACCTCAGGGTCGGTTCGCCTTCGGGAGCCGGCGCGGTCGCCGCGCTCCAGATGATCACTGCCGACAAGACCGCGCTCTCGACCGCATGCGGCGCGCAGATCCCGTGGCACGGGCGCGGCACGCCCGAGTCGATCCTGACCGACCGGGGCCCGGAGTACATCCACGATTACTTCCGCAGCACGGTGTCGGACCTCGCGGTGACGCACATGCTCGCGCCGGCCGGACTGCCGCAGATGCGCGGCACCGTCGAACGTCTCTTCCGCACCATCGACAGCACGCTGCTGTCGAAGTTGAGCGGGCGCACGCACTCGAACCCGCAGGACCGGGGCGACTACAAGGCCTCCGAGCAGGCCAGCCTGACGGTCGAGGAGTTGCGCGAGATCCTGTATCGCTGGGTCGAGGTTTACCACAACACCCCGCACGAGGGGCTGGGAGGGGAAACGCCCGAGGAGGCATGGGCCCGTCTGGCCAAGGACTGCGAGGTTCGCCCGGCACCGAGTCCGAGCCAGGCCCGTCACATCTTCGGGGTCCGCGCCCACAGGCGGATCGGCAACCGCGGCATCCGCTTCCTGGGCCTGCATTACCAGTCCTTGCAGCTCCAGCAGTACCGCCGCCAGGTCAACCAGCAGCCCGTCCTGATCCGCGTCGATCCCCGTAACCTCGGCGAGATTTCCTTCTTCACGGACGAGGGCTGGATGTCCGCGGCGTGCGTGCAGGACTTCGCGCAGGGACTGACGGCAGCCGAATGGATGGCGGCCACCCGCCGCCTGCGGGAGCGCTTCGCCAACCTGGCGGCGCTCAAGCGTCCCGTGGTGATCGCGGCGATCCAGGCCATCCGTGAGATGTCGGCGGCCGCCATGACCCGTGCAGGTCTCGCGTCCCCCGTCATGACCGAGGAGGAGTTCAGGAAGGCGGAACTCGACCTCTACCGCACCTTCAGGATCCGCGACGGCAAGGTCGCGCAGTCCGACGAGGAGGATGTCCTCGGCATCGGCGACGACGCCGTCCCCGAACCCATCGCCGACGAGACCGACGACGAGCACGACCACACCGACGACCGGGACGCGGCCGGGGACGCGATCACGTCCCCGTACGGCGACGCGGACGACTGGAGGCTGGAGGACTGAGCATGACGAAACCGCAATTCGAGGACATCGGCGACGACTTTCCCTGTGATCCCAGGCAGGAGGCCCGGGATCGCGCGGCCGAGGAGAGGCGCGCCCGGCGCATCGTCGCATTGGAGAAGCTGCACAAGAGCTACCTGAGGACGCCGCGGGACGCCCAGCTCGAGGACGAGTTCGAGCGCCTCATCGACGGGGCCTCGCTGTCGCTGAACGGCCGTCGGCCGGAAGGGCGCGCGTTGGTCGTCATCGGCCAGAGCGGGGCCGGCAAGACCCTCGCGCTGCGCCGCCTCATCGACGGACGCCGGGAACTCACGCCGCAGAACATGGCGGTCGGTCCGACGATGCCGTTCGTGTCGATCACCGCGCCCTCGCCGTGCACCCTGAAGCAGCTCGCGATCGAGCTTCTGCGGGCCCTCGGGTATCCGCTCGAGCGCGACGTCAAGGAGAACGTCGCCTGGAACCGGGTCCGCGAGCAGCTCCGCCTGCGCAAGGTCCTCATCGTGCACATCGACGAGATGCAGCATGCGGTGCGCTTCCCCGACGGTGCCGAAACCCAGAAGGTGAGCGACACCCTCAAGAACGTGATGCAGCAGGCGGACTGGCCCGTCAGTTTCGTCCTGTCGGGCCTGCCGTCCCTCGTGGAGTTCGCGCAGCGGGACGTTCAGTTGGGTCGCCGCTGCCGCTTCCTCAGCTTCACCCCCCTGAAGTTCCCGAACGACGCGAAGGGCCTGCACCACATCGTCCGGACCGTAGCTACCAAGGCGGCCGACCTCGAGCCGGTCGGCCTGGACGGCAGCGAGTTCCTCGCCCGCCTCTGCCGTGCGGCCGAGGGCCAGTTCGGGCGCGTGGTCCAGATCTGCCGGACCGCGGCGGAGGACGCGATCCGCGCCGGGGCCGCGCAGCTCACCATCGCGGACTTCGCCAGCGCGTATGCGGCCACCACGGGCTGCCCGGCCGACACGAACATCTTCCTCGCCCGGGACTGGGAATTCGTCCGCCCCGGCGTGGCCCCTGCGGAGAACCCGTCCTCGGACGAACCCGCCGAACCCAAGACCTCGAAGAAAAGGAAGTCCGCATGACCATCCACGCCGCACTCGCCATCCGCATCCCGCACGGTGACCAGGAAACCCCGACGAGCTTTGCCTCGCGCCTGTCCACCCTCCACGGCTGCACCGCCTTCAACGTCTTCTGCCTCGACATGGGGACGACGGCCTACGACGTGGTTCACGGCCGGGACCGGGCGCTCGCGCGCCTTGAGGGCCTCGGCGGTCTGCCGTCCGGCAGGCTCCTGCCCTTCAGCATCCGCCGCACCGATGACGGCTTCGTCCTGAACGGACAGGCGCTGAGGAAGCAGAGCCTGCGCCGCGAGCGGATCCATGTCTGCCCGCTCTGCATCGCCGACGACCTCGGGACCCAGCCCGGTCCGGTCGAGGTCCGCCCATACGCCCGCGCATCCTGGAGCCTGGCGTCGATCCGCTCGTGCGCCCGGCACCGCGCGGCCCTGATCCCACTGGAGGAGTGCCTGCCCGGCATGCGTCTGGGCGGTGTCCGCGCGTACGACTTCGCGCAGGTCATGTGGTCCGCAGCAGGCATCCTCGACGGGATCGGCGGGTACGCTGTGGAGCGTACCGAGTCCCCGTTCGAAACCTACCTGCTCAGGCGGCTGTGGGGACCGAAGGTGGAGATTCCCTTCCTCGACGCGCTCCCGTGGTACGCGGCGGCGCGGTCCTGCGAGATGGTCGGGGCTGTGGCCCTGGCCGGAGCCCGCTGCCGCACCGGCGGCATGTCGGAAAGGGCATGGTTCGACGCGGGCATCGAGGGCTTCCGCATCCTCGCCGATGGCGAGGATGCCTTCAGGGAACTCCTGGACCGCCTCCAGGCGTCGTTCAAGGCCACCAGGCAGAACTGGGGTCCCCGGTCGATGTTCGGCCGCCTTTACGAGTGGCTGGCGCACGAGGACGGCGACGAGGCCTATGATCGGCTGAGGGAGATCATGAAGCGGCACATGATCGAGACCCTGCCCCTCGGCCCCGGTGACGAGGTGTTCGGGGAAATCATCACGGTGCGCCGCCTGCACTCGGTGCGGACGGCGGCCCAGGAAACCGGGCGGCACCCGAAGCGCCTGAGGAAGCTCCTGCTCGAGGCAGGTGTGATCGGCGAGGCTGAGCTCGGTCTCACCGACGATCGCATCCTGTTCCAGGCTGATCTTGTCGGCGGGTGGTTGGAGCAGGCCGCCGGGGCGATGCCCCTGACCAAGGCCGGGGAGTACCTGAACGCGCCTCGCGTGCAGGTCCGCAAGCTCTATGACTGCGGCCTCATTCGCCCGTTTGCCGAGGGCGGTCGCCATGCGCACCTGAAGGACCACGCCTTCTCGCGGGAAGAGCTCGACGCCTTCCTCGGACGGCTTCTCGCCGACGCGGAAACGGTTCCCTCCCCGCCGCAGGGAGCGGCCGACATTCCGGCTGCCGCGAAGCAGGCCTGCTGCTCCGCCGAGGAGATCGTCCGGCTCGTCCTCGATCGCGGACTGTCCTGGACGGGGCGTCTGCGGGACGTGCCCGGGTACCTCTCCCTGCTCGTCGACGTCGGCGAGGTGCGCGAACGTGTTCGCTGGGAGGACCACGGCGGGTACTCGCTCCGCGAGGTCGAGCGTCTCCTCGCCACCTCGACGCATGGCGTGCTGGCGTTGGTCGGGGACGGGCACCTGCCCGCACGCACGGCCGTGAACCCGGTCAACCGCTGTCCGCAGACGGTCATCCCGCGGGAGTCCCTCGACACGTTCCGTGAGACGTTCGTCAGCCTAGCGGAGATGTCCAGGGAGCGGGCCGTGAATCCGAGGGGTTTGCTGCGGGAATTGCGCGAGGCCGGGGTGGCTCCCGCCATCGTTTCGGGCGACGCGAAGAAGTCCTACTTCTTCCGCCGGACCGAATTGCCGCCCCATCACTGATCATGGGGTCGAACGGCACCAACGGACACCCAAGAACGGGAGCCGGATTTGAAGGATAAGCCTGGGAAACCCGCGAAGCACGAGGAGCCTGCGGAACCCGAACCCCACTCCACCGACGATCCCGGTCCGGCCACGAAGACCAGGTAGCTCGGGGAAGCGCTCGACGAGCTGGGCTTCGTTCCGCCGAATCCGCCCAGGCGGATCATCCTCCGGCGCTTCGGCCCGCCCAAACGGCTCAAGCGCTGGAGGAAGCCCAAGGACGCGGATTGAGCCACGCCCGTTCCACGGCGCTTCCTGCCTGACTTTCGGTACTTGCCACCAAGCCCTCGGGTTCCGCGCCCGAGGGCTTTTTCGTGCCTGCGATCCGAGGCTTGAAACAAGCTCATGCAACTGCGGCGGGCTGTTGCGTCAATCCAGCCGATCTATGTGTCAAAGTCTTGAGTCAGGCGCAGCGATTACAATGACTTACAGGAAATCTGCGGCACACTATGGTTCCAGTTACACCGACCTGTGAAAAACTGCACAGGTCGGCTTTATCGTACGCATCCGCCGAGGACCGCGGAATTTCGGCTGCGGCGTGGTAAAGTGGCCGCATGGAGATCGACCACGACAAGATTGACGAGGCCGTGCTCGCCCTGATGTAGCTGACGCTGCACGATGGG